>JANQIT010000141.1 GCA_028282025.1 Hwanghaeella sp. | reverse complement strand
GGCGCTCGCCCCGCATATGGCCGCCAAAGCGCGCGGGTCGCGGCGGAAGGCGTGCACCCCCACCCCGCCCACTGCGATCACCGTGTCCAAGAGCCGCGGCAGATCGGCAGCCGCGCAGTCCGCCATCAGCCGCAGGCCCGAGGAAGCCGCGACCGGCCCTGCCTCCAGCGCGGCCAAAACCACCCGGTAAGAAGAGTCCGGTCCGATGAATTTGTTCGCAACATCGAACGCCTCCAGGGGTCCGGTGGCATCGAGAATCTGAAAATCGGGAAAGATCAAAGCTGTGATGAGCCGTTCCATACTTGTCGCTTCCGCGCCGTTCGGGGATGAAAACGGTTCTAACGCAGAACGGATTTGGCGAAAATGTCAGATGTCCGTCATTTTCTGCCAAACAGGGCGGCGGCGTATCGGGAGGAATCATGTCCACAGGCGAAAAAAACGAAGAACTGCTGGCCTTCGCCGCGCAGTCCGAAACCGGCTGGCCGAAGGATCTGACAGCGGGCAACCTGCCCGGTCTGACGGAAATCGAACCGCCGCCCTGGAACGCGATCCTGGGGCCCTTGTTTCCGCGCGGCGGACCCAGCGGGCTGGTGCTGCACAAGGGCGAAACCGTCGCGCAATGGGGGGAGCCGGGGCGCTGCGACCTCACCTTCTCCATCGCCAAATCCTATCTCTCGATCCTGGCCGGACTGGCGCTCGGCGACGGCCTGATCGGGTCGCTGGACGAGTGCGTCGCCGACCGCCTGCCGGACCCTGAATTCGAAGGACCGCATAACGGGGCGATTACCTGGCGGCACCTGCTGACCATGACCAGCGAATGGGAAGGCGTTCTGTGGGACAAGCCGGATCTGGTCGACCGGAACCGGCAGTTGGGACCCGGCGCGGACAACAGCCGCAAGGGAAAGCACCGCGACCTGCAGATACCGGGGACCTATTGGGAGTATAATGACGTCCGGGTGAACCTGTTGTCGCTGTGCCTGCTGCGGCTGTTCCGCAAGCCGCTGCCGGCGGTGCTGAAGGAACGGATCATGGACCCAATCGGCGCGTCGGATAGCTGGTCCTGGCACGGTTACGAGAATTCCTGGGTGGAGATCGGCGGCGACCGCATGCAGTCGGTCCCCGGCGGGTCGCACTGGGGCGGCGGCATGCGCATCAACAGCCTGGACCATGCAAGGTTCGGTCAATTGATCCTGAACGGCGGCGTCTGGGAGGGCGAGCGCCTGCTGCCGGAAGGCTGGACGGAAGAGATCCGCAAACCCTGCGCGGTCAATGACGGCTATGGGCTGCTATGGTGGCTGAACACCGGAAGCGCGGAATGGCCGTCCGCGCCTGCGAACAGCTTCGCCGCACTGGGCGCGGGCAGCAACGTCCTGTGGATCGCGCCCGACGAGGAAATCGTCCTGGTCGCCCGCTGGATCGATCAGGCGGCGACGGACGGATTGTTGAGCCGGGTTATGGCGGCTTTCGGTTAGAGTATCCGTGATGATCAAGACCGAGAGTGTACCCATTCTCGGTCGTTTTTCGCGAGTGCGTTAGCGCGGATGGTCACAAAGCATTCCTTGACCAACACGGACACTCTAAGCGTCGAACTTGCGCTGGTCGTCGATCACCTTGCCGTCGTTGGGAAGCGATCCCGGGGCCACGATCTCCAGTTTGCCGCGCAGACGGATCTCCTTCTGGATCGTCTCTTCGACCGCGGCGGCGAAACCGTCATCTGTTCCGGCGGCCTCGACCTTCACGACCATCACGTCGCTGGTGTCGACCAGGGTCACCTCCACCCGCGCCTTCTCGATTTCCGGATGCGCCTTGACCAGGCGATCAACCTGTTTGGGATCGACGAACATGCCCTTGATCTTGGTGCGCTGGTCGGCCCGGCCCATCCAGCCCTTGATCCGCATGTTGGTGCGCCCGCAGGGACTTAAGCCCGGCAGAACCGCCGACAGGTCGCCGGTCGCGAACCGGATCAGCGGATAGTCCGCGTTGAAACTGGTGACGACGACCTCGCCCACCTCCCCTTCCGGCACCGGATCGCCGGTGCCAGGGCGCACGATTTCCACAATGACGCGTTCGTCCACGATCATGCCGTCCAGGGCCAGCGACTCATAGGCCACCATGCCGAGATCCGCCGTGCCATAGGATTGGCGCGTGACGATGCCGCGCGCCTCATAGGCTTCGCGCATATTGGGGAATAGCGGTCCGCCGCCCACGAAAGCTTTCTTCAGCGAGGAGACGTCCGCGCCCGTCTCGTCGGCCCGCTCCAGGATCTTCGCCAGGAAATCCGGCGTGCCGATATAGCCGTCCGCCCGGTAGAAGGCGATGGCCTCCGCCTGCTGATCGGTGGCGCCCACGCCGCCCGGATAGACCGCGCAGCCGACCGCATGCGCGCCCGCCTCCATCATCGCGCCGGCCGGCGTGTGGTGATAGCTGAAGCAGTTGTGCGCAATATCGCCCTGCCGGAACCCGGCGGCGAACAGGCCGCGCCCCATGCCCCACCAGTCACGGCCCCGGCCTTCCGGGTCGGCAATCGGTCCGGGCGAAAGGAAAAGGCGCAAAAGTTCGCGCGCCGGGGTGGCGTTAAGCCCGCCGAACGGCGCGTCCTGCGTCTGACGGTCCATCAGATCGGCTTTCCGGGTCAGCGGCAGCCTGGCGAGCCCCGCCGGGCCGGTCACCGATGCCGGGTCGGCCGAAGCGAGCGTTTCCGCGTAATAGGCCGCATTGGCGCGCGCATGAGCGATATGCGCCGGCAAGGCGGTTGCAATGTCCGATGCACGCTGATCTGCGCTGCGCGTTTCCAGCGCATCGTAAAATTCACTCATGAATGCCCCCGTAATGGGCCGGGACGATCCGCCGCCCCGGCGGTATGAGCCCCGTCTAGAGCCAGCGCTTGCGGCGCTTGTAATGCTTCACGTCGCGGAAGCTTTTACGGCCCTGGGTGGACAGGCCCAGATAGAATTCCTTCACATCCTCGTTGCTGAGCAACGCATCCGCGTCCCCGTCGAGCACGACGCGGCCGCTTTCCAGGATATAGCCGTATTTGGCGTAGCGCAGGGCCACCGTGGTGTTCTGCTCCGCCAGCAGGAAGGTCACGCCTTCCTTCTCGTTCAATTCCTTCACGATCTCGAAGATCTGTTCCACAAGCTGCGGCGCCAGCCCCATGGAGGGTTCGTCCAGCAGGATGACTTCCGGGCGCGCCATCATGGCGCGGCCGATGGCGCACATCTGCTGCTCCCCGCCCGAGGTATAGCCCGCCTGGCTTTTGCGGCGTTCCCGCAATCTGGGGAAATATTGATAGACGAGTTCCAGATCGTCCTTGATGTCCCGCGCCCCGCCGCGCGTATAGGCGCCGGTGAGCAGATTTTCCTCGATGGTCAGATGCTCGAAACAGTGCCGTCCTTCCATCACCTGGACACAGCCCATCTTGACGACGTCGTTCGCGGTCAGGCCGTCGATCCGCGTGCCGCCCAGTTGGATGGAACCCTTGGTCACCTCGCCGCGCTCGGCGCGCAACAGGTTGGAAATCGATTTGAGCGTGGTCGTCTTCCCCGCCCCGTTGCCGCCCAGCAGGGCGACGATACCGCCTTTCGGCACGGACAGGGAGACGCCCTTCAGAACCAGAATCACGTGGTCGTAGATGACCTCGATATTGTTGACGTCGAGCAGTGTCTCGGCGGTCGAGCCTGCCGGCGTCTCAATCGTTTGTGTTTCGGCCATATCGGGCATCTCCCAAATTCCGTACTTAACCTAACCGCGCAGCAGCGACCTTAGCTGCAGGAACGCGGCGTGATGTTGTTTTCCGACGCGTACTGCGCGGATTCCTGCGCGATCAGCGGCTGAACGACGTCTTTCATCGCCGGCACCCAATCGGAAATGATCTCCCACTTGTCGCCTTTCCACTGCTGAACCAGGATGGCCGGATTGTCGCCTTCGTGGTTTTCGCAGGTGACCTTCACAGGCGGGATGAAACCCGTCAGCCCGATTTCAGAGATGCGGGCTTCGGTCAGATCCAGATTTTCCAAGGCCCAGCGCATTTCCTCGCCGGAGATCTGACGGTTGCCGTACTTCGCCTGCGCCGTGCGGATCGCTTCGACGACATAGGCCGCGTTCGCGATTCCCCGGGCCCAGAGCGGGTTGTTGTGTTCGGCCATGTCCTTCGACGCGCCGAGGCCCGCCGCATACATCGCTTCGATGTCCTTATAGGCGCCGAAGCCGGTGCCGACCCCGTGGAAAGTCGCCGACTTATAGCCGACCGAGGCGTCGCCCGCCGGGATCACCGCATCGTTGCCGCCGGACCACCAGTTGCCGATGAACCGGTCCATCGGGAAGCGGATGTTGGAGGCTTCCTTCACGGCCGTGCCGTTCATCGCGCCCCAGCCCCACATGACGGCCCAATCGGGCTTGGTCTTGCGGACCTGCAGCCAGATCGACTTCTGCTCGGTCATGGATGCGGGCGGAACCGGATACTTGTCGTAGGTAAAGCCGAACTTCTCGGCCAGGACGTCAAGCGTCGGGATCGGTTCCTTGCCATAGGGGTGATCCAGATAGATATAGGCGATCCGCTTGCCCTTAAGCTGATCGGTGCCGCCCATCTGGTCGGCGATGTACTGAACGACGGAGGTCGCCTGGCTCCAATATGTCGCCGGGAAATTAAAGACATAGGGGAAGACCGCGCCGTTCGCCGCGCTGGTCCGGCCATAGCCCATGGACAGAATCGGAATTTTGTCCGCCGTCGCCTTTTCGATCAGCGCATAGGTGATGCCGGTCGACCAGGGGCTGTAGACCGTCGCGCCGCCGCCGGACCCTTTCGTCCGGTCGTAGCATTCGACCCCGCGGTCGGTGGCATAGCCCGTGTCGCATTCTTCAACCGCGATCTTGACGCCGTTCACGCCGCCGTCGCGATGGTTGATCATGGCGAAATAGTCGGCATAGCCGTTGGCCAGCGGAATACCGCTCGGCGCGTAGGCTCCCGTCCGGTAGACCAGCGAGGGAACCGGCTGATCGGCGCTGGCGGTGGCCGCAATGCCGGCAATGCCGATCGCAGACGCCGCGGCGGCGATTGCCACTTTACGGATGAACATAGACTTTCCTCCTTCTGTTCAAATCCAAAAGGCGTGTGTGCCCTTGTTATCGTTTCGTCCCCCATTGTTAGGTCCTGGGGGTTTCGGGTCGGTAAGGCTTTCTGTCGGCGACGTTCCGGGAACCCTCCGGCTAACCGCCCGCCCTTACTGATAACTCTAGACCGAACTCCGTCTCCGTGAAAACGACTCAGTACGGGAACGGCCACATGCGCAGCTTCTCCTTCGCCAGCGCCCACAGGCGCGCCAGGCCGTGCGGTTCGACGATCAGGAAGAAGATGATCAGGCCGCCGAAGATCATGAATTCGACATGGCGGATCAGCGCGGTCGAAACCTCCAGCCCCAAGGCGGTGGCCAGATTGTTCAGGAAGATCGGCAGGGTGAAGATGAAGGCCGCGCCAAGGAAGCTGCCCAGAATGCTGCCCAGCCCGCCGATGATCACCATGAACAGGATCTGGAAGGACCGGTTGATGTCGAAGGCCGACGGCTCCACCGTGTTGATATAGCAGAAGGCCCACAGCGCACCCGCCACCCCGCAATAGAAGGAGCTGATGGCGAAGGCGCTGAGCTTGGTTTGCAGCGGGCGGATGCCGATCAATTCGGCGGCGATATCCATGTCGCGGATCGCCATCCAGGTCCGGCCGATCCGGCCGCGCACCAGATTCCGCGCGATCCACGCGAGCGCGATTGCAAAGCCCAGCACGAAGAGATAACGCGCCGTCGCCGACGCCTCCGCGCCGGTCACCAGGAACCCGAACATTTCCCGCGGCGGCGCGGTCGGCACGCCGGAGATGGAGTAGTTCACGAACCAGGGCTGTTTCTGGAACAGCCACAACAGGAAGAACTGCGCCGCCAGGGTCGTCACCGCCAGATAGAAACCCTTGATGCGCAAGCTCGGAATGCCGAAGGCGATCCCGATGGCCGCGGCGCACAGGCCGCCGCCGAGGACGCTGAAAACGATGTTCATATCCGGGAAGGCGGTGACGAATTTATAACCCAGATAGGCCCCCGCCGCCATGAACGCCCCGGTGCCCAGCGACACCTGCCCGGCATAGCCCGTCAGAATGTTCAGGCCGATGGCCGCAATCGACAGGATCAGCACCGGCACCATGATCGAGCCCAGCCAATAGTCGTTCCCGATGAACGGGACGACGAAGATGGCGAAGAGCGCGATGGCCCAGACAAAGTACTTGTCCAGCGGGATCGGCAGCAGGGCCATGTCCGCTTCGTAGCTGGTTTTGAATACGCCCGCCTCGCGATAGAACATGCGAAACGCCCTCCTACCCTAAGAAAACTTGTTCAGCGGCACGCCGCCGGTTCATCACTGCCTTACACGCGCTCAATGATCTTCTCCCCGAACAGGCCCTGCGGGCGGAAGAACAGGAAGATCAGCGCGACGATATAGGCGAACCATTCCTCGATGGCGCCGCCGAAGGCGCTGCCCCAATAGACCTCGGCCACCTTCTCGCCCGCCCCGATGATCAGGCCGCCGACGATGGCGCCCGGGATCGAGGTGAAGCCGCCCAGGATCAGCACGGGCAGGGCCTTCAAGGCGATGATCGACAGCGAAAACTGAACGCCCAGCTTCGATCCCCACATGATCCCGGCGACCAGGGCCACAAAACCGGCGACCGCCCAGACGATGATCCAGATGTGGTTCAGCGGGATGCCGATGGACAGCGCCGCCTGGTGATCGTCCGCCACCGCGCGCAGGGCGCGCCCCACGCGGGTATAATGGAAGAAAAGCGCCAGCACGGTGACCAGGACCCCGGCGGTGACCGCCGCGAACACGTCCGCCTGCTGGATCATGGCGTCGCCGACGAACCAGACATCGTCCGGGATGCCGACGTCGAGCGGCTTGATCTCCGAGCCCCAGATCGTCTCGCCGAACCCTTCCAGGAAGAAAGCGAGGCCGATGGTCGCCATGAACAGAATGATCGGTTCCTGGTTCACCAGATGCCGCAGCACCGCACGCTCAATCGCGAAGGCGAGCGCCGCCATGATCACGATGGTCAGGATGAAGGCGGCCCAGATCGGCAGGCCGAATTCCATCAATCCGACGAAGTTCAGCGCCGCGAACAGCACCATCACGCCCTGGGCGAAGTTGAAGACGCCGGACGCCTTGAAGATCAGGACGAAGCCCAACGCCACCAGGGAATACATCACGCCGGCCATCAGGCCGCCGACCAGCACCTCCAGGAAAAAGAAGGGGGCGTCGATCATTTCGACGAAGGGCGTCACAAGGATCGATTGTGCGAATTCCATCAGATCAGTCCCCCGTTGCCGGCCTGCGCCCGGTCTGTTCGTTTAACCATCGGTTCAGTCATGGGAGACCCCCAGATAGGCGTCGATGACCTGTTGGTTGTTCCGCACATCGTCCGGCGTACCGTCGGCCAGCATCTTGCCGTAATCCAGGACGACGACCCGGTCGCTCAGATCCATCACCACGCTCATATCGTGCTCGATCAGCGCGATGGTGGTGCCGAATTGTTCGTTCACATCGATGATGAAGCGGGACATGTCCTCTTTCTCTTCGATGTTCATGCCCGCCATCGGTTCGTCCAGCAGCAGCAGATCCGGTTCGGCGGCCAACGCGCGGCCAAGCTCCACCCGCTTCTGCAGACCATAGGGGAGTCTTCCCACCGGGGTTCGGCGGATCGCCTGAATCTCCAGGAATTCGATGACCTTCTCCACCGCCTCGCGATGCTCCAGCTCCTCGCTTTTACCCCGGAACATATAGAGCGCCTGTTCGACCATGCTGGCCTTCATCTTTAACACCCGCCCAGTCATCATGTTGTCCAGCGTGGACATGCCCTTGAAAAGCGCGATGTTCTGAAAGGTCCGGGCGATGCCGTTGGAGGCGGCGATATGGGGCTGCATCGGCGCGTAGCGCTTGCCCTTGTAATGAATAGCCCCTTCCTGCGCCTGATAGAAACCGTTCACAACATTCAGCATGGAGGACTTACCGGCGCCGTTCGGCCCGATGATCGAGCGGATCTCCCCCTTGCGGATATCGAAACTGATGTCGTTGAGCGCGCGCACCCCGCCGAAGCTGAGGCTGACATTTTCCACGCGCAGGATTTCGCCGCCGATGCGGCCTGCATGATCTGTGGCTATCACGAAACTCTACTCCGCCGCCTGACTCATCTTATGTTTAGGCGCGACCGTCTCCGCATTGCGGATCTCCAGGTCGGCCTTGACGGTCCCTTTGCGGCCGTCTTCGAAAGTGATCTCCGTCTCGATCGCGGCCTGGGTCGCGTCCGAATACAGCCCGTCGATCAGGACGCCGTACTTGTCCCCGATGAAACGCCGGCGGACCTTGCTTGTTCTGGTCAGTTCGCCGTCATCCGCATCCAGCATCTTGTGCAGGATCAGGAAGCGGCGGATCTGAGAGCCGGCCACCCGCTCCTCGCCCGCCAGATCGCGGTTCACCTGGGCGACCTGGTCCTGGATCATGTCATAGACCTGCGGCAGAGCGGCCAGTTCCTGATAGGAGGCATAGGCGATCCCGCGGCGCTCCGCCCAGTTGCCCACCGCCTCGTGGTCGATATTAATGAAGGCCGCGCAATAGTCCCGCCGGTTGCCGAAGGCGACCGCCTCGCGGATTTCCGGGAAAAATTTCAGCTTGTTCTCGATGTATTTCGGCGCGAACAGCGTGTCGTCGTTCAGCTTTCCGACATCCTTGGCCCGGTCGATAATCTTCAGATGTCCGTCTTCGTCCAGGAAGCCCGCATCGCCGGTATGGAACCAATCGCCGTCCTTGGCCTCTTCGGTCGCTTCCGGATTCTTGAAGTACTCTTTGAAGATCCCCGGACTCTTGATCATCAACTCGCCGCTGTCGGCGATCTTGATATCGACGCCGTCGACCGGGACGCCAACCGTATCCGGCTTGATCTGACCGTCCGGCTGAATGGTCACGAAGACCGAGGTTTCCGTCGAACCGTAGAGCTGCTTCAGATTTATTCCCAGGGACCGGTAAAAATCGAAGATATCCGGTCCGATGGCCTCGCCCGCCGTATAGCCGATGCGCACGCGGCTAAGGCCCAGCACGTTTTTCAGCGGGCCATAGACCATGATGTTGCCCAGCCAGTACTGGAGCCTGTCGCCGGCGGAGACCGGCTGCCCTTCCAGAATCTTGATGCCCACCCGGCGCGCCACCTTCATGAAATAGTGGAACATGTCGCGCTTCAGCTTGCCCGCATCCTCGATCCGGATAGAGACCTGGGTCAGGATATTCTCGAAGATCCGCGGCGGGGCGAAGAAATAGGTCGGCCCCAATTCGCGCAGATCGGTCAGCACCGTGTCGGAGTTTTCCGGGCAGGCGACGCAGAAGCCGCAGATATAGGCCTGGGCATAGGAAAAAGCCGTGTCCCCGATCCAAGCCAGCGGCAGGTAGGCCAGAACCTGATCGTCTTCGCGCAATCCTTCGAAGGTCGCGCCGTTATAGGCCGCGGTCAGCAGGTTGCGGAAGGTCAGCAGCACGCCTTTCGGATTACCGGTCGTGCCGGAGGTGTAGGGGATGATGCAGATGTCGTCGGCGGAGCCCTTATCGATTTCCGCATCGATAATACCGGGATTGGCCTTCTGATACTCGGCCCCCTTGGCGACGATGTCTTCGTAATCGTGCAGATAGTCGAAGGAATAATCGCGAACGCCGCGCGGCTCGTCGAAAATGATCTGCTCCAGGGTCGGGAGCGAGTCTTTCAGATAGAGAAGTTTATCGACCTGCTCCTGGTCCTCGGCCAGGGCGAAGCGCGCTTCCGCATGCTCCATCGGGTATTTCATCTCGTCGGCGACGGAGTCCTGATAGACCGGGACCGGAACGGCGCCGACCGATTGGGCGACCGCGATCATCCAGTACAGACGCGGGCGGTTGTCGCCGATGATCGCGATCCGGTCGCCGCGCTTCAGCCCCAGGGCGAGCAGGCCGGCGGCCATATTGTCGACCTCGGCCTTGACTTCGGCCCAGGTGAAAGACTGCCAGATCCCGAGATTCTTCTCGCGCATGGCCGGTTTGTCGGCACGGTTCTGCGCGTTGTACCGCAGCAGTTTCGGGAAAGTGTCGTACACCGAAATATCGGGATACGCGGACGCGCTACGCGCATCTGCCATCTTCGTTCCTCCCTGGATGAAGCGACCGCATTGTCATGGCCGACACCCGAATTTTTATACTGTTTTTTATGTTCCGGTGATTTCGTCCCATGCAGCCCAACCCGTCAAGCACGAAACGCCACGGCATTTCTGTACTTATTCGGTCGGGCTGGGCGCAAGAAACGTCCACCGTTGTGGGCTGGGGTATAACAAAGTGTCCCCGGCAAGACTGTCAGCCCGCCAACATTTCAGAAATTTTACAGTTCCCTGTCTTCCCCGAAAGCCCGTAACCGATCCAGGTCCCGGATTGTGATGCCGCCATATTCGGCCCGCAGCACGCCGAGTTCCTGAAGCTGTTTTACGGCCTGGTTGGCCGTAGGGCGCGAAACGCCCGCCAACTGGCCCAGCTCTTCCTGAGTGATGTCCAGATAATCGCCGGCATCCGGATACAGGGTCGGATTGACCAGCAGGGCCAGGGCGCGTGCGACGCGCGATGTCGTATCCAGCCGCCGGTCGATCTCCACCTGCGCAATGAACTGGCCGAGGCGTTCGTTGATCTGAACCACCAGATACCGCGGAAAGGCCGCGCTGTTCTCGAATAGCCACAGGAAGGTTTCCAGATCGAGCAGCGCCAAGGTGGTCGGACGCAGCGCCACGATATCGTACTGCCGGGCTATCTTCTTCAGCAGCGTGCCCTCGCCGAACCAGGCGCCCGCATGGATGCCGGCCAGGGTCACTTCCTTGCCCGTGCGGCTGAGCGCCCGCATCGTCAGCAAGCCGGTCGTCACCCCGGCCCAATAGTCGAAGCGCTCGCCAAACTCGCAGATCGTCGTTCCCGCGGGATACCGCCGCTCGATCATCTCGGCCTGCACGCGTTCGAACGCATGGGGCTCGAGCGAACGAGCCCAATGGGCGATACGGCACAGCCGGTCGGCTTCAATCACGGTTCGATGCCAGGCACAGGTTTCTCCCGGTCCCCTAAACAGCCCGTGTTCGAAGACCGGTCAAGCGCAAGTTTGTCCGAAACGGCGTAGACACGCCCGCAACCGGTTCGGGGCCTTGAGTCCCGGCGGCAGGTTGCCTATATCCGCCCGCATGATGCGGCGGTGCTAAGTGCCGCCGGCCCATCGGTAAAAGCAAGAAACGACTTCACGGAGCGGAACCCATGGCGGAGACAAAGACCAAGCCGGAAACCCACGCCTATCAGGCAGAGGTCGGGCGGCTTCTCGACATCGTCGCGAACGCGCTCTACAGCGAGCGCGAAATCTTCCTGCGGGAATTGATCTCCAACGCCGCCGACGCCTGCGATCGTCTGCGCTATCAGGCGCTGACCGAACCCGATCTGCTGAGCGGCGGAAAGGACTTCCAGATCGACCTGTCCTTCGACGCGGACGCCAAGACGCTGACCATATCCGACAACGGATCCGGCATGACCAAAGAGGAGTTGGTCGGCAATCTCGGCACCATCGC
>JANQIT010000134.1 GCA_028282025.1 Hwanghaeella sp. | reverse complement strand
AAGGCTGGATGCGCGGTTTTCTTTTGATACCGCATCCCTTCCGACGGGGCGCGCCTGTTCCGGCCGCCCCGCCGAGGCGCCCGGAACCGGGGCGCGGAGGCCAAAACGACGAAAGCCCCGCCGGGGTAGGCGGGGCTTTCGCACTGAACAAGGTAAAAGGGGTGCAGCCGGCTTACGCGGCTTTCTTCGCCACCCGGTCGTTCGCCGCGGTAATCCGCGTTGCGAGACGCATGGTCAAAGTCCGGAAGACATCGCTAACGGACGCAGCTTTGGGGACCATCGCCTGGGCGACGATCAGGTCGGGATAGGTGTTGTTCATACGCATTGCTCAATCCTCCAAATGCCTGAAGTTCGGAGGCGGCGCGTCGCTTCCGACCCCCGGAAGCTGCGACGTTGGCCGCTGTCTCACAAACGCTGATTTAGGGCTTAGTGAGGCGCGGGGGAATGATAAAAATCACATGTCCCCTATGCGCTCATTGCATAGCGGTGACAACCGTCACACTTTTTGTCTCTGTGTGGTGACTTAAGGAGTGAGGAACAGATCCGGGAAGTCGGTGAAAATCGATCCGACGCCCCAGCCGAACAGCTTGTCGGCAAGCGGCTTTTCGTTGACCGTATAGCAGCGCAGAGGGAATCCGGCGGCGCCGATTTCGCGCGCGGCGGCTTCCTCCAGGCGGAAGGCGCTGGAATGCACCGCGGTTGCGCCCAGCGCTTCCAGCCTTTCGCGCCAATCGCCGGGGATCCGGCCCCAAAGCTGGGCAACCTCGACCTCCGGCGGGAGGTGCGGCATGGCGGCCTCCAGGGCCTCGGTCGAGAAACTGGAAACCACGGGCGGCGGGATGTCCGACGGCCAGTGCGCGGCAATCTCCTTGGCGACGGCTTCGCCGGTTTCCCGTTCCTTCCCCTTGCAGGGTTTGATCTCGGTATTGGCGCCCATACGCAGGTCGGAGAGCTGCCGCATGGTCTGCCGGAAGGTCGGCATCGTTTCGCCGGCGAATTTCGGATCGAACCAGGTGCCGACGTCCAGATGCAGCAGGTCGGCCAGATCCAGGTCGCAGACCCGCTCTTCCATCCCCGCGGTCCGCTCCAAGGTCTCGTCGTGGTTCAGGATCACACGGCCGTCCCGGGTCATCATGCAGTCGAATTCGACCCAACTGGCGCCCAGTTCGGCGGCCTTGGCGATGGCCACGGCGGTATTTTCCGGCGCGTGGCCGCTTGCGCCGCGATGCGCGACAATAGGATGGACGTCGATTTTGGTCATGGGGCAGACACCTTAACGAGCTCGCCTCAGGAGATAGGGCATGGCGGCAGTGGGTTCAATCATCCGCGTGCCGGTCGTCGGGATGTTCGATAACACCGTCTTGAATCATCTGATAGGTCAGAACGCGCTCGTCGTTCATCATCCGCCAACTCAGCATCTTCTGCGCATATTCCGCGACCAGCGCGGCATAGGCGGGGTCGTCCGCCCGGTTGACAAGCTGTTCCGGGTCGTCCCGAAGGTCGTAGAACAGCGGCGGCAGGGCAGCGAAATGAACATATTTGTACTGTTCGTCCCGCAGACAGCTTAACGAACATTCGTCGGACCGCAGGTTGAGGCGGCCTTCCGCCTTTTTGAGGACGATGTCCCTGAAATCGAACTCGTGGTGCACTTCCCGCCGCCAACGCGCCGGCGTGCGCCCTTCCAGCCAGGCGGTAAGGGGCGCGCCGTCGCACTGCCGGGGGATCGGCGCGCGCATCAGATCTAGGATGGTCGGCATGACGTCGACGGCCTCGGTAAACGCGTCGACGATACGGCCGCGCGCGGCGTCGGCCGCTTCCCGCGGGTCGCGGACGATCAGCGGAACGTGGACGGCCTGGTCGAAAAAGCCCGATTTCCCAAGCATCCAATGATCGCCCAGCATCTCGCCATGGTCGGATGTCAGAACGATCAGGGTATTGTCGTAGAGACCGTTGGCTTTCAGGTGATCGATCAATTGCTGAAAACAGTCTTCGACCTGATTGATCATGCCGTAGTAGGTGGCGCGGATCTGGTTCAGGTCGACGCCTGTCAGTTCGTGGCAGGCTATAGACTTGCCCTCGTAACAGGCGACCGCCTCTTCCGTGCCCAGGCCCATCGTCTCCAGGGCGTGCTCCAGCCAGGGATGGGCGGCGACTTCCTGTTCCGGGCTCGCCGCCCGCACCGGCTGGGGCATATCCGCCGCATCGTAGCGGCTGTTGTAGGGTTCGGGGGCGATGAAAGGTGGGTGCGGCGAGATATAGGAGACATGGGCGAACCAGGCCTTGCCGAACTGTGCGTCGATATAATCGATCGTCCGGTCTGTCAGGAAGGCGGCGTTGCTGTCGGCGGCGGAAAAGACCGGCGGCGCATAGCTATATCCCTTGCCTTCGGCGTCCGGATACCCGTCGACGGGCAGGAAGATATCGAAGGGGCGCTCGGGCAGGTCGTAGCCCTTGCGCTTCAGGTCCGCGAACCAGGTTCCCAGATCGTCGTCCAGCCGGCAGACCAGCGACATGCCGGGCAGAACGCCTTCATAGGTGTTGAACACCGGGTCGCGGGGATGCTGTCCGCGCGGGTCCGGCGAAATATCGGTATAGCCGAAAAGCGCCGGGTCATAGCCCAGCTTGCGCATCTCCAGCGCGATGTTGGTAAAGCGGGCGTCCAGCGGGGTGCCGTTCCGCACCGAGCGGTGATTGTGCTGATACATGCCCGCCAGCAGGCTGGCGCGGGCCGGGCCGCACGGCGCGGCGGAAGAATAGTGGTTCCGGAACAGGACGCCGTCCGCCGCCAGGGCGTCGATATGCGGTGTCCGCAGCACAGGATGTCCGGCGGCGGAGAGACTTTCGCCCCGCCACTGATCGAAGGTTACCAGCAGAATATTCTTGATTGCGCCCATGAGGCCCCGAACCCGGAGAGTGGAAGATGGAAGGTGAGTGACTTAAACCAGACTCGTATGACAGTTCGGCGACGGTCGAGTAGCCTAGACCACGCCAAGCCGGTATCCGATATGGCCGATATAGGCGACATATCCGGTCAGGAGAATGCTCGATTCAAGCCTGTTGATGCAATGGTCCCGGCGCAGGATCGGCAAGAGCAGGATCGTCGCGCCCAGCATCACCCACATGTCGATATCGCGAATGTCGGCGGCGATGGTGAGCGGGTGGATCATCGACGTAATGCCCAAAATCGACAGCACGTTGAACAGACAGCTTCCCAGGACATTCGCAATCGCGACATCCGTGTGGCCGCGCGCCGCGGCGATAACGGTGGCCGCCAATTCGGGCAGCGACGTGCCCAGCGCCACAAGGGTCAGCCCGATAATGGATTCCGGGACGCCGAAACTGCGGGCAATGCCGGTCGCGCCCTCGACCAGCAGGTGCGCCCCGCCGACCAGGCCGGCCAGGCCGCCAAGCACGAACAGGACGATCATCACGGTCTTTTCGGGAACGTTCTCGGTCTCTTCCGCTTCCCGCTCGTGCAGGTTGGCGGACGCCGTATCCTTGCGGTCCATGTGGTAGGACCAAGCCATGTAACTGACCAGCATCACCACCATCAGGACGCCGTGCCAGGCGACGATCTTGCCGTACCAGCCGAGCGCAACCAGCAGGATCACCGCGACCAGGGTCGCCGTCGCATCGCGGCGGACCACACCCGCCCCGCAACTGAGCCGCGCGATCAATCCGCCGACACCCAGGATGAGAAGTATGTTGGCGATGTTGCTGCCGACGACATTGCCGATGGCCAGGTCCGGCCGTTCCGTCAGGGCCGCTTGAATGGTGACCATAAGTTCGGGGGCGGAGGTGCCGAATCCGACCACCGTCAACCCGATTATGGCGGTCGAAACGCCCAGTTTCATCGCCATGCCGACGGCGCCGCGCAGCGCCAGTTCACCGCCCAGGGTCAGCACGATGAGGCCGGCGACCACAAAAAAGATATCCATGTACATGCAGCAATCCACGCCCAGCCGTGGGCAACAATATGCCGTGCTGCTTCCCCTCCGCCGGGCCTTCCGACCCGTGTCTCCCCGCAGCCTCGCAAATAGTTCAATAAAGTGTCTAAGTCCGGTTGTGCAAGGGCCGCGACGGAATCGGCATTATCGGGAAACGGATTTCCGGTGTGGAAACAAGCCCTTGAGTGAAAATCGCACCTGCCGGCGGCGGACACGGAACGCCGCCTCGGATCTTGGTCGGAAAACGGCGGCCCATCCCGCGCGGGCGGCCCTAAAACGATACCGGATAGTTGAGGAAACCGCGAAACCGCGCCCGCCCGCCGCGCACCGGCGTGCCGCCGGGCCTGACCTGCGGGAAACGCGCGAACAACCGGCGGACCGCGATGGCGCCTTCCATCCGGGCGAGTGAGTTGCCGGCGCAGATATGGATGCCGCCGCCGAAGGCGAGGTGCCTGTTCGGGCTTCGCCGCACATCCAGACGGTCCGGCGTCTCGAACGCAGCCGGATCGCGGTTCGCCGCCCCAATGCAGAGATGGATATAGGTTCCCGCGCGTACCGGGACGCCGCCGACCTCCACATCCGCGACGGCCTTGCGGTTGCCGAACTGGTTCGAACTCTCGAACCGCAGGAACTCCTCAATGGCGCTTTTGGTGCAGGAAGGATCTTCCATGAAAATCCGCTTCTGGTCCGGGAAGCGCAGCAGGGCGTCGACCCCGTTGCCGATCAGATTGGTCGTGGTTTCGTGCCCGGCATTCAGCAGGAAGACGCAATTCTGGATCAACTCGTTCTGGTTCAGCCGGTCGCCATCGACCTCTCCCTGGATCAGGGCGGTGAGAACGTCGTGTTCGTCGCCGGGGTTCCGGCGGCGGTCGTCGATCAGGCGCGTCAGGTAATCAGAAAACTCCGTCACGGCGCGATTGCCGGCGGCGGCCTGATCGTCGTCGATCACCGGTTCCAGCGCGCCGAGGATCGCAAGGGACCAATCGCGCAGCGGCCCGCGTTCTTCACGGGGCACGCCCAGCAGGTCCCCGATGATCCAGACCGGCAGGGCGGAGGCGAAATCCGCGATCAGATCGAACCCGCCCTGCGCCGCGCCCTTGTCCAACAGATCCTCCACCATGGCGGCGAACAAGGGTTCCAGCCGGGTTACCGCACGCGGCGTGAAGGCGGGGGCCAGCAATTTGCGGACACGCGTGTGCAGGGGCGGGTCGTTGAACACAAGGCTGGTCGTATGGTGGCGATAGAGCGGGCTGTCCCCGAACTTCGCGCCGAACTCCACCTTCTTGTCGGAAATGAAGGTCGCCGGATCGCGATAGATGGCCATGCAGTCGCCATAGCGCGTCAGCAGCACGCTGCCGTCCGGCAGGCGGTGTGCGGGCGCGTGACGCCGCAGCACGTGATACCAGGGATACGGATTGTCCAGGAAGCCTTCCGGCAGGTCATACAGGTTGAAGCCCGCGGCGTCGTCCGCCGACCGCTCCTGTGGCGTGAGACTGTCTTGAACGTCCGTATCGGTCATGCGCCGCATCTTGTGGCCGGTCCGCACCTCCGGTCAATCCGTCCCGATATTCAGTCCGGATATGCTGGTTCGTTTTGCTGGACAGGCGTGCCGGCGATCCGCCTCTGCACATTTTTACAAGCGCCGGACGGGTGCGCGCCCTATACTCTATTCCATGTCGGTGACACAGCAACAAGCCGTGCGCCAGGAGATCCTGAGCGCGCCGAACCGCAATCCGGACCGGGCGAGGTTCTGGCGCGAGAGCCAGCACGGAGACCTGGAGTATCTGCACGCCCGGTTCGTGCGGCACACCTATGCGCCGCATGTTCACGATACCTACACCTACGGCACCATCACCAAGGGGGCGGAGATTTTTCACGCCTATGGCGGGCGGCATGTCGCCCTGCCCGGACAGGTCACGGTGCTTAATCCCGACGTGCTGCATGACGGGATGCCGAGCGAGCAGGGATACGAATATCGGATGACCTATCCATCCGTCGCCTTGATCGCGGAAATCACGGAGGATGTCCTGGGGCCGAAATTCGGCCTGCCTTTCTTCGCCGAACCGCTGTACGACGATCTGGACCTCGCGGCGCGGACGGCGCACATGCACCGGCTGTTCGAAACCGGCGCGCCGCGTTTGCAGTCGGAAACGGCCCTGGTCGATTGCCTTTCCATTCTGATCGCGCGGCATGCGGACGCCAGGCCCTATGTCCGGCCGGTGGGGCGTGAGGCGGGGTTGGTGTCGCGCGTCTGTCGGGTTCTTGAAGACGACCTGACGCTGGACATCAATCTGACCGATTTGGCGGCGCGATCCGGGGTCAGTCGCTTTCACCTGATACGGGCCTTCAAGTCGGAGCTGGGCATCACGCCGCACATGTTCCGCACCCGGGCCCGCCTGTCGCAGGCGCGGTCCCTGTTGGGAAGCGGCGAAGGGCTGGCAGAGACGGCCTTCGCCTGCGGCTTCTATGACCAGAGCCATTTCAGTAAGACGTTCAAGGGCGTCGTCGGCGTCACACCCGGGCAATACCGGGCCGATATGGCGGCCTAGAGGCTTTAGGCTTTTCGCCGCACACGGCCGCGGCGGCGGGACGGGAACCCATGCCGCCGGCCCCTCATTCCCTGACGGGCGTAAAAGA
>JANQIT010000119.1 GCA_028282025.1 Hwanghaeella sp. | reverse complement strand
CGGTTACTCTTTTGAAAGGTCATCTGCCATGAAAAGTAACTATCTGCATTGACAACCTCTTATATTTCGTGTTCGGTGTTTTCTTTTGAGGGATCGCCTGTTCTCAGGACCAGTTTTAATGGTTTAAGAGAGTGATATTTCAAAGCAGGTTTTACTGGATTTCCCATGTCTGGCAGTTATGAATTTGAAAACTACAGTTTGTATAATGTTGCTGGTTGTAACATATTGCTGGAAGAATTCCTACAGATATTGTTAACAGATTTTAGGGTAGATTTTGTTGAATATCCTTCCTTGTAAATACAGTTAGTTTGTCTTTCCCTTTCACTAGGTTCCGGAGGAAGATTCTCAGGAAGGAAGTGACGTCGAGGCCGATCCTTGGTCGCGGTGCGACGCTTTTGTTTGAACGCTTCTTTTCGTGCCTCGCGCTCCCGTTCAGCAGTGGTTTCCATTTGCTTGAAGACTTGAGCATCCTGGGTCAGGGATTTGACGGTGCTTTTGTTTTCCTGCCGTTGCTGCGCTCGTTCCTGGATCACAGCTTTTCGCTGATGCACTTGTGCAGACGCCATAGTTTTCCGCTGTGTTTCATCGCGCAATTTGGCGGCAACGGCTTCTTTCTCATTCCGCTCTACTGTGCGTTTGCGTTCGCCGCGTAAGCGATCCCACAGGCCCAAGAAACCTTTGCGCAGTCGTGCTTGCCGCTCATCCCGTTCTTGTATTTTGCGGGCCTGTTGCGCCTCTATGAGTTTGGCGCGCTCCTGCTTTTGCCGAATTTTGAGAGCTTCGCGCTTCTTCGCAGCCTCCTCACGTTCACGGCGTTCTTTTGCCGCCGTTTCCCGTTTGAACCCGTCCATCTTCCTTTGCATGGCGCGGGCAATTTCTTGCTTGGCATCTGATACGCTTTGCAGTGCATCGATATCACCGAGCCGTTCCCGCACAGCCTTCGTCCTGACGCCGACGCGTTTGGCGATGTTGTGCACTTCGCCGTGCACATCGAGCGCGACATAGCCGCGCTTATCCCCCCGGCAGAGCCAGTAACCCCGTTCCTGGAGGGCGTGAGTAAAGGCGGCCTTGCTGTCAGATATCGCCCAGGCATCCTGAAACGCCGTTTTGATTTCGCGGGGGTCTTTGCCGATGCGTTTCGCCTGCTGCCACTCTGCGAGGGAGAAATTGCGGGGATCACGGTCACCGCTGACCGCCAGACCGCGCGGCATTGTCCAGCCATGTTCCAAATAGAGCTCGCGCGAAACATCCTGCATTTTCCTTTTGGAATGCGGGAGTGGCACGGCTTTCATTTCCCGCGCATTAATCCGGCTCCAAACCGCGTGGGCATGCCGACGCATGTCACCATCATCGCCGCGCTTTTCGTGAAAGACGACAGCGCGGGGTTGCCCGGTTAAGCCGAGTTTGGACTCCGCTTGATCAACGGCGCTGAAAAACTGGTCCTTCGATACTTGCGCGTCTTTTGGCGGGTTGAGGCTCAGAGAAAAGAGGAACTGCCTACACTTGGTTCCCCGGCTAATCGCATAAGATTCTTGGAACGCGCCATCCAGGTCGTCCGCCACGAATCCGCGCAGCTCGGCAATCTCCACACTCTCATTTTCTTGTTTCAAGAGGTGCCGTGCCAAGTCCCGTGCACCGCCTCTAGGATTGCCCACCAAGATCATTGAGTTCTTCCCGGCTTTAAACCCAGTGCGGTTACAAGCATCAGGCGGATTTCACGAACATCATCACAGGCGGCATTCAGTTTCCCTGTACTTTCAACATCCAGGGCAAGCGATCCCATTTCTGCCGCCATAGCGAGAACACACAGGTTCTTTGCTAATTCCGACTCACCCAGCACGCCCAATATCTGGCCTAGCAACTCGTAATCGACGCGCTGCTTACGTGGCTTGTGTTTGCGAATAGCCTGGGCATCACCCAGCAGTTTTTCGCGGATGTAAGTGCCAAGCGGTTTGTTTCCCGCTTTGCTCTCCAGAAAAGCGCGCTCTTCCTCACTGAAACGGATAGGAAACGGAGATTGCCGCTTACGCTTTTGAGGTTTTACGGCGGTATTAAAGGCCTGACTTGTCGAGGAGCCCGTCATGGTGTCGGCTCCTCCCATTCGATGGGGATATCTTCTTCCAGTGCCTTAAGCTGCTCTTCCCAGTCTGCTAAGGTCTGAAACAAAGTGTTCAAACTTTGTCCCTCGTGGGGCACCACGCGCTCATATAATGAATTGATCGAGTGAAGATAGGCAAGCTGCGGCTGCACGAGTCGAAAGAGTACGCCTTCTCCCCCTCTACTGCGCCACGCTTTCTTGCACGCAACGGCGGTTGGGGCCGGACCTTGCTGTTCTCCGCTTCGATTCGCCTACGCGCTTTGCACTGTTGGATCGGCGGTATCGACCAGCCTGTCTGCCGGTAAATGCAGGGTTACGGTCGTGCCCTTGCCCTCGACGCTGTCGATGGTGAGCCGCCCGCCATGAAGCTCCATAATCCGCGCCGACAGAGAGAGACCGAGGCCCGTACCGCCTTGGGCGAGTTTGGGATCGGTGTTGGCCTGCGCGAAAGGCTGCAGAACCCGGTCCAGGTCGCTTTCCGGTATCCCACGCCCCTCGTCGGTTATGACGATGTCCAGACCGGCGCCGGGGAGCGCGCGCAAGGCCACTTCTATGCATCCCTTGTCCGGCGAGAAGCGAATCGCATTGGACAGAATGTTGAAGACCGCCTGACGCATCATCCGCTCGTCGCAGCGCACCGCGACAGGCCGGTCGGACAGCAACGTATCGAACCGCACCCCTTTCTTCAGGGCGGCGCCTTCGGAGACCCCGACACCGGCGGAAACCAAGGCATTCAGGTCGACGACCTCTTCCAGGATCTCCATCGCCCCAGCTTCGATCTTGGACAAATCCAGAATGTCGCTGAGCAACGCATGCAAGTGTTCGCCGGATGACGCGATATGGGCCACATACTCGCGGTACTGCGCGTTATCCAGAGGCCCCATCAGTTCTTCGCGCAGGATGTCCGCGAAGCCCAGGATGGAATTCAACGGCGTTCGAAGCTCGTGACTCATATGGGCCAAGAAGTCCGATTTGGCCTGGTTGGCCGCCCGCAGCGACTCTTCCAGCAGTTTCTCCTCGGTAATGTCCCGCGTGGTCCCGTAGGTCAGGACCGCCGAGCCCGTCTCATCCGTCTCGACTTCCGCAAGCTCGTGAATGAAGCGCACGGCGCCGTCGGCGCGTCGGATTGCGGTGACAAGCTCGTATCCGGTCCCGGCAACGGTTGCGCCGTGCACCGTGTCGTAATAGCGCCGCCTCTCCGATTCCGGGTACCAGGCCAGTTCGGATTTAAAAGAGGCCGCCCGCCGTAGATACTCATCCACCGACACCCCGAAAATGGCCGCGTGCTCCGGTGAACAATAGATGCACCGGTCGGCCCGCTGATCCCAGACCCAATGCCCAAGCTTCGCCAACCGGACCGCCCGGTGAAGTTGGGCCTCGCTAAGGCTGCTCTGACGGTCCAGTTCCGTCATAGACCGCACGATCAGAACACCGCCGCCGACAATCAGACAAACCGCCAGCGCACTGAAGGGCCACCGTAGTTCGTCCAGAAGGCGTAACAATGCGAACGGCCCTGAAACCGCGCTTTCCTCGCAAATAATACTGGAGGGTAGGAGATCGACGACGCTTAAAATCCCCAGAAGGCCCAGCCCGATGAACACGACCACGATACCCGGTTGGGCACGCAGACGACGAAACCGGCTGGCTTGGCGGTTGATATAAAACCCAGCCGCACACAGGACCCCGATCATGGCGAGATCGAGGAGAACGCGCACCCAATCCACTAGCGCCAAATCAAATCCCCCGAGACGGGCGCAAACACCGCCAAGATCAAGATATTGCGTAAAGTCCGGATCGTCACCGGTCTTTGCAGCGGCACCCCCATGCCCCGATCAACCGTTCGTTAACATTTCGCCCAGCTTCGGACAACCGGAGAGCATCTTACATACGCAACGGTTCTTGGCCGCGATCCCTGAATCGGATTAACCGACGGATACAAATGATGGAATTGCGACCGACGAGGACGAACAGACGATGGTCACTGTGCGAAGGTCCGGTCTGACGGCGTTGCTGGTCGGGCTGATGCTGCAGCAGGGCGTCGCCCATGCGGCAGCATCCCCGGTCGATCAGGAAGCGGTAGAACGCCTTCTGGACGCAATCGAGGACGGCGCCGCACAGACCGCCCTGCCCGCGCTGCGGGAACTCGCCGAACAGGGGAACCCGGAGGCGGCCTATGCGCTTGGGCTTCTGTTTCGGGACGGCGTCTCCGTCGACCGTGACTATACCGAGGCGCGCGACCTGTTGGCGCAAAGCGCGTTTCTTGGCCATCCGGACGCCATGAATGCACTCGCTCTGCTTTACCGGGACGGGTACGGCGTTTCCGCGGATCCGGTGGAAGCCTATGCATGGTTCCGAATCGCCGCGGAGCACGGGCATGAAGAGGCGCAAGCTCACCGCGACCGTGTCGAGCTGGATTTGAGCCGCGAGAAGCGCGCCTCCGGCCGCGCCCTGGCGCTGCGCCGCGAATTGGAAATCGATCTGCTGTCGCGCAAGCGCCTGAAACAACCGCCGCCCATCCACAGCGCCCCGGCCCGGACGGACAGCACCGGTCTGGTTGCGCGGGCTTTGGACACGGATCAGCGCGGCCGGGCCGCTCAGTCTTCGGCGACGGCGGCAAAAGCCGATACTGGAACGGAGGCCGGCGAGTTGCATGACGGAACGGTCGGCTTCACGGTTCGGATCGGGGTCTTCGCGAAGCCGGCCAGTATCGAACGGGTTCGGAGCGAAGCCAGAACGCTTGGGCTTCCCCTGCTCGAAACCGCCCGGACGATAGAGGGCAAGGAAGCAACGCGCCTGTCCGCCGGGCCGTTCGAAGACCGCCAACAGGCCGAAAGCGCGGCCAGGCGGCTCAACGCCGCGCTGAAAATCGAAACCAAGGTCGCGCCATTGGGCTCATAAAGAGAGTGCGGCGCGCGCGCCTTCTTCGATTGCGCGTTTGGCGTCCAGTTCCGCCGCCAGATTGGCGCCCCCCACCACGTGGACTTGAATAGCAGAGCCGGCAAGTGCGGCCGGCAGATCCGCCACGCTCTCCTGGCCGGTACACAGGATGACGGTGTCCGCCGGAACGAGGCGCTGTTCCCCCCCGACATCGACATGCACCCCGTCATCGTCGATCCGCCGATAGGTAACGCCGGCGACTGTCTTCACCCCGTTCCGCTGAAGTTCTATCCGATGGACCCAACCGGTCGTGCGCCCCAACGTCCGGCCGAACGGCCCTTCGCTCCGCTTCAGCAGCGTGATCTCGTGCGCCGGGGGCTCGTCCGCGCCGCCGTCCGGGTCCAAGCCGCCCGGGTTCTTCAACGCCCGGTCAATGCCCCAGTGACGGTTGAAGGCCGTCTGATCGCTGTGATGACGGTGGCCGCCGCCAAGCAGGAACAGGCTGACATCGTACCCGATCCCACCCGCCCCCAGAACCGCGACGCGCCGCCCGACCGGACATGCGCCGGTCAAGGCCTGCGTATAGGTGATTACCGATGGATGATGCACGCCTTCGAACTCCGGCACCCGCGGCGTGACGCCGGTCGCGACGACGACGGCGTCGTACCCTTCTTCGAGAAGTGCATCCGCCGTTGCCGGTCTATTCAATCGGATCTCAACGCCGGCCCGGCCCAGTTGCGTTCTGAAATAGGCGATGGTTTCGCCGAACACCGCCTTGCCCGGCACATGCTTGGCCAGGTTGAACTGGCCGCCCAAATCGCCCTGCGCCTCGAAGACCGTGACGGCGTGTCCGCGCCGGGCTGCCGTCAAAGCAGCCGACAACCCGGCCATGCCTCCGCCGGCGACCGCGACCCTTTTCCGTTTGGCGGCGGGTGTCACGGCGAATTCGGATTCCCGCGCCGCCGCCGGGTTGACCAAGCAGGATACCGGCTTGTCGGCGAAATAGTGGTCCAGGCAGGCCTGATTGCAGGAGATACACAGATTGATCCCGCTGCGGTCTCCCTTCCCGGCTTTTTCCACAAACGCCTCATCCGCCAGGAAAGGCCGCGCCATGGACACCATGTCGGCGTCGCCGGACGCAATGACCCTTTCGGCATCTTCCGGTGTATGGATACGGTTCGCGGCCACGGTCGGGATCGAAACCGCCTCTGCGAGCCGGCGGGTCGCCCAGGAAAAGGCTGCCGCCGGAACCGGCTGAGCAATGGTTGGAATGCGGGCTTCGTGCCAGCCGATACCACTGTTCAGGATATCCACCCCCGCCTTTTCCAGTTCGGCGGCAAAGGTCAGGATCTCGTCCCCCGTCAAGCCGCCATCCACGAGGTCGAGGACCGATATCCGAAAAACGATCAGGAAATCCGGCCCCGTTCGGGCGCGGGTCCGCCGGACGGTTTCCAGCGCGAACCGCATACGCTTCTCAAAACTACCGCCCCAATCGTCGTCGCGCGCGTTCGTTCGCGAGGCCAGGAATTGGGTAATCAGATATCCTTCCGACCCCATCAATTCAACGCCGTCATATCCCGCATCCTGCGCCAGGGCGGACGCCGCCGCATAGTCGTCAAGCGTCTCCTCGACTTCCGCCGGGGTCAGCGCACGCGGCGCCTGCCGATTGATCGGAGAACGGATCTCGGATGCCGAGACGGCATGGTCATGGAACGAGTATCGCCCCGCATGCAGAACCTGCAGCGCGATACGGCCGCCCGCGTCCCGAACCGCCCTGGTGATCGGCCGATGCATGGCGGCGTCCTTCGCCGTGGACATCTCCTCACGCGGGACGCCCAGATTACCGTCCCAATTGGGCGCGTGCCCGCCGGTTATGATCAGAGCCACGCCGCGTTTGGCACGCACGCGGTAAAATTCGGCCAGCCGCTCCACGCCTTCCGGCGATCCTTCAAGCCCCGTATGCATGGACCCCATGATGATCCGATTGGGCAGCGTAAAGGGCCCGGCAACGATGGGCCGGAACAGGTTCGGATAAGGCGATGATTCAGACATTGCGGTGGCACCGGACGGTTTGGCAGAAGGTGTAGGATCCGTCAGAGTGCATCGATAAATCGGGGAGATAAAGAGTGGAGTCCGCACCCCTTCAAGCCCTGCGCCAAGCCTTCAGCGCCTGTCCCTGGCTCTTTTTCACAAACCCGCCCTTCTGGACAATGGTGCTGTCAGCGGGCGGCGGCTCACGCGCCGCCGGGAGCGATGGGCGGGCAAGCCGCCAACCAGGCGCGGATCAATTGACCGGCGGGTCGGAGTCCAGCAGTTCTTCCGCGTAGTGGCAGGACACGAAGTGCTCGTCGCCGACCTGACGCCATTCGGGCGCATCGGTTTTACATTTCGCCTGCGCAAAAGGACACCGGGTGTGGAAGCGGCAACCGCTGGGCGGATTGGCCGGGCTGGGGATTTCCCCCTGTAGTTTCTGGGCCTTTCCGCGGTCGTCCGGGTCCAGCGACGGGATCGCGGACAACAACGCCCGTGTATAGGGATGGTGCGGCGTGCTGAACAAGGTGCGCGTCGGCGCGGTTTCCACCAACCTGCCGAGATACATCACCGCCACATGGTCGCAGGTATGCGCCACCACACTAAGGTCGTGACTGATGAACAGGAAGGTAATGTTCATCTCAGTCCGCAGGGATTGCAGCAGGTTAAGAATGTCGGCCTGGATCGACACATCCAGCGCCGCGACACTCTCGTCGGCGACAATGAATTTCGGCTCGCACACAAGGGCGCGCGCGATGGAAATCCGCTGCCGCTGACCGCCGGAAAAGGCATGGGGAAAACGCCGCAGATGTTCCAAGTTAAGGCGGCATTTAGCGGCGATCTCCCGCACCCGCGCGTCCGTCTCCTCGCGGGTTTTGGTGATACCCATGACTTCCAACGGTTCGGCGATGATGTCCCGGACGGTCATCCGCGGACTAAGCGCGGCATACGGATCCTGAAAGATAAGCTGGGCGCGTCTTCGGTAATCCTTCAACTCGGCCTTTTCGATTTCCGCAATATCGTAACGGACTTCGCCATCGTCGTATTGGACGTGTCCTTCGGTGATGTGCACGGCCTTCAGGATGGCCCGGCCAAGCGTTGTCTTGCCGGAGCCGCTCTCCCCCACCAGACCGAAAAAGCACCCCTTTGGAATATCCAAGGAGACATCGTCCAGGGCGCGCACGACCGGAGACGTGCCGAACAAGGAGCTGCCGAGCTTGAAATGAACCTCTACATTCCGGACCGAGATGTGGGATTCCGCTGTCATGCCATCACCCCTTCTTTTTCTTTGGGTTCGGACACGGGGGCGGCCAGAAAACAATCGGCGGTGTGGGACGTTGCAACCTCGACCGTGGGGGGCAGTTCCACGTCACAGCTTCCCGCGACCGCCTTCGGACATCGCGTGTGGAAGACGCACCCGGATGGTCTTTCCAGCGGGCTCGGTATATCCCCGGGAACCGGCGTCAGCGGGCGCTCAAGATCCCCCAGGTCCGGCAGCGCGTCCAACAGGCCGCGTGTATAGGGATGCGCCGGCGTGCGAATGACCTCGCGAACCGGCCCCTGCTCCACGATCTTGCCCAGATACATCACGGCGACCCGGTCCGCCGTTTGGGCGATCACCCCAAGGTCGTGTGTAATGAATATGATCGCCATACCGAACTCTTCGACCAGTTCCTTCATCAGGTCGATCACCTGCGCTTGAATGGTGACGTCCAGCGCGGTCGTCGGTTCGTCCGCGATCAACAGCTTGGGTTTGGTCGACAGGGCCATGGCGATCATCGCGCGCTGCCGCATACCGCCGGAAAATTCGAACGCATATTGATCGATGCGCTTCCCGGGTTCCGAGATTCCGACCCGCGCCAACATGTCGATAGAATGTTCGCGCGCCTCCTTCTTTGTCATCTTCGTATGTAGCAGAAGCTGCTCGATCATCTGATCGCCGATGGTGATCGCAGGCGCGAAGCTGGCCATCGGTTCCTGGAAAATCATCGAGATCGCACCGCCGCGGATCAGCCGCAGATCGCCCGACCTGGTGACATGCAGCGCATCGACAGGCCCCTGCTCCAAATTCAGCGTAACGCGGCTGTCCGGCCCGTAGATGGTGTTGGATGCATTCAGTTGCATCAGGCTCTTGGCGGAGACGGACTTGCCGGACCCGCTTTCCCCGACCAGCCCCAGCACCTCGCCCGGAGCGATATCGAACGAGATCCCATCCACCGTGGTGATGGTCCCTTCGTCGGTCCGGAACTGGATCGTCAGGTTTTCGACACTGAGCAGCGGTTTTGTCATTACTTCTTATCCGAATACGGGTCCGCGGCGTCGCGCAGACCGTCCCCAACGAACACGAACGCCAGCACCATGGCGACAAAGAAGATCACCGGAATGAAGTACCATTGGTAATTCAGCAACACGTCCGCGCTGGTCACGTTTTGCAACAGAACGCCCAGGGAATTGACAGGTTCCTTCAAGCCCAAGCCGATAAAGCTCAACGCCGTTTCGGACAGCACCATGTAAGGGAAGGAGATTACCAGATCGACGATGATGTAACTGGTGAAACTGGGCAGAAGATGGCGTCCGATCACATGCGCCGGCGATGCGCCGCAGAGTTTCGCCGCAAGCACATATTCCTGATTCCGTTCGGTCAGAAGGTGGGTCCGGACGCGCCGCGCCAAGGTCGGCCAACCGATCAGTCCCAGGATGATCGAGATGAAGAAGAAACGCGCCTCCGAACTCCATTCATCCGGGATAAAGGCCGCCAGCGCCATGAATAACGGAATCGCGGGCACCGTCCGCACGGCGTCGGTCAGCATCTGGAAGAACCCGTCGATGCGCCCGCCGAAATACCCCGATACGCCGCCGATGATCAGCGCCAGAATGAAACTGATAACCACCCCGATGGTCCCAACGGCCAGCGATGTCCAGATCGCATGCAGGGTGCGTGAGAAGATATCCTTACCCCCCGCATCGGTGCCGAAGAGGTGAATACCCCCCTGGTCCACACCGAACAGATGGGTGTTGAAGGTAAGGCCGCGCCAGCCGATGTCCGCGCCGAACAGATTGATGTCGAACCCGAAGTAACTGTATTCGGATCCCTCTACGAAGAAATAGACATAACGGCGCGTTTCCGTATCGATCGTGGTGACCCAGCGGAAATTCGTTTTGATCGACCGCTCCCGCTTCAAGCCATGCAGGAACGGACGCATCGAACAGCCATTGTGGTCGCAGAACATCGGGATCTGCGGCGCACCGTTCTGATAGTCCGGATTACGCCCCGCGATGGTCGGGTCGTAGGGCGACAGAAACGGCGCCAGCAGCCCCATCGCAATCATCACAATCAGGATCGTCCCGGCGATCAGGGCCGCTCTGTTCTTTTTGAACCGCGCCCAGACCAATTGCGACTGGCTGGCGGTAAAGTAAGCTTCCTTCTTCTTCCGGTCGCTCAGCGGCGCGACGCTTTCCATATCCGTCCCGGCCATCCGCCTATCCCCCCATCACGCTGCGCCGCACCCTGGGATCCAAGATGGACAGCAGGATATCGGTGAAGAAGTTGAGGCCGACAATCGCGGCGGTGAGCATGAAAATAATAGCGCCCGCCAATTGCTGGTCGTTGGATCTGGCCAGGGCCTCCAGCAGCAGCGCGCCCGCCTCGGTAAGGGTCAGGATCACCGCCACGATGGGCAGTTCGTTGAACACCCGGTTCAGATCGAATCCCAGCGAATTCACAATGGGGCCGAGAGCATGCCGCGCCGGATAACGCCACAACAAGCCGAACCCGGTCACCCCGCGCGCCTTCGCGGCGGTGACGTACAGCTTACCCAATTCGTCCGACATCAAGGCGCGCACGGTCTGCAACGCAAAGGCGGTCGCCGACCATCCCAGTATCAGGATCGGCAACCAGGCTCGGGAAAGGAAGTCCAGAACCCGATCCACCGACCATTCGGCGTCCCGGTACTCCTTCGAAAACAGGCCTGTCAGCGTATCACCGAAAAGCATCGTCGAGGTCAGCATGATCATGATGGCGAGCAGGAAGTTCGGCATCGCCAGACCGAGATAGGAAACCAGCCGAAGAGAGTTGTTCGCATATGGATTGTTGGTGGTCGCCGAAATGATCCCCACGGGGATCGCGATCAGATAGGCGAAAAACAGGGATGCGAAACAAATGCCGAGCGACAGCCACATCTTGTCGACCAGCAACTGATTGATATCCACGCGAAGAATACAGCTTTCGCCGAATTCCCCCTTGAAGACCACATTGCCGACCCATGACGTCCACCGGACCAGAAAGGGCCGGTCGAGACCCAGCCGCCGCTCCTCCGCTTCGATGTCCGCGACGGTGATCTGATCGCCCTGGGTGTTCTTCCAGGCGAGATAGCGCTCCGCACAAGTACCGGGCACCAACTCCATCAATGAAAAGACAATAAAGGACACCAGTAGGAGCGTGACGACCGCCATGCCTGCGCGTGTCAATGCGAACTGTGCGTATTTGAGCATCACTCCCCTTCCAGCGTGATCACGGCCCCACCCATGATCCGATCGCCGATGCTATCGCGAGTCTTCGCAACCGCAACAAAGATAGGAGGGGCCGGGACAATCAAGTCCCGGCCCCCTTCATCTAAATGTGCCTCAGAAAGGTAACCACCCGACTTAACTTTCGTCGGAGAGCCACCACTGGTGCGCACGATACGGGTAGGTCCGATAATACTCGTAGGACTGCGTCTTGAACTCGGTCATATTCTCAAGCGCATTCCGGGAGTAGATCGGCGCGGGCGCCAGAACGGTCCCGATGAAGATCATGCTCTCGGTCATGGCCCTGGCCAATTCCCCACCGAGGCGATTGAACTCAACCGACCCGGCTTCGGCGGACTGGAAGGCATTGATATTGTCGATCATGTCCTTCGCCCATTGCGGGGGCTCAACGCCGCTGGCGCCGTTCGTGTCGACCCACTCGGCCCACAGCATCGCCGTGCGGTGAGCGAAGTAGTTTTCGTATGGGGGCACGAACAGCTCGTTGTTGCCGAGCACGATGGCCAGGGGTTGCCCCTTACGCCACGCGCCAACGTCCAACTGGTTCGAGGATTGGGCCGAACGGTATTCATCCGGCGTCACTTCCTTGGAGGTCGCTTGGACACCGACATTGGTCCAGTGCTGGGCCACAAGTTCGACAACCTGACCCGCGATCCCCTGTGTGGCGAACTGCACGTTCAGAACCAGTTTGTCGCCGTTCGGCAGATCGCGCATGCCGTCGCCGTCCTTATCGACGACGCCGATCTCGTCCAGTTTCGCCTTGGCGGCCTCCGGATCGAACTGCGCCATATGCTGATGCAGGGCCGCGTCGACAAACTCGGGCAGCGGAGAGAACGGCACATACTGCTTGGGTTCGCCCTGACCGAAGAACGCGACTTCGTTGATCTCGTCGCGGTTGATCGCCAGCGACATCGCCTCGCGGAAGGTCCGGTTCGAGAAGACCTTGCGCTTCTCCAGATCCGCCGAGGTGACGTTGAAGGAGAAGACCGGCATCGCGATTTCCGGCTTCAGTTGGATCGTGTAGTCGCCCTTCTCCTGATTCTCCAGAAGGATCGGCGCGGACGGCAAGGTCACCGACTGGGACTTATAATCCACTTCGGCGTTCACCAACTTCAGGATACGGACTTCGTTCTCGTTGATGAAGACTTCGTCCTGTTCGCTGATATAGGGCAGTTGGTTGCCGGCGGAGTCGACCATGAAGAAGTACGGATTGGCGACCAGACGGCGGCCTTCCGTCGACTCGGCCACCACGATGTGGCTCTCCAGGGTCGGCATGGCCGCTTTCGGCAGATTGGCGACCAAGTCCGGTTTGGCGAGCATCGGTGTCGGCGTATCGGTCCAGTCCGAGTTGCCGTAGTAGCCGGCGATGGCGTCATAACCATTCTCGTAGCCCAGCGACTGGGCCAGTTCGTCGGCCTTTTCATTATATTTCGGATGGAACTGACCCAGGAAATGCTTCGGCTGGAACCCTTGCGCATAATGGGTGGCGAAGTGGGACAGCAGGCCCGGCTTTGGCGCCGGCATATTGAAACGCACGGTTTGCGGATCGAGCACTTCGACCGTCATGCGTTCTCCGCCGACCAGAACGTAATCCTTCGGCTTGGCGATGATGTTCGGGTCCAACGCCATGTCATTGTACCAGAACGCGACATCTTCGGCCGTGAACGGTGCGCCGTCGGACCATTTATGCCCTTTGCGCAGGAAGAAGGTCAGTTGGGTGAAGTCGTCATTCCATTCCCAGCCCTTCGCAACGTTCGGCACGATGGTCTGAAGGTCGTCGGAAAAACGGACAAGGTTCACGTGGCGAACCGAGAGAAAATCGGACGTACCGGCTTCCGTCGCGTTCGAAAGCACATCCAGCGTGCCGCCGTAGCGCCCAATCGATTCGTACGGGACAACGACAAGCGGCTCTTCCGGCAGCCGTTCGGCGACCGGCGGCAGGCTGGCGGGGTTGCCCTGGATCTTTGCGTTCAGAGACCCGATTGCAGGGTTCTCAGAGAACGCCATCGTGCAATTGGCCGCCGCCTGGAATTCAGCCAGGTCGAACTGCTGCGGGTAGGCGCTTGCCAGGCCCTGCATGTCTTCAACGGTCACGGCAGGACATGCGGCCGCGTGGGCTTCGTCGCTTTGAATTGCCGCGAACGTCATGGCCCCCAGGCCGACACACGCCAGCAAGCTGAGCTTTCTGATGCTCATTCCGGATTACTCCTTAAGAATTGTTATGTTTGTCCCATCCTTACAAGGCGGCCCGATGGTTCAGGCACACCTGTCGCCCCGCCCCCTGTTCGATGGGCTCGCATCGGACGATACGGCAGTTTTGTTTCAATTTTGTTGCAGTCCGGGGGCTAAAACGGAAATTCTAGAATGGCTTCGCCCTTCATTCGCGCAATAGACGAACAAGCCGCGCACCCTAAGAGGAAACCGCGTCTCCCCACGGAGACATTACCTCCGTCATCCCTTGATTTTCCGACGCATCCCGCGCCACACCCGAAGGACAACCGAAGTTGTAGGGATAGACCGTCCGCGGCGCCGCCACACACCGGAAACGCTGGTCAAGCGCCTGCAAGACCGATCCCGGCAGCGAATCGTCCGCCACCACCGTGTCGCCGCCGCTGACATCCAGGCGCGGCGTATGAAAGGCCGCTTCCAGTTCCATGCCGTAATCCATGATGAAAGAAGACAACTGCATCACCGCGGGCATGATCTTACGGCCGCCGGACGCGCCCAGCGCGAATTGAAATCCATCGCTGCGTTCGCCGATCACCGGGCACATGTTGGAAAGGCACCGCTTGTCCGGGGCCAGGGAGTTCGGCTTACCCGGCTCGGGATCGAACCACATGATCCCGTTATTCATCAGGATGCCGCTCTCCGGCAGCATCAGGCGCGACCCGAAGATCGACAGCAAGGTCTGGGTTACCGACACCATCATGCCGTCCTTGTCGACGACGTTGAAGTGAGTCGTGCAGCCGCGATGCCCTTCCTCATCCCCCATTTGCGCCAAACGTTCCGCATAGGCCGTGAACAACGCGTTCGCATACTCGACATAGGTATCGGCACCCAAGAAATTCACACCCTCGAACGCTTTGTCGAGCAACTGGTTGACCCGCAGCAGCGTGGGCCCGGCCGTCAGTTCAGGCGTCAGGAACAGCACGCCTTCGCGATGCTCCAGTTCATGCGCCTCAACCAGCCGCGCCTCGTAGCGCGCCAAATCCTCCAGCGACAGGCAGCCCCCCGCCGCCTGTATATCGGCCACGACCGACCGGGCGATATCGCCGCGGTAAAAGTCCGCAGCACCTTCGGACGCGAGACGCCGCAGCATCTTCGCCATGGTGGACATATCGCAGCGCTGCGACGCCAGGGCGGTCCATGGCGAGGCAAGCGGATCGCCGTCTTCGTTAAGGAACGTCTCGCGCGATTTCGGGAAGCGCTTAAGGTCGCCTACCGCGCTGGCGATAATCAACTGGGCGTACCAGTCCACAAGCAGCCCTTCGTCCGCGAGCGCGATCGCCGGGCGGAGGAGCTTGGACCATTCCATGGTTCCATAGGTTTCGAGCGCCAAGGACATGCCGGCGACCTGTCCCGGCACCGCGATTGCACTCGCCCCCATGATGTTGCGGTCATCGACAACGGCGGGCCACGGGAAAAGATCGGATGCGACGCCCCCGGACAGAGGATAGTCCGCCGGATTCAGCGCGGCCGGGCTGCGCATGCCGAATTCGACTACGCTGGCGCCCATTTGGCCGGGCTGGCGCACCACCATGTACCCGCCGCCGCCGGGTCCGCTCATCCAGGGTTCGACCACCCCCAATGCAAACGAGGTTGCAACCGCCGCATCGACGGCATTGCCACCGTCGGCGAGCACCTGGGCCCCGGCTGTCGCGGCCATACGGTGCTGCGCAGCGACGATGCCGTTACCGGATCGGACCGCGTTCTTTCGGACAGTTTGTGTCTGCGACAGATTTGACGGCGACCAGGACACCATCTTTCACTCTCCTCACGGTTGAGGTCGTTAATCGAGCAAGGACTTTCTGCAACCATTCTGTGGGGCGATTGCCGCGTGTGCAACGTCTCAACGGGCACAAGTCGTTTCCTGCAGAGCGCAAAATGATCTTGAAACTGCTTTGCGGTTACAAGAAGGCGCTATGGACTAAACGCCTTACGACCGGTGGGATCCCGGCTCTGTGCGTGCAGATTGGGGGATATCGAGTTTGTCCGGACGGGCTACCAACGACCAGCGCTCCAACATCACCCTAAGATCTTCGGTCAGGAAAGGCTTGGTGATATGATCCTGCATGCCCGCCGCCATGCATTTGTCGCGTTCCTCCCGAAACGCATGCGCGGTCATGGAAATAACCGGTAGCGAGTCGAACCGCGCCTCCCGGCGCAAGGCTGCTACGGCTTCATAGCCGTCCATGACCGGCATCTGTATATCCATGAACACCAGATCATAGCCGGACGGACCGGCCTCTTGCAGCGCCTCCAGCGCCTCCGCACCGTTCGACACCAAATCCACGGACATCCCCAGTTTCTCCAGGGTGCCGCGCACCACCGTCTGATTAATCTCGTTATCCTCGGCAACCAGGATGCGCATTGAATTCATCGGCCGAGGATCGCCGGTCGGCGCTTCGGTCTGGGAGCGGGCAACCTCACCGAGAGCCGGTTTAACAAGCAGTTCGACCCGAAAAGTCGACCCCTTACCCACACGGCTGGTTACCGCAATGTCCCCACCCATGCGATGAGTCAGGCCGCGCGTAATCGCCAACCCCAATCCGCTGCCGCCAAACCTTCTGGTCGTCGTGGCGTCGGCCTGGGTGAAGGGCTGGAACAGTGTCCCCAACTGATTCTCCGCCAATCCCACCCCCGTGTCCTTCACGGTCATGACGATGGCGTATGTCCCGGTACCGCGTTCGGTGCAGGTAACATCAACCTCGACGGAACCCGATTCCGTGAACTTAACGGCGTTACCAACCAGATTCATGACGATTTGACTGATCCTAAGCGGGTCTCCTCGCAGCGCATCGGGGGCTTCCGGCGCGACTGCGCAACGCAGCTCCACACCTTTCTGCTTCGCCTGCAGATCGAAAAGCACCATGGTCGACGACAGGATATCACGCAGGCTGAAATCGGTTTCCTCCAAAATCAGCTCACCGGCGTCGATCTTCGAAAAATCGAGAATGTCGTTGATGATACCGAGCAGCAGTTCGGTCGATGTCAGGATCTTGGACAGGTGGTCCTTCTGCCCGTCATCCAGATCCGAGTCCCCCAGTAACCGCGCCATGCCGATGATACCGTGCAACGGCGTGCGGATCTCGTGGCTCATATTCGCCAGGAAATTGCCTTTGGCGATATCCGCCGAGCGGGCGATCTCCGCCGCTCGCTGAAGATCTTCGGCAACCCGCGCACGCTCGGACATGTCCGAGACGACGACGGCATAGAAGTTACGGCCCCGCAGATCCATCGGTGCGACAGAGAGCCGGACGGGCAGACTCTCACCAGCGTTGTTGACGGCCCGCGCATCCCGGTCCCGCGACAGCGGATCGCGCACATCATCCGCGAACGGCATCCCGCCAAGATCAGCCAACGGATCATCGGGCAGAAAGACCGAGACGTGCCGGCCGATCAACGAACTTGGCACCTCGCCGAACAAAGCGCCCGCACCTTCGTTCGCATCTGACACGATACCGTCTGCGGTCAGGACAAGGATACCTTCGCTCATGGAACGGTGCGTGGCCTTGAGTGTTTCTTGTACCAACGCCTGCCGCGCCGCGTTATCGCGCAACTGCTCCAGGGCGCGCGCCGTCTCGCCGATTTCGTCGTGCCGGTCCTGGAAAGGAACCGCCTTGTCATAAGTCCCATCTGCGACCGCAAGCAGAGAACGACGAATGGCGCGGATCTGATTGGATACAGGAAAGGCGAGACCGACAGTTATCGCACCGGCGATGGACATGAACGCAATGGACAAGACAAGCCACGAGAGGAATGCCGTTTCCGCCGCGTCGATTTGGGCGTGCACCGAGTCTTCCGCCTGACCGATCAGCCGGTCTACATGTCTGTTCATACGAAGCAGGCGCGCACTCGCTTCATCGTGCCAACTTCCCATCGACAGGCCCGAAAGGTTTTTGGTGCCCGGCAGTTGCGCCAACCTTTGCCGCATGGCGGCAAAGGCTGCGGTTTCTAAATCGTCAGCCTTTTGCGCGAACCCCTCGTTCTGTTCCGGTGACGCCAGCCGGAAGTATCCCTCCGTATAGGCGGCGTCTTCGGTGTTGGTTTCGAAGAATCGGACAAACGGCTTCCCGAACGGCCGACCGTCCGCGGCAAGACTCAATACCAGAGCGCCCGCATCCGCCGCCTTGCCCGCCTCCTCTCCTGCATTCTGCAGCATCACTGCCGGCAGCAAGTGCCTTAGCGCAGCGCCATTCGCGACATGCTGCGCCAACAGCGCCGACACCGAGGTCAAAGCCGCGTTCACTCCATTATAGAACTCGAAAGCGCCATCCCACTGGGCGTCGCCTGCATCGATCAGTGCGCGAAGCCGGGGCAATTCGATGATGGTTGTATCCAAAACCGACATGTTCTGCTGCAGCTTCGGCGTCATCAACGGGCTTACCGGGTCCGTTTCGATCAGGGCCCGGAACCGCTCGAAAGCTCTGTCCGTATTGCGCCGCAGGACGGACCGGTCGGGACCCGTCGCCTCCTCATTTGCCCGAAGGCCGCGCAAGAGGGCGTCGCCCCTCTCCCGCTGAACCGTATGCAGAACGGCGGTTGCGGCCCGCGACAGTTCCATAAGCGGTTCCAGGTCCCGCAGCAGTCGCGCGTCCTGCCAATCGCGATACGATTGCAGAACGACCAGCGCGATAAGAAGCAGCAGCGGAATAAGCACCGCCAGCAGAATGCGACTCTTGATGGAATTGAGAAAGCTCAACTCGGATTACGCTCGCTGTCGAATTCTATATGTGGACCGTCTTATTGTAGAAAGGACGACTATAGATTATCTGCGTGAAGCCTCAATCTCTTCCCGCAGCAACTCCAGTTCCAGCCATTCCTCTTCCATTCGGGCCAGGTCCTGCTGGGCGGCCTCCAGATCGCGGGCGATGGTTCCAAACGCCTCCGGGTCCTTGGCGTAAAGGCCAGGATCTTCCAGTTTTCCATTTAGATCGCCGATCCGGCGGGACGTCTTTTCCATTTCCACAGGCAGCGTCTCAAGCGCGTACTTCTGTTTATAGCTAAGTTTCGGCCGAGCCGGCGCCGCTGCCGTGCGGGCGGCTTTCTCCTGTTTGCGCGACGCCGGCGCACTTCCGGAAACCGGATCGGCTGCAGTCCCTCTCTGCGCAAGCATGTCCGAATAACCGCCCGCATAGTGCACCCAGCGCCCATCGCCCTCCGACGCCACGACACTTCCGACGGTTCTATCCAGAAAATCCCGGTCGTGGCTGACCAGAATGACGGTGCCCGCATAGTCCCCGAGCATTTCCTGAAGCAGGTCCAGCGTTTCCAGATCCAGATCGTTCGTCGGCTCGTCGAGAACCAGCAGGTTGGAGGGTTGGGCGAGGGACCGAGCCAGCATCAACCGGCCGCGCTCACCGCCGGAAAGCCGGGTAACCGGTGTTCGGACCTGTTCCGGCGAGAACAGGAAATCCTGCAGATATCCCATGACATGCCGGCGCTGACCGCCGACCTCGATCGTGTCGCCCGTACCTTGGGTGATCGCATCCGCGAGCGTCCAGTTCGGGTCCAGATGCTCGCGCTTCTGATCCAGCGTTATCGGCTGCAAGGTCGCTCCCAGCGTTACGGCGCCGCTGTCGGGTTCCAGATCCCCCAGCAACATCTTCAACAACGTCGTCTTGCCCGCGCCATTCGGCCCCACAATACCAACCCTGTCCCCGCGCAGCACCCGCAAGGAAAGATCTTTTACAATCGGCCGGCCGTCGAAAGACTTTCCGACGCCGGCGAACTCGGCGACGCGTTTGCCGGACATGACGCCTTCCGCCGCCCGCATCTCCGCCTGAACGCCAGTATCGCGGCGCTCCTTGATCTCGCTGCGCAGCGCCTTCAAGGCGCGCAAACGGCCCTGGTTTCGCTTCCGGCGGGCGGTAACGCCCTTCCGCAACCACTCCATCTCTCGGGCGAGTTTCCGCTCCTGCTTATGCCGTTCCGCTTCCTGTTGTTCGGTCAGGGTGTCCCGCCAGTCTTCAAACCTTGAAAACCCTTCGGACAAACGCCGGGTGACGCCCTGAAACAGCCAGACGGTTTCCCGCGACAGATTGGACAAGATACGCCGGTCGTGGCTGATCAGGACAATTGCCGAACGCAATCCGCGCAGCGCGCCCTCCAACCATTCGATAGCCGCCAGATCCAGGTGGTTGGTCGGCTCGTCCAGCATCAGAACGTCGGGCTCCGGCCCCAGAACCCTGGCCAGCGCGCATCGCCGCACTTCCCCGCCTGACAGCGTTTCGGCAGGCTCGTCGCCGGTCAAACCCAGTGCTTCCAGGATAATACGGCCGCGATGGGGATCCTGGCCCTCGGCAAAGCCGTCCGCCACATAATCGAAACTGGTGGCGAAGCCGGAAAGATCCGGCTCCTGCGGCAGATAGGCCGTCGTGATCCTCGGCTGACGGAAAATCTCCCCATGGTCCGGCTCCACGACGCCGGCGGCGATCTTCAACAGCGTGGATTTTCCGGATCCATTCCGGCCGACGATGCAAATACGTGCGGCTTCCTGCACCGCAAGCTCAGCCCCGGTCAGCAGCGGCGTGCCACCGAAGGAAAGCTGGATGTCTCGTAAATGCAGGATCGGGGGGGCCATGGTATCTCCACGCGGGGCTTGCGGGCGGACTCCTACAGAACGGCCCGGAAGACGGCAACATGGATCGACGCAGCTTGGAATATCGGTTAAAGCCGGGCGAAGGCACGCACCAAGAACACGATCATGACCGACCCGACTCCCCTCGATATTTCCGCCGCGGACGCACGACGACTGGTGCTGTCTCTACAGGGCCTTTCCGGCAATCCCGGCTCGAAACTGAAAGCCGACGGCCTCTACGATCTGATCGAACGAATGGGCTATGTGCAGTTGGACAGCGTGAACACCGTCGCGCGCGCCCATCATATGATTCTGTTTTCCCGCAACCAGACTTACCGGCCGGCCCTGCTGAAGACGCTGCATGAGAAAGAGGCCAGGCTGTTCGAGAATTGGACCCACGACGCCTGCCTGATCCCAACCGTGTTTTTTCCGTACTGGAAGCGGCGTTTCGAACGTCACGCCGAAACACTGGCCAAGCGGTTCATACAATGGCGAAGCGAGGACTTCACCCCGGTCCTGTCATCGGTGCGGGAGAGGATCAGGCAGGAAGGCCCCCTGATGGCGCGCCATTTCGAGACCGAACGACCGAAGAATTCCGACGGCTGGTGGGACTGGCATGCAAGCAAGACCGCCCTGGAATATCTGTGGCGCACGGGCGAATTGGCGGTCGCCCGGCGCGAAGGGTTTCAAAAGGTTTACGACCTTGCGGAACGGGTCATCCCCCACCGGCATTTCCATGGCGAGTGCGATCACGACGCCTTTGTCGACTGGGCCTGCGAGGCAGCGCTTCACCGCTTAGGCATGGGAAGCCCCGGCGAAATAGCACGCTTCTTCGACGTCATTTCCGTTGAAGAGGCAAAGCAATGGTCCGAACGGGAGGTGGGCCGAAAGGCAGTGCCGGTCGTGCTGCACGCCGCAGATGGGTCGAAGCCCCGGAAAGTGGTCGCCCGCCCGGACATCGAGACTCTTCTCGATGACATACCCGCACCGCCGAAGCGGATCAGAACACTTAGCCCGTTCGACCCTGTCCTGCGCGACAGAACCCGCCTGCTCCGGCTATTCCGTTTTGACTATCGGATCGAGATCTTCGTTCCGGCGGCGAAACGCAAATACGGCTACTACGTCTTCCCGTTACTGGAGGAAGACCGCCTGATCGGGCGCATCGACATGAAAGCAAACCGCGACACGGATGCCCTGCAAGTGACCGATCTTTGGCTGGAGCCGGGTGTAAAGCTCGGCAAGGGACGGCGCGCGGCGCTCGACGCCGAACTTGATCGCGTTCGCCGGTTCTGCGGCGTCGCCTCGGTCGACTGGCTAAACGGGCCGGCCGCGGGACCCGGCCTGTAGCGGATATCGCACTCGGCGTGCACTGGCGCGCCCCTTTTTTGACTTAACGCAAAAAAGTCCCACTGCGTTCCGCAACTGCGAAAGACCCTTTCGTTTTTTGCGAAAGCGGCGGATTCCTTAGTGATTGCGCACAACTTATAGGGAAAATCGCACTCAAATCCAACCCCGTTTTGTAAATGAATTTTCACTATTTCCAGAATATAAGTCAGAAAATTGACAGGATTTTCCTTTTTAATCAATATTATAAAGAATTCATGACGAAAATGCGGTATAGGCTTCCTCATCACTCTTAATTAGAGAGCCGATCAAGCAGTTGGGGGGATGCCTAATGAGGCAGGAAGCGTCGAACAGTTCCACAGGTGGAGATTCTGACCAACGCAGCGACACGAATGCTGCAAATGCGAAGATCACGGCAGCGGGTTATGAACAGAAATACGCGGCATCCGTGACGGACCCTGCCGCCTTCTGGGCCGAGGAAGGCCGCCGGCTGGATTGGATTCGTCCCTATACCAAGGTCAAGAACACCTCTTTCGATCACGACAACGTCTCGATCAAATGGTTCGAGGATGGCACCCTCAACGTCGCCGCCAACTGCGTCGACCGGCATCTGGCGCACCGCGCGGATCGAACCGCGATTATCTGGGAGCCCGACGATCCGGCCGATACCGCGAGACATATCTCCTATCGCGAATTGCATGGTGAGGTTCAAACCTTCGCCAACGTTCTGAAAGACCTCGGCATCGGCAAAGGCGACCGGGTGATCATCTATCTTCCGATGATCCCGGCGGCGGCATACGCCATGCTGGCTTGCGCACGGATCGGTGCAATCCACTCCATCGTCTTCGCGGGCTTTTCACCTGACGCCCTTGCCGACCGGATCAACGGTTGCGACGCAAAGCTTGTGATCTGCGCCGACCATGCCCCACGCGGAGGCCGCACCACGCCCTTGAAGGCGAACTGCGACAAGGCGCTGGAGAAGGTCGCGCATGACTGCAAGCTTCTGGTTGTCACAAGAACTGGCGGCGATATCGACTGGACCGAAGGACGAGACCATCGATACGAAGATTTGGCGGCAACCGCCTCACCCGACTGTGCGCCGGAAGAAATGGGCGCGGAGGATCCGCTCTTCATTCTTTACACGTCCGGCTCAACCGGCAAGCCGAAAGGCGTCGTCCACACGACCGGCGGCTATCTGACCTATGCATCGATGACGCATGAATATGTTTTCGACTATCGTGACGGGGACGTCTATTGGTGCACCGCCGATGTGGGCTGGGTCACGGGACACAGTTATATCGTTTACGGTCCGCTTGCGAACGGCGCCACCACGCTGATGTTCGAAGGCGTGCCGACCTATCCCGATGCCGGCCGGTTCTGGGCGGTGTGCGAGAAGCACAGGGTGAACCAATTCTACACCGCCCCCACGGCAATCCGCGCCCTGATGGGCAAAGGGACGGAATGGGTCGAGAAACACGACCTGTCCTCGCTGCGGGTGCTGGGGTCGGTCGGAGAGCCCATCAATCCCGAAGCCTGGAATTGGTACAACGACTACGTCGGCAAGGGCCGCTGCCCCATCGTCGATACCTGGTGGCAGACCGAGACGGGCGGCATCCTGATCACACCCCTGCCTGGCGCCATTCCGACCAAACCGGGGTCAGCCACCAAACCGTTCTTCGGCGTTCAACCTGAAATCCTGGACGACAAGGGCAATCCGCTCGACGGTCCGTGCGAAGGCGTCCTGGCCCTCAAAGACAGTTGGCCCGGACAGATGCGCACGGTTTGGGGCGATCACGACCGTTTTGTCTCGACCTATTTCGAGATGTTCAAGGGCTACTACTTTTCCGGCGACGGGTGCCGCCGGGACGAAGACGGTTACTACTGGATCACCGGCCGGGTCGACGACGTGATCAACGTCTCGGGCCACCGGATGGGCACGGCCGAGGTCGAGAGCGCGCTGGTCGCGCATGCCCAAGTCAGCGAGGCGGCGGTCGTCGGTTTCCCGCACGACATCAAGGGCCAGGGCATTTATTGCTACGTCACCCTGATGGAGGGGGTTGAAGCCTCCGAGGAACTTCGCGCCGAACTCACCAACTGGGTGCGTTCGGAAATCGGCCCGATCGCCAAACCGGACGTCATCCAATGGGCGCCCGGCCTGCCCAAAACCCGGTCCGGCAAGATCATGCGCCGCATTCTGCGTAAAATCGCCGAGAACGAAACGGGGTCGCTGGGCGATACGTCCACCTTGGCCGATCCGTCCGTGGTCGATGATCTGATCGCCAACAGGGCGGCAACCTAGGGAGCCGCCGGATTGGGCGGGACTGATTCATCCCGTCGCACTTTCCCAGTGCTTCTCCCCTCTTTTGGCGGGGCGGCGCTGGCTTAAACCAGCGGGCCGGTGCGACACCGACTGGCTGGGTAAATCCTCAACTTTGAAAATGGGAGGAGAATGATGTCCGAAAACGATTCACAGAGCGGGTACTGGAAGGCGAACCTACGACTGATCGTCGTGTGCCTCGCGATCTG
>JANQIT010000113.1 GCA_028282025.1 Hwanghaeella sp. | reverse complement strand
CGTTGATGGCGCAGGTGACCGAAGGCAGGCCGCCGCTGGTGCCCGCTTCCCCGCAGCCTTTCACGCCCAACGGGTTGGTCGAGGTGGGGGAGGGTTGCGAATGGAAGGCGATATTCGGAACGTCCGCCGCGCGCGGCAGGGCGTAATCCATGAAAGAGCCGGTCAGAAGCTGGCCGTCTTCATCATAGTGGGTGCTTTCCATCATCGCCTGTCCGGCCCCCTGGACCGCACCGCCCTGGGCCTGACCTTCGACCAGCATCGGGTTCACCAGCACGCCGAAATCGTTGACCATCGTGTACCGGTCTAGGGTCAGCGACCCGGTTTCGGGATCGATTTCCACCTCGCACACATGACAGCCGTTGGGGTAGGCCGGGGTGGGCAGGTTGTTCACCAATTCCACCGACAGTTCCGCCGGCATGCCTTCCGGCAACGCGGCCAGGCCGTTCAGCTTCTGGGACAGTTCCATGATGCCGATTTCCCTGTCAGTCCCGGCGACCCGGAAGTTCCCGTCGGAAAACTCGATATCGGCGCTTGCGGTTTCGAACAGGTGCCCGGCGATCTGCTTGCCCTTGTCGATCACTTCGTCCGAAGCGGCGACCAGCGCCGATCCGGTGGACATCACCGACCGCGACCCGCCGGACCCGCCGCCGGCCAGAAGCTCGTCGCTGTCCCCTTGCAGCAGGCGCACCTTGTCGAACGGAATGCCCAGACGCTCATAGAGGATCTGGGCGAACGTGCCTGCATGTCCCTGACCGTAGTCGAGCGTCCCGGTGACGATGGTGACGGTGCCGTCCTTCTCGAACCGGATACCGCCCATCTCGTTGTTCGGAACGGCGGTTACCTCGCAATAGGGCGTGACGCCGATGCCGCGCCGCTTGCCGCGGGCTTCGCTGTCGGCGCGCCGGGCGGCGAAACCGTCATAATCCGCTTCCGAAAGCGCACGTTCCAGAACCGTGTGGAAGTTGCCGCAATCGATGGTCTCGCCGTTGCCTGCCTGGAACGGCATGGCGTCCGCCGGGATCATATTCTGCTTGCGCAGCGCGACCTTGTCGCGGTCGGTCTCCCGGGCCGCCTGATCGACCAGGCTTTCCATGATGTAGTTGCCGTCCGGCCGGCCCGCGCCGCGATAGGCGGCAATCGGCGTGGTGTTGGTCATCACCAGTTTGGAATCGACGGACATCGTGGGCGTTTTGTAGACGCCAATGCCGTTCTTCAGGATGTTCGGCGCCGGCATCATCGGCCCGACCAGCGAGATATAGGCGCCGAGGTCGCCGATCACGTCCACCCGCACCCCGGTAAAGTTTCCGTCCGCGTCCAGCGACAAGGCCGCTTCGAAGGTCATGGCGCGGCCATGCATGTCGCTGAGGAAGGCCCCGCTGCGGTCATCCGTCCATTTCACCGGACGGCCCAACGCTTTCGAGGCGTAAAGAATGCACGGATATTCCGGGTAGACGTAGATCTTCATGCCGAAGGAGCCGCCGACGCTATAGGTCCGCACACGCACCTTCTCCGGCTCCACCTTAAGCACGTGGGTCGCCAGGATGTTGCGCAGTCCGAACACGCCCTGGGAACAGACATGCAGGTTATACCGGTCGTCGGACGTGTCGAAATCGGCAATCGCCGCGCGCGGCTCCATCGGGGCGACCACAAGCCGCTGGTTGGAGAGCGTCATGCGGGTGACGTGCGCGGCCTTGGCGAAGGCGTCTTCGACCGCTGCTTCGTCGCCGCCCTGCCAATGCACGGCGGTATTGTTCGGTGCGACGCCGGGCCAAAGCTGTTCGGCGTCCGGGTCCGCGGCCTTTGCCATATCGACAACCGCCGGCAGGATTTCGACATCCAGATCGATCAGCTCGGCGGCGTCCCGTGCTTGCGCCAACGTGTCGGCGACAACAACCGCGACCGCTTCCCCGGCATAGCGGATGCGGTCGACCGGCAGGACCTTCCAGACCGTCTCAGCAATCGGCGAGCCGTCCGGGTTCTTCAGCGGCACAACGTTCGGCGGTGCGCCGTAACCCGCCGCATCCAGATCCGCGCCGGTCACCACCATATGGACCCCGGGGCTTTCCATCGCGGCCGAGATGTCGACGCCGTTCAGGACAGCGTGCGCATAGGGAGAGCGATAGACATAGGCGTAAAGCTGGCCGTCCAGGTTCAAATCGTCCGTGTACTGGCCTTGGCCTGTCAGCAGGGTCGGGTCTTCCTTGCGCGGTACGTTCTGGCCGATGCCGAATTTACCGGAGGCGATGGACGGATCGTCGAGGGCGGGCATGGTTGGCTCCTTTCGGCAGTCGCGTTGGGGTCGCGAACGTTTCGTAGGCAAACTGAGTTAATAAGTCGATGTCGGGGAAATTAAAGGGTCGATTTCAAAAAACGCCACTAGGCCAAAGCGAGCAAGACGTTTCGCCGCACATGACTTGTTCCGTTACGTGGAAACCGGGATTCGGGATTACGGGGTGGGATCACGATGGAATCGGCAGCGCCAGTTCCTCGACCACTTCGGCCGCCGGAACGGTTTCGAAATAGGCGGGATCCACAATGATCTTGGTGTCCCGGCCGCCGCCGCCCAACACGATCCGGTCGCATTTCATCACAGCCGCATCGACCCAGATCGGCAGGTCCGGCGGCGTCGCCACCGGGGTTACGCCGCCGATTTCCATGCCGGTGTGCGCGCGCGTCTCCTCGGCGGATGCAAAGGATACCTTACGCGCCGGGAACTTCTTGCGGACGGTGTGGTTGACGTTCAACCGGGTGGTCGCCAGCACGACGCACAGCGCATACTTCTCCTCCCCCGTCTTTGTTCGCACCAGGATCGCATTGGCGGAGATATCGGGGCTGTAGCCGTAGTGGGCGCAGAAATCCGCCGTGTCCGCCAGCGCCGGATCGCAATCGATGATTTCGTGCGCCGCGCCGCTCGCCTCCAGGGCGCTGCGAATCCGGCCGTTCAAATCAGACAATAGGGGCCTCCCAAACTCCGTTCTTGCATCGCGACGCCGTTTCGGACCATAGTGCGGCCGCCGGGGGATCGGCGGTATTGGCTAGGCTGACGACAGCGACAGGACGAAACCATGCTTCGACGTAACGAACAAGGATTGGCGCGCGGCACGCGACGATGAGGCGACTCTGACCCACGGGTCACTTGACTGTCGGGCGGCTGCATAGGCCGCCCTTTTGTGTTTTAGCGCCCCTTTTATCGGTATGGATCGAAACGAGCCGGAGATGGGGCGGGATCCAGTAGGAAAGTAAGACAATGACGGCAGAAATTTTTATCGACGGCGAAGCGGGGACGACCGGGTTGCAGATCCGGGCGCGGCTGGAAGGGCGGACCGACCTGGACTTCATTCAACTGCCGGACGCGCAGCGGAAAGAGACGGAGGCGCGCCGGGATGCACTCAACCGGTCCGACGTGGCGATCCTCTGTCTGCCGGATGCGGCGGCGCGGGACAGCGTGGCCTTGATCGAAAGCAACGATGTGAAGGTGATCGACGCTTCCTCGGCGCATCGGACCGCACCGGGTTGGACCTATGGCTTCCCGGAATATGACGCGGGGCAGCGCGCGCAAATCGCGTCGGCGGCCCGGGTCACCAATCCGGGCTGTTACGCAATTTCTTCGGTGGCGATGCTGCATCCGCTGGTCGCGTCCGGGCTGTTGCCCGCAGACTGGCCTGTCACGATCAACGCAATCTCCGGCTATACCGGCGGCGGCAAGGGCCTGATTGCAGAGTTCGAGGATGAAGCCGCGGACAACTATTCCGAGGCCGCCTACTGGGTCTACGGGCTGGGGTTGAAGCACAAGCATGTGCCCGAAATCCAGCAGTGGGGCGGTCTTTCGGAACGGCCGCTTTTCGTCCCCGGCGTCGGGCGCTACCGGCAGGGAATGATCGTACAACTGCCGCTTCAGCTTTGGGCGCTCCCCGGTGCGCCCAAGGCGCAGGATCTGCTGGAACTGTATGCGCGGCACTATGCCGGGGAACCGTGTGTGGAGGTCGCCGGTCTTGAGGATACGGGCGCGATGGCCCGGCTGGACCCGGAATCGCTGAACGGCACGAACAAGATGCGCCTGCATGTCTTCGCATCCGACGACGGACGGCAGGCTGTGGTGATGGTGCTGATCGACAATCTGGGCAAGGGCGCTTCCGGGCAGGCTGTCCAGAACCTGAACATCATGCTGGGTGTGGCCGAGGAAACGGGCCTGGCCGACGCGCTGGTCTATTGACCGACTGCGGAGAGCCGTTGGCCAGTTTAGTCCTGGCGGACCCCTGGCGGCGGGACGTGCTTCGCATCGCGCGCGACAGGGCGGGACCGGAGTTCTGGATCGGGGCGGGTTTCGTGCGCAACCCGGTCTGGGATCGTTTGTATGGGGTTGCGGAAGAACCGTTGGCTGATGTGGACGTTATCTACTTCGACCCGGAAGATCCGGACCCGATAGTGCGGGAGCGGGAATGGGAACGGCTGTTTGGCCTCGCGCAGCCGGATGTTCCCTGGCAGGTGCGGAATCAGGCACGCATGCACCTGGTGAACGGCGGTGCACCGGCGACCTCTTTGACGGAGGCGCTGGAGCAATGGGCCGAGACGGCGACGGCGGTTGCGGTGCGGTTGACCGGGGCGGGCGGACTGGACGTTGCGGCGCCCTTCGGTCTGTCCGACCTGATGGAGAGGATCTTGCGTCCTCCCCGCATGACAAGCGTGGGACAGGCCGCGATGCTGGACCGGGCGCGGCGGAAAGGGTGGTTCCGCCGCTGGCCGGACCTGACGGTAAAGATCGAAAGCGCCAATTGCGGCCAGTTTGGGAGAGAGTGAATGGAAAAATCGGACAGGCCAGGGCCGTTGATCCTGGACTATGAAGGTAAAAGGCCGGTCATCCATCCCAGCGCCTTCATCGCCCCGGGTGCGGTCGTTATCGGCGATGTGGAAATCGGTCCGGAGGCGGGGATCTGGTACAATTGCGTGCTGCGCGGCGATGTGAACGAAATCCGCATCGGCGCGCGCAGCAACCTTCAGGACGGAACCGTGGTGCATGTGTCGACCAAGGGGCAGGGGACCTATATCGGGGAAGATGTCTCCATCGGGCATATGGCCCTGGTCCATGCCTGCACGGTCGAAGACAGGGCTTTCATCGGCATGAAAGCGTGCGTCATGGACGACTGCCGGGTGGAGACGGGGGCCATGGTCGCCGCCGGCGCCCTCGTCACACCGGGCAAGGTGGTTGGGGCCGGCGAACTGTGGGCCGGTTCCCCCGCAAAACCGATGCGTCCGGTCAGCGAAGCGGACAAGGCCATGATGGAATGGACCGCGCCGCACTATGTTCGGCTGGCGAGCAAGCATAAGCTGCACAAGATTTAACCAAAAGGAGTTATAGGAGTAATGAAAAGCAAGCAAAGACCCGCGACTGTACGAAAACGAAGCGCGGAGGCGCGCGCCGCGTGGCGGCTGGGTCACAAGGTTCACAAGAATCCCAGGGTTTATTCCCGAAAAACCAAGCACAGAAAGCCCCGTCCCCAGGATGGGGTTTCTTTTTTTCTGTACATCTTTATTAGCAAACTATTAAACAATTCCGGCCTATTTGTTTGGACGAAAACAAACCGGGTGGTTCTTGGAACAAGAATTTTTGAATTCGTGCTTTGGTGGGATGTTGGGGACTCGAAGCACATGAACAGTTGAGGCTTTTCATGCAAATCCGCACCAAATTGACGCTTTCCACCATCGTTCTCGGGACACTTCTGTTCCTCATGACCGCCTATCAGGCGATGACGGCTTTCACGCTGTATTCCGAGGGGCAGAAAGCGGTTGAGATTAATCAGGCGTCCGCGCTTTTTCTGACCGCTGCGGGATCCTACGCCGTCGAACGCGGCACCAGCGCAGGTGCGTTGGGCAATCCGTCAAAGGCAACGGCGAAACAGATCCAGACGATTGCGGAACGCGGTGCCGCTGCCGACGCGGCCCTGGAAGAAGCTCTGGCCATTGTCCGTGCAGCCGGCTCCAAAAAACTGGAAGAAGACATACGGCATGTCGAAGAGGACATCGCCGCGCTTAAGAAACTGCGACTGGAGCGGGACTCCGTACTGCGGAACAAACGCGATGAGGATCAGAGCCAGCTTCGGTCCGATGTTTTCAAAGCGCTGACCAAATTGATCGTCGATACGCAACTACTTCGCACGCACGAGGAAGGCGAACTGGGCATTCACATGCCTCCGGACATTCAGGCGAGCTTCGATGCGCGCCACTCCTTGTGGATCGGCAGTGAGTATTCCGGACGGACGCGCGGCATGGTGGCCGGCGTATTGGGAGCGGGGCGCCCGTTGAGCAGTGCCCAGGTGCAATTGATCGGAAACAACATTGGCCACGTTGAAACCGGCATCTCGAATGCGGAGGCGCAAGCGTTCCGTTTCTCCGAGGCCTTCGTGTCATACCTTAATGAAGCGAAGGATGTGAATGCGAACGAGGTCATCGACACGCTGAACCTGATCATCCAAGCCAGCGATGCAGGGTCGGAATATCCTCTGTCGAACACCGAATGGTTCGCGTTGGCGACCAAAGGCATCGTTAAGCTGTTGGATGCTCAGAAACAGGCCTCCATCGAGGTGGAAGGCAAGATCGATACAGTTCTGCAAGACGCCTTGACGCTGTTGATCGTGGATTTGGTTCTGGTGATCGTCGTCTTGGCGGTTGTCGTCGCCTCTCTCTATGTCTTGTACCGACAGGTCCTCGGGCCGCTGAAACAGATTCAGACGGTCATGTGCGAGCTGGCTCTCGGCAATCTGGAGGCTTTCGTTCCCAAGTTTGACCGGAAAGACGAGGTCGCCGAAATGGCGGAAGCGGTCTACAGGTTCAAACAGGAAGGCCGCGAAGCCGTCAGGCTGCGGGCGGATCAGGAGCGCCTGAAAAAGGAAGCGGAAGAAGCCCAAAAAGCGGCGATGGAGACATTGGCGGATACGTTCGAATCCGATGTCGGTTCCGCCATCCAGCTTGTGTCGGCCGCGGCTGTGGAACTGACGGCGACGGCCAAGCAGGTCGCCGAAACCGCGAAGAGTACCGAACAGCAAAGCCAGACCGTGACCCAGTCCGCGGAAAGCGCGAACACCAATATCGATGCGGTCGCCAGTGCGGCGGAAGAGTTGAACAGCGCCATTGGCGAAGTCGCCGGAACGGTGGGCGAGGCAGCGGCGGTGGCCCGGGCCGCGTCCGAGGAAGCCGCTGACGCGCAGTCGCGGAT
>JANQIT010000295.1 GCA_028282025.1 Hwanghaeella sp. | reverse complement strand
CTTCGACAACCGCAGCCGAACGACCCGGGATCTGTTTCAGCGCGCCGTGTCGCGCGGCGACCTTCCGCGCGAGACGGATATCGGTTTTCTCAGCGACCTTTTGATCGGCGCGATCTGGATGCGGTTGCTGGTGCGGCACGCACCGCTGGATGAAGAGTTCGCGCACCGGCTGGCGGACCATTTCGCCAACCTGGACACCGCACCGGGAGCAGTCCGATGAGCGCCGTCCGCATAGAGAACGGCTTCGAACCGGGCGCGTTGGGCCGGGTCGTCGAACTGCACGGATGCTATTATGCAAAACACTGGGATTTCGGCACATACTTCGAGGCAATCGTGGCCGACGGAATGGCGGGATTCGCACAGCGCTACGATCCCGCGAAAGACCGTATCTTTCTCGCCAAGGCCGGCGGCAGCATTGCCGGGTCCATTTCAATCGACGGCGAAGGGAAACAGGACGGGACGGCGAAGCTGCGGTGGTTCATCCTGGACGAAACGGCCCAGGGCGCCGGAATCGGCGCACGCCTGATGGCGGCGGCCATGGAATTCGTCCGGCATGCGGGCTATCGCTGCGTGGTGCTGGACACGTTCGAAGGATTGGACGCGGCCTGCAGATTGTACGAAAAGCACGGCTTCGTCCTGTCCGACAGGACGCCGGGGGACCGCGCCTACGGCCCGCCCGTCAACGGCCTGCGTTATGTCTGGAAATCAGGGGCTTCCCTTCCCTAGCTCCCTTCCCTACGCTCCGCCGGCGCATGCCGCCCCTGGCATGCGAGCAGCGACTGTAAGAGGTGCTTTGTGAAAGCTTATGAAATCGTCGGCCCCGGCGGCATCGACGCCTTGGCCCTGTCCGACCGCGCCGACCCGCAGCCGGGCCCCGGAGAGGTTCTGGTCCGCATGCGGGCGAACAGCGTCAATTTCCGCGACCTGTCCATCGTCTCCGACCCAGGGCCACGCGGCATCGCCTATCCGCGGATTCCGAATTCCGACGGCGCGGGAGAGGTCATCGCCGTCGGCGACGGCGTCTCGCGCTGGAAAGCCGGGGACCGGGTCTGCGGCACCTTCTTTCGCGACTGGACCGACGGCGGCATCACCGAACAGGTGATGGCGAGCGCACTGGGCGGCGCGCTGGACGGCGTGCTGGCCGAAAGCGTCGTCTTTCCGCAGCACGCCCTGGTCGCGATGCCCGGTCACATGAGCTTCGAAGAAGCCGCCACCCTGCCCTGCGCCGCCGTCACCGCCTGGCGCGCACTGATCGAAGAGGGGCGGCTGAAGGCCGGTGAAACGGTTCTGCTGCTGGGCACCGGCGGGGTTTCCGTCTTCGCCCTGCAGATCGCCAAGATGCACGGGGCCACGGTCACCGTCACCTCCAGCAGCGACGAAAAACTGGCCCGGGTTCGGGAGATGGGGGCCGACCATACGGTAAATTACCGCACGACCCCGGAATGGCAGGACGCCGTGAAGCAGTTGAACGGCGGGCGCGGGGTCGATCATGTCGTGGAAGTGGGCGGGTCGGGGACGCTGGCCCGCTCCATTGAGGCCGCCCGGGTTGGCGGCCATATCGCCCTGATCGGTATTCTGTCCAGCGACCGGATCGACCCGACGCCGATGATGCGGAAGTCTATTCGGCTGAACGGAATCTATGTCGGTTCGCGCCGGGTGTTCGAAGACATGAACCGCGCCTTCTCCAACGCCCGCCTGAAGCCGGTGATCGACCGCGTCTTTCCCTTCGAGGACGCGCGCGCCGCCTATCGCCATATGCAGGCCGCCGGGCATTTCGGGAAAATCATCGTTTCCGTGTAACTCTATACCAAACCCCGTGTCTTTGTGATGCATTGACTCACGCTCGCGTGAACGGCAACGACACGGGAACGGTATTTTTGACGGTTGACTGGTGTTGATTGAATATGACTGAAGCGCCGAAGCGTTCGACGATATATTGGGCCTATGCGATGGTTCTGCTGGGTGTCTGCGGGCACGCTTCCAGTGAGTTCGTGGCCAAGCTTACCGGCATGGTCGGCCCGGAACTGACCGTCTGGCGCTTCATGATCGGCGGTCTTGGGCTGATTACGGTTTCCCTGATCTGGCCGCCGTCGCGCAACCTGCTGACGCCGCTCCGCCAGGACGGATTGGCGATTGTCTCCCTTTCGCTGCTGGGCATGACGTTGGCGCAACTGTTCTTTCACTGGGCGCTGGACTACGCCACAGTCATTCAGGTCGCGACCCTGGTCACAACCATGCCGATCATGGTGGTGGCGGTAAACCGCGTGGTGAACAAGGTGCCGATCACCGCGCCGAAGATCGTCAGCGGCTTGGGGGCGTTCGGCGGCGTTGTCTTCCTGATCACCGACGGATATCTCGGCGCGGTCGCGGAAGGAACCTCCCTTGCCGGCATCCTGATGGCGCTGGCCTGCGGGGCCTTCGGCGCCGTCTATATCGTACTTGCGAAACCCTATTTCGGAAAGTACGGCGCAATCCGGATGACGACCTATACCTTCGCACTCGGCTTCTTCGCGCTGTGGCCCATCGTCGGTCTGGCCTGGGGAACCTGGGTCGATCCGCTGACCCTGTTCGACAGGCCGCTGGACAATGCGCTGGCGGTCATCACAATCGGCGTCTGGAACACCACCATCGGCTTCGTGCTGTGGCTGGGCGGCTTGGCGTTGGTACCGGACACCGGACGGGCCAACTACATGTTCTTCCTGAAACCCGTGATCGCCGCCTTCCTGGCGGTCGCCTTTCTCGGCGAGACGGTCACGCTGCCGCAAGCCGCCGCCATCGTCCTGGTGACCGGATGCGTGGCGGTGGAGGTTTTCTGGGACGAGATTACCGGCGCACGGTCGAAAGCGAAGGCCTAACCGCTTAACAAGGCCGCCCGTCAGCCACCCGCGGCGGCTATACCCTCAAAGCTTCGGACTGTTCCAGATACCAGCGGTAGGTATCGGCCAGCCCGTCCCGGAAAGAGATTTGCGCGCGCCAGCCAAGCCCATCCAGCCGGGAGACATCCACCAATTTGCGCGGCGTCCCGTCCGGCTTGCTGCTGTCGAACGCGATCCGGCCGCGGAACCCGACAACCTCGCAGACCGTTTCCACCAATTCCCTGATGGTCATGTCCGCGCCGACGCCGACATTGATCAGTGTGCCCTCGCCGCCATCCACGTTGCGCATACAGTGCAGCGCCGCGTCGGCCATATCGTCCACATGCAGGAATTCGCGCCGCGGCGTTCCCGTGCCCCACACCTCAATCTCGGCATCGCCGCGCACCTTCGCCTCGTGCGCCTTGCGCATCAGGGCGGGAATGACGTGGCTTTTCTCAAGATCGAAATTATCGCCGGGGCCGTAGAGGTTCGTCGGCATTAGCGAGAGGCTCTGGAAACCGTACTGTTTCGCATATGACTGGCACATCTCGATCCCGGCGATCTTGGCGACCGCATAGGCGCTGTTCGTCGGTTCCAGCTTGCCGGTCAGCAGGGCATCCTCGCGCATCGGCTGTTCGGCGTGTTTCGGATAGATGCAGGTGGACCCCAGGAAGACCAGCTTCTTCACCCCATTCCGATACGCGGCGTCGATAACGTTCGTCTGAATCAGAAGGTTGTCGCGGATGAAGTCCCCGGAATAGCGGTCGTTCGCGACGATCCCGCCAACCTTGGCCGCGGCAAGGAAGACAAAGTCCGGCTTTTCCTCCGCGAAGAAACCGTCGACATCCGCCTGACGCGTCAGGTCGAGTTCCGCATGCGTCCGAGTCAGCAGCCGGTCATACCCGTCCTTGCGCAGGCGTCGGACAATGGCGCCGCCGACCAGTCCCCGGTGACCGGCGACATAGATTTTCGATGCCGTCTCCATGCGGCCCTAGCCGAAATTGCGCGCCCGGACCGTATGGCCCGCATCGGCCAGGGTCCGTTCTTGCGACGCCAATTCGGTATCGTGGTCGACCATCATCTCGACCAACTGCCGGAACGGCACTTTGGGCTGCCAGTTCAGCGCCGCGCGGGCCTTGGCCGCGTCGCCCAACAGCAGATCCACTTCCGTCGGGCGCAGATAGCGCGCATCGAAGGCCACATGCTTTTCCCAATCCAGGCCGGCATGGGAAAAGGCGGCTTCCAGGAATTCCCGCACCGAATGGGTTTCGCCGGTCGCGACGACGTAATCGTCCGGCTTTTCCGCCTGCAGCATCAGCCACATCGCTTCGACATAGTCGCCCGCATAGCCCCAGTCGCGCTTGGCGTCCAGATTGCCGAGATAGAGCTTGTCCTGGAGCCCGTGGCGAATCCGCCCCACCGCCCGGGTGATCTTCCGCGTGACGAAGGTTTCGCCGCGCCTTGGACTCTCGTGGTTGAAGAGGATCCCGTTGGCGACGAACAGCCCATAGGCCTCACGGTAATTGACCCCGTACCAATGCGCCGCGACCTTGCCTACGGCATAAGGGCTGCGCGGATAAAAGGGCGTCGCTTCGGTTTGCGGGGCGGGGGCCGCGCCATACATCTCCGAACTGCCGGCTTGATAGACCCGCACCGTCGCACCGGTCTCGGCAATGTAGTCCCGCACCGCGTCAAGCAGCCGCAGCGCGCCGGTGGAGACGATATCGGCAGTGTATTCCGGCTGATCGAAGCTGACGCGCACATGGCTCTGCGCGCCCAGATTATAGACCTCGTCCGGCTTTACCTTGCCGATGGTCCGGCGCAGGCCCGTCGAATCGGCAAGATCCCCATAATGCAGGAAAAGTTTAGTCCCCGCCTCATGGGGGTCCCGATAGAGGTGGTCGACGCGGTCCGTATTGAACGTGGAGGCGCGGCGGATGAGGCCATGGACCTCATAGCCCTTTTCCAACAGAAATTCCGCCAGATAGGATCCGTCCTGGCCCGTAAGGCCGGTTATCAGAGCGCGTTTCATCGCATTTCCATGTCTCTTCAAGAGCCCGGTGTTACGCGTGCCCGTCTGAAGGGTCAAGCAAGCGGGCGGGCCGGCGGGCTACGGTGCGGTCGGGGCTGGAAACGGCGGCCCGCATACGATATCCGATACCTATTCCCCCAAAGACGCCGCAACGGCGCACAGATGCGAGTTTTACACCATGCCCTTTCATTCGCTAGACGATTTCGATGTTGCCGGTAAAACGGTCCTGGTCCGCGGCGACCTCAATGTCCCGATGGAAGACGGCGTCGTCTCCGATACGACCCGCATCGACCGGCTGGCGCCGACGGTTACCGAACTCCTGGCGAAGGGCGCCAGCGTCGTGGTGACGTCTCACTTCGCCCGGCCCAAAGGCAAACGGGTGCCGTCGATGTCGCTACGGCCCGTCGCCGAGGCGTTACAGGAAGCCCTGCAGCGCAACGTGACCTTTGCCGAGGATTGCATCGGCGGTCCGGCGACCCAGGCGATCCGCGCCGCCGGGGCGGGCGGTGTGACGCTGCTGGAAAATCTGCGCTTCCATGCCGGAGAGGAAAGCGATAACGCCACCTTCGCAACGGCCCTGGCGGATCTTGCGGATATCTATGTGAACGACGCCTTTTCCGCCGCACACCGGGCGCATGCTTCGACCCACGCCATCGCCAAGCTGCTGCCGTCCGCCGCCGGACGCAACATGCAGGCCGAGCTGGAGGCGCTGGACGCCGCGCTCGGCAATCCGGACCATCCGGTCGCCGCAATCGTCGGCGGCGCCAAGGTTTCATCGAAATTGAAAGTGCTGGAAAACCTGGTCAGCCGGGTCGATTTCCTGATCATCGGCGGCGGCATGGCCAACACGTTCCTGTTCGCCAAGGGCGTCTCCGTCGGCAAGAGCCTGTGCGAAACGGATCTGGCCGGCACCGCCACGGAAATCCTGGCCAAGGCGGATGCGGCGAACTGCCGTATACTCCTGCCCCTGGACGCCTCCATCGCGCCGGAATTCGCCTCCGTCGCCAATCCGGAGGCCGTCGCGATAGACGCCGTTCCATCCGATCAGATGATCCTGGATATCGGACCGGACAGCGCCGTGACGCTGTCGAACGCCCTGCGGGACTGCCGGACCCTGGTCTGGAACGGCCCGATGGGCGCGTTCGAACTGGAACCCTTCGATCAGGGAACCGTCTCCCTGGCGCAGACGGCGGCGGCCCTGACCAAGGAAGGCGGGCTGGTCTCCATCGCGGGCGGCGGCGATACGGTCGCCGCGCTTAACCATGCCGGCGTCGCAGAGGATTTCAGTTACGTTTCCACCGCCGGCGGCGCATTTCTGGAATGGATGGAGGGACGCGCCCTTCCCGGCGTCGTGGCGCTGGAGGAAGCTTACGCGGCCTAAGCCCCCCTTGGCCCGATCCCGGAGCGGAAATGCTGAAATTTCCCTAAAATTTTATTTACATTCTATTAATCTGTTTGAGATAACATCCATGCGAGGGGTGCTTTAGGAGCACAAGACATGGACGTGGTCGGATCGGCCGGCGCCATTGCCGCGCGCCAAGCCCTCGCCCTGCAGTCGGAAGCCAACCGTGTCGGCAATGCCGGCCAGCGTACCGCCAATACCGATTTCGCGCGCTCTCTCAGGGACAGCGGCGTCACGGCTGCGGCGTCGGGTTCCGACCGAACCGCGGCGCAGACCGCCCAGCGGGCCGCGCGTGTGGTCGCCGCCAGCGACATCCAGGACCCGAACCGCCCCCTGCCACGGGGCAGCCTGGTCAATATTTTGGTTTAATTCCCGCAATCGGGCGTCGCCGCCGCGGCGCGTCAGGACCGCACGGCCACCAGGACAAGGCCGGTAACCGGCTCGGCATATTCGGTGCGCAGGGTTTCCACCGTTTGTTCGACAATCTCCAGGCCCGCTTCCGCCAGGGCGCTTTCAACATAGCCGCCATCGTGCACGTAGCGTCCGCTGATATTCAGATGAAACGGTGCCGGCAACGTGTCCGTCTCCAGAGTCAGGGCGAGTAGGCCGCCCTTCTTCAATGACTTGCGCATGGCCGCGAATATCGCCTCAAGCGCCCCGAAATAGCACAGCACATCCGCCGCCACGACGACGTCGTACCGGCCCGCGCGGGACGCCAGGGCATCGGTCAGTTCCGCCTTGTCCAGACGCTTGTAGAGCTTCCGCTTGCGCGCAAGCGCCAGCATCTCCTCCGACAGGTCGATCCCTTCCAGCCGCCGGGCCATCGGGGCCAGCAGCGGCGCGCACAGGCCGGTCCCGCAACCGGCATCCAGAATCCGCAACCCATCGTCCGTTACGTGCCGCTTCAAGGCCTCCGCCAGCAGGGCGGGCGCCTTGTATTCCAGTTCTTCCAGTTTCTCTTCGAACGTGTCGGCGAATTCGTCGAAAGTCTGTGCGACATAGGCGTCGTTGGCGCGGTCGGGCAAGGAATCGCCGGTGACCGCCGCCCCCATATGGCGGGCGATGCGGTTCTTCGGAAACCGGCGCATCCAGTCGCGGGCAATCGTTTCGGCCTGTTCCCGGTCCCCCATATGGACCATGCCGTAAAGCGATTTGCCGAGGTTCGAATGCACATAAACGTCATCCGGATCCAACACCAACGCACGCTGCATATAGTCGACCGCCGGTCCGTAATCGTCCTGATCGTAATGAATGATTCCCAGCGAATGCACCGCCGGCTGGTAGTCCGGATCAATCTCCAGAATGCGCTTATAGACTTCGGCGGCGCGGTCGAGGTCCCCGTCGTAATACAAACGGTCGGCTTCCTCATAGAGCGCTTCAACGGTATCGGGCATGCAAAGTCCTTCGGTAAGCGGCGCGGTGCGTCACCCGGCCGCCCGGCGTCGGATCGAACCGCCGACAATTCCCCGGACCTGCATCTTGCCGCGCCGCTGCGGCAACGCCAGTATCAGGTCATGTCCGACAAGACAAACCAGCAAACCGATTTCCCAATCGCCGATGGCGGTCCGCGTGTGCGCGCGGTGCCGGACGGGGACAATCTGGAACGCCTGATGTGCCCCGATTGCGGCTTCGTGAACTATGAGAATCCGAAGATCGTCGTCGGCACGGTAGCGAGTTGGGGCGACGAGATCCTGCTCTGCCGGCGCAACATCGCGCCGCGACGCGGATACTGGACGATTCCCGCCGGCTATATGGAACTGAACGAAACGGTCGAGGACGGCGCGCGCCGCGAAGCCATGGAAGAAGCCAACGCGGCCATCGACCTTCAGGCGGTGCTGGCGATCTACAATATCCCGCGGATCAGTCAGGTGCAGATCATCTATAAGGGACGCCTGGCGACGCCGGACTACTCACCGGGTCCCGAAAGCCAGGAAGTGGCGCTGTTCGCCTGGGACGAAATTCCGTGGGACGATCTTGCCTTCCCATCCGTCCATTGGGCGTTGAACCATTTCCGGGAAGTACGCGCCCGGGACGCCTTCCCGCCCTTCTCCAACCCAGCGGGCGACGACGGCTCCTATCCGGAATAGGGACGTCCCCGGCGGACCTTGACGCCGCCCGGGCATATCAGCCCTTTTCAGCGTCGTCGCCCTCCTCCGCGATCATGTGACGGCCGATCAACGGCGTTTGGGTCAGGATGAAGGCGAAGGTCAATCCCATCGCCCCGAAGACCTTGTAGGTCACCCAGAAATCGTCCGACTGGGTGCGCCAGACCACCTCGTTCATGATGGCGAGAAAGGCGAAAAAGAAGCCGAACCGGACGGTCAGGGCCTTCCACCCGGCATCATCCATCTTCAGCGCCGGCCCCGCGACGAATTTCAGCGGCTGCTTGCCCATCGCCGCGCTGACCAGCAGCACGAGGCAGAACAGCGAATTGACCAGGGTCGGGCGGATCTTGATGAAGGTTTCGTCCTCCAGATACAGCGTCAGCCCCCCCATGACCAACAGGATCGGTGCGGTGACCAGCGGAATCCGGGGGAGTTTGCGGATCATCGCATAGGATACGCCAAGCGCGACCACGGTTGCGATCATCACCGCCGCCGTGGCAACGAACAGGTCGCTCAGCAGATAGGTTACGAAAAACACGACCAGCGGGCCGTACTCGCTGGCCGGGTTAAGCCATCCGGGCGCCTTTGGCGCGGTTGTTTCCTCAGTCGACATGGCCGCGGTTATAACCGGGCTGGAGCGAGAGACCAAGCACCGTCGCTGAAACGTCAAACTGCCAGTTGTTTCAGAGACTTGCGGATGTGCAATCTTGCTAATTCGCACGACTCCCAATAGGCTCCCGGCATGGTCACGAACAATTCCAACGTCGGTCGGACGGGTTCCGATCCCGTAATCGGGCGGCGGCCCGCGTCGCGCCCCGGGATCGGGGACGCGGCCCGGATTCCGGGCCTGCCGCCCAGGGGCGGCATCGGCCGCGCCGGGCGCGATCCGACCGATTTGCGAACAGCCTTCGAACGGCTCGCCACCCTGTTGAGCCGCGATGGCGAGTTCGGCCCGCGCAGCGGCATTCCCATGCGCGGCTTCTACCTGGATATTCTGGTTTGAAATCGGGGTATTGTGGATACTGGCGGCTCCCTATACCTCCTTTAGGGGGAGTACGCAGCAGCGGTTCATCCGCAACCGGTGTCCGCAATCGGACGCCGGAACCCGACCTTCGATAGGACTGCATATGGCCCGTTACGATTTCTCCCGGCTTTCCGTTCTGGTCGTGGAAGATTCCAAGTTCATGCGAAGCCTGATGGTCACGACTTTGCGCGCCCTTGGCGTCGAACGCGTGATGACCGCGGAAAACGGGGAAGAAGCCATTCAGATCATGGCGCCCGCCGCGGCGCTGGGCGAAAGCATGGTCGGGCGGACCGGCGTCGATCTGATCCTGTCGGACTTCGTCATGCCGGTTGTCGACGGCGCGATGCTGCTGCGCTGGGTACGGCTGGCGAAAAAATCGCCGGACCGGTTCCTGCCTTTCGTGATGATCTCAGCGGCGGCGGACCGGGATGTGATCTTCGACTGCCGGGACGCCGGTGTCGACGAGTTCGTGGCCAAGCCCTTCTCGGCAAACAGCGTGGCGCTGCGCCTGACCGCGGTGATCGAGAATCCGCGCCCATATATCTATTGCCCGAACTATTTCGGCCCCGACCGCCGCCGCCGCAAAGGTACGGCCGAGACGGAAAAGCGCAAAACCACGGACGCGGATATCGAGACGCTGTATTCCGGCAAGGATCTGGCCGCGATGAAGAACAGCAAGAAGCGCGTCTGGGTCTTCAAGCTGCCGAAATCGCTCAAACAGAAACTCTCGACCGGCGCATCCGGAGCGGACGAGCCCCCCTTCGACCCGGAAATGCTGAAGGCCGCCGAAGAGAAAATTCAGAATATGGAGACCGACTACGCCGATTGGGTGAAGGAGTCGGTCGAACTTTTGCAGCAGGCCCATCACCGCTGCGTTGAAGAGCCCGAAAAAGCACACGAACACTTTCAGACCATCAACACCCTGGCGCTGGAACTGCGCGGGCAAGGTGGAATTTTCGGCTATCCCCTGATCTCTCAATTCGGCAAATCGCTCTACGACATCACCGGCGAGGGGACGACGCTTTCGGCCCAGCTTCTGGATCTGATCGATTCCCACATCGATTTGGTGAAAGTGGTGATCAACCAGAAGGTCGCCGGCGACGGCGGCGATGTGGGCCGCGAACTGTTGCAAAGCCTGGCGGAAGCCAAGCGGAAGTTCGCGGATCAGAACTAATCGGCCGAGCCGACCACTACGCCTTCCACTTTATCGAACAGCCCATGCTGGCGATCTGATCGGCCGGGCCCTTTCCGGTGGCGGCAATAGCAAGCATTGCGTCGACCAATTCACGCGGAGAACCCGGCGGCGGCGCATCCAGCTTGCCGGCATCCAGGCGGCCGCGGAACTGCAGCTCCAGATCCGCGTTGAACCCGAACCAGTCGGGCGTGCAGATCGCGTCATAAGCCTTGGCCACGGCCTGGCTTTCGTCATGCAGGTAAGGGAACGGGAAGCCGTGCTGTTCCGCGAAGCTCGCCATATTGTCGAACGAATCCGCCGGATAGTTGAGCGCGTCGTTCGAACAGATCGCCGCCACCCCGATACCATTCTCGCCCAGCACTTTCGCATCCGCCACGAAGCGGTCGATGACCGCTTTGACATAGGGGCAATGATTGCAGATGAAGGCGATCAGCGTGCCTTTTTCGCCGGCGATGTCACCCAGCGCGTACTTCTTCCCATCGGTTGCGGGCAGCATGAAGTCAACGGCCTTCCAGCCGAATTCGCAGACGGGGGGTGTTGCGGCCATGCTTGCGCCTCCTTCAGTCGAGTCCCATCAAACCGCGGGCGAAATCCCGCGCCTCGAACGGACGCAGATCGTCGACCTGCTCGCCGACGCCGATGGCGTGAACCGGAAGGCCGTATTTCTCCGCCAGGGCGACAAGCACGCCCCCCTTGGCGGTGCCGTCCAGCTTGGTGACAACCAACCCGCTGACATCGACCATTTCCTGAAACGTACCGACCTGCGCCAACGCATTCTGGCCCGTGGTCGCGTCCAGGACCAACAGCACGTCGTGGGGGCCATCCTCGTCCAGCTTGCGGATAACCCGGATGACTTTTTTGAGTTCCTCCATCAGGCCCGCCTTGTTGTGCAGGCGGCCTGCGGTGTCGATCAGAAGCACATCGACGCCCTGCCGCTTGGCCTGTTCGATTGCATCGAAGGCCAGGCCGGCGGCATCCGCCCCCTGGTCCTTGGCGATGACGGGGGAACCGGTCCGCTCACCCCAGACCTTCAGTTGCTCAATCGCGGCGGCCCGGAACGTATCGCCGGCGGCCAGCATCACCGACTTGCCGTCGGCCTTAAGCTGCTTGGCCAGTTTGCCGATGGTCGTTGTCTTGCCGCTGCCGTTGACGCCGGCGACCAGCACGATATGCGGTTTGTTCGCCCCATTGACCGCAAGGGGCGTCGCCACCGGGTCCAGGATCTTGGCGACCTCTTCGGCCAGCGCGGCGCGGATTTCCTCCGGCTCGACCTGTTTGTCGAAGCGTTCCTTGGCGATCTCGGCGGCCAGTTTGGCCGCCGTCGCGGGGCCGAGGTCCGCCATAACCAGCAGGTCTTCCAGTTCCTCGACGGCTTCGCCGTCCAGCTTGCGCTTCGTGAAGATATCGGTGATGCCGGACGCCAACCGGGAGGAGGACTTTTTCAGTCCGTCCTTGATACGCTGAAACCAAGACATGACTACGCGGCACGCTCCGTAACGGGTTGGGCAAGCAGTTTGCCGTTCTGAACACCGGTGATGACGACATCGATCAGGTCGCCGGACCGGCCGGAAATCTCCACGGGCGCAAATCCCTCCGTCCGGCCGTCGCCGTCCTTCTCAACCAGGACGCGCTCGTTCTTTCCAACACGGCTGGAAAGATAGCCCGCCAGTTGCGCCTCGCCCTTCTCGCGCAAGCGGCGCGCGCGGTCCTTACGCTCCGCCTTCGGCACCTTGTTCGGGATGCGGGCCGCCGGGGTCCCGTCCCGTTCCGAATAGGGAAAGACATGCAGATAGGTCAGTTCGCACCGACCGACGATGTCCAGCGTGTTGCGGAACATCTCTTCCGTCTCGGTGGGGAAGCCGGCAATCAGGTCCGCACCGAACACCGCATCCGGCCGCAGGGCGCGGATCCGATCCGTAAGCGCGATGGCCTCGTCACGCAGATGGCGGCGCTTCATGCGCTTCAGGATCATATCGTCGCCCGCCTGCAGCGAGAGATGCAGGTGCGGCATCAGACGCGGTTCCTCCGCCAGCAGCAGCATCAGGTCCTCATCCATTTCAATACAGTCGATGGATGAAACGCGCAGCCGCGGCAGGTCCGGCACAAGCGCCAGCAGGCGGCGCATCATCTGGCCCAGGCTTGGCGCACCGGGCAGGTCGTGACCGTAAGAGGTGATGTCCACGCCGGTCAGCACAACTTCCTTATACCCGTTCTCGACAAGTCCGCGGACCTGACGCACCACCTCGCCCATGGGAACGGAGCGGCTGTTTCCACGGCCATAGGGAATGATGCAGAAGGTGCACCGGTGATCGCACCCGTTCTGAACCTGGACGAAGGCCCGCGCCCGGTCCTTCAATCCATCGATCAGATGACCGGCGGTCTCGGTCACCGACATGATGTCGTTCACCACGACTTTTTCCGTCGGCTCCATGCTGAAGGCGTGGGGTTGCAGCTTTTCCTCGTTGCCCAGAACCCGGTCCACCTCACCCATGGCGGCGTAGGCGTCCGGATTTACCTGGGCGGCGCATCCGGTGACGATAATCCGGCTGTTCGGATTTTCCCGCCGGGCCTTGCGGATCGCCTGGCGCGCCTGCCGCTCGGCTTCCGCCGTCACCGCGCAGGTATTGAAAACAATAGCGTCCGTCAGACCGGCCGCCGCCGCGTTGGCCCGGATAACCTCCGACTCATAGGCGTTCAGCCGGCAGCCGAAGGTGACGACCCGGGCCCCGTCTTTGTCCGCCGGGCCCGTCACCGCACCCACTCGCCCCGGAAGGTCAAAGCCGTCGCGCCGGTCATGATGACATGACCATCCGCGCGCCACTCCATATCCAGCGGGCCGCCGTCCAGATGAACGCACGTTGCGCCATCGACCAGCCCCCGCTTGGTGGCCGCGACAATCGCGGCGCAGGTCCCCGACCCGCAGGCCTGGGTGATGCCGGCGCCGCGCTCCCAGACCCGCATGCGCAGGCTGCCGTCGGGATTCCTGGAAATGAACTCGATATTGGCGCGTTCGGGGAACAGCGGGTCGTTTTCCAGGGCCGGTCCGGCCTGCTCCAGCGGCACGGCGTCGGCGTCGTCGACGATGAAAACGCAATGGGGATTGCCCATATTGACCGCCACCGGGTCGCGATAGTCGCCCCAGGACAGGTCGAGACGGTCGCTGTCCATCTCGCGCGCCAGCGGAATGTTCCGCCAGCCGAACAGCGGCTTGCCCATATCCACCGAAACGGCCCCGTCCAAGCGCTTGGACGGCAGAATGCCCGCGACCGTCTCCACGCCGATCTCGGCGGCCGAGAGGTCCTGCATCACCAGATCGGCGACGCAGCGCGTGCCGTTGCCGCAGGCCTGGGCTTCCAGACCGTCCGGATTGTAGATCCGCATGAAAACGTCCGCGGCCCCGTTCGTCGGCTTCTCCAGCACCAGCAACTGATCGCAGCCGACCCCCCGGCGCCGGTCGGCCAGCGCCTTGCGCGTCTCCAGGTCGAGCGCCAACGCGCCGTCGCGGTCATCCACGACGACGAAATCGTTACCCAGCCCGTGCATCTTCACAAAGGGGATCATGCTGCTTCACTTTATCCATTGGACGCCTGACGCCGCTTAAACCGGGTTATATGGCGACCGCGCGCCGTTTGGCAATGAGGGCGGATGGACGGCCCCCGCAAACCCTGCTCGACGCCGCCCGCTATCGACCGGGCTTACCAATAGTCGCCCGGTTGCCCATGAACGAAGCCCTGGAGAGACGCCCAATTTTGTTTCCACACCCTTTTCCGCAGATTTAGAACACCCGCCTGCTTGAGCTGCCGCCGGCCGGAAACGCCGACAGGCTTCAAAAGCCGCCCGAACCGTTCTCGGCGCTCCGCGCGCTGCTGCGAGAACTCGAATGGCCACTGCTTGAGGTGTTCGGGCACTTCCAAGAGGGCGGACGGGTAAGCGTTGTCCAGCTCGGCCAGCGCCGCGAAGGTTGAGGCTTCCACTTCCCTGAGAATGGATCTTCCCGACACGGAGGCGGTCCGCAGCGCATCGCGCAATCCGCTGGCGACACCGATGCGGTACCGCGGCAGAAGCGTTCCATAGACGTCCAAGGGGGACCGCCGCTGCACGATCACAAAACCACCGTCCGGACCCCGGAACCGATCCACGATCCACTCCAGATCCTCGGATGGAGCATCCTTAACCGCGAGCTTCACATCTTCCGAGAAATCCCAGTATGTAAGGGCATACCGTCCGCACATTCCATCCTTGACGACCTCATCAATGCCGGTATGGGCGCGCCAGCTCAAAGGGTCCGAACAGGAGAATCCCCGGTGCAGAACTCCAGCCATCTCGTGATCGCGCTGGGGCTGCAGCCCCAGCGCTGCAAACAGTTCCGGGAGGTAAGGGCGGTACTTTGGATGAACGGCGCGGTTACACTTGCCCTTGATTTGGACGATAAGACGCCCCGCCGTCACCTCCATGGTGATATGAGGATTCCCGCCGGGGTCCCTAAGCGACAGTATCTGACATTCGCCGCGCCGGATCGCCGGGACATAACCGCCGACGCAATGATGCATCCGATCCCCTTCGCGAAGCAGCGAATCCTTCCCCACGAGCATGTCCACGTAGCATCCATCCTCAAACTCATACAGGCGGAAGGCGCCGTCGCGGTCCGGCACCCCGATGCTGGCGCCCGTAAGACGGCCTCCGCCCGCGATGGCTTGCGGCACTGCAATCCGGCGCGCTCTTGCGGGACCCACTTTACCGGCCTCGAAGTCCACGAAGGACGTCGCGGCACATAGCTTTTGCTTCAGTTCGGTTGCCTGTTCGCTTTGGAGACCCAGAACGAAGGCCCCTTGCTCAATCGCTTGGTCGAGCCACGCCGCATCCTGTAAAACCACCCGGCGCGGTCCGTTCCAATCGACCTCCTCCGGCCAGGACACCGATACGACGGCCGTATTATCGGCGGACTCGCGGCGGAGTACGCCCCCTACTCTACCAACCACCGGAAACTCATTGACGATCCAGCGCCGGGCCGTGCCGAAAACCCAATCGTGCGCGGCGTCCCGGTCGTGCAAAACCGTGGCGTCTATATAAACATCCTCCAGGAAGGAGGTTAACTCATCCAAATTCAGAATATTGCGTGGCATTGCGCATACCGCCCTTGGCCGGGCGTCCCTTTACTGGTCAAAGCGCATGGACCGCGTACAACCGACAAAAGGCGATTGAGCGTGCCGATGGCTAAGCTGTGACGTGAAAGGTATGGACCGGCCTGCGAACGCCGGTCCCGTATGCTTTACGGGAAAGAGCGCGTCAGGACGGCATACCGAAGAATTGTTCAGGTCTGACGATATCGAACACTCTGTTTCTCCAAATTCGCACATCCGGGGACGGCCCGAACGCGGTGCGCCGGAACGTAATCTACATTTGATTGCAAATGCAATGGACGTGACGCATTTGCGGAAATCGCGCTATCTGCCTGTTGCCGGTCTGCAACAATCCGTCAAGCCATCCCCATTGAGGCGCACGCACGCCCCCCCTTGACGCCATCCGCTCTTCCCCTTACAAACCGCCCCGTTTCACGCATTCCGTTGTTTTGGCGGTCCTGCGGGGTCACGCCAGTCCGCGAGTTTCGCGCACTGGCGCGTTTTGCGTTGTGCGCTTTGCGGCGCCTTTGACGCTTGATTTGGAGACGAGTGGCAGATGTTCGACGCCTTAAGCGATAAGCTTGGTTCCGTCCTGGACGGCCTGAAGCGCCGCGGTGCGCTGAAGGAGTCGGACGTCGATCAGGCCATGCGCGATGTGCGTCTGGCCCTGCTGGAAGCCGACGTCGCGCTGCCGGTCGTCAAGGATTTCATCGCCCAGGTCAAAGAACGCGCCATCGGACAGGAAGTCCTGAAATCCGTCACGCCGGGCCAGATGGTGGTTTCCATCGTCCATGACGGGCTGGTGGAGATGCTGGGCGGCGCGCCGGGCGAGGAAGCCTCCGCCCCCGAAGGCATCAACCTGTCGGGCGAACCGCCGGTCGCCATTCTGATGGTTGGCCTGCAGGGGTCCGGTAAGACGACATCCACCGCCAAGATCGCCCGCCGCCTGCAACAGCGCGACAAGAAAAAGGTCCTGATGGCGTCGCTGGACGTCTACCGCCCCGCCGCGCAGGAACAGTTGAAAATCCTGGGCGAACAGGCGGAGGTCGCCACGCTGCCCATCGTGCCGAACCAGCAGCCGGTCGATATCGCCAAGCGGGCCATGCAGGCCGGGCGGTTCGGCGGCTATGACGTGGTGATGCTGGATACGGCGGGCCGGCTGCATGTGGACGAAGCGCTGATGACCGAAGTGGCCGCGGTGAAGACCGCCGCCACCCCGGCCGAAATCCTGCTGGTCGCCGACGCCATGACCGGGCAGGACGCGGTCAATGTCGCCGACAGTTTCAACCAGCGGGTCGGTCTGACCGGGATCATGCTGACCCGGGTCGATGGGGACGCGCGCGGCGGCGCGGCGCTCTCGATGCGGGCCGTCACCCAATGCCCGATCAAACTGCTGGGTGTGGGCGAAAAGCTCGACGAGCTTGAGGACTTTCACGCCGACCGGATCGCCGGGCGCATCCTGGGCATGGGCGACGTCGTCAGCCTGGTCGAAAAAGCGCGTGAGACGATTGAGGAAGAAGAGGCGGAGCGCCTCGCCAAGAAAATTCAGAAAGGTCAGTTCGATCTGGACGATCTGGCCAATCAGCTTAAGCAGATGCGCAAGATGGGCGGCATGGAAGGCCTGATGGGCATGCTGCCCGGCGTCGGCAAGCTGAAGGACCAGATGAAACAGGCGAACCTGGACGAAGGCCTGTTGAAACGTCAGGAGGCGATCATCTCCTCGATGACGCCGAAGGAACGGCAAAACCCGAAGATCATCCACGCATCCCGCAAGCAGCGCATCGCCGCGGGGTCCGGCACCTCCGTCCAGGAGGTGAACAAGCTGCTGAAGCAGTACCAGACCATGGCGAAGATGATGAAGAAGGTTGGGAAAATGGGCCAGAAGGGCCTGATGCGATCCATGGGCGGCCTGATGGGCCGGGGCGGCGGCATGCCCCCCGGACTGATGCCGCCGGGTATGAAGTGATTTAGTTCAACGTTTTTGGTGCAACTGGAGAGAAAGACAACATGTCCCTCAAAATCCGTATGGCCCGTGGTGGGGCCAAAAAGCGCCCGTTCTACCGCATCGTTGTGGCCGACAGCCGCATGCCGCGGGACGGCCGCTTCATTGAGAAGATCGGCCATCACAATCCGATGGTGCCGAAGGACCACCCGGACCGGGTCGTGATCGACCTGGATCGTGCGAAACATTGGATGGAGCGCGGCGCGAAGCCGTCGGACCGGATCGCCCGTTTCCTGGACGCCGCCGGTGTGATGAAGCGGACCTTCAACGAACAGCCGCAGAAGAGCGCGCCGGGCGAAAAAGCCAAGGAACGCGTGGAAGCGAAGGCCGAGAAAGCCGCCGCCGCCGCGGAAGCCGCGAAGGAAGCCGCAGCGGCCGCTGCCGAAGCGCCCGCCGAAGAGGCCCCGGCCGAAGAAACGGCGGAAAGCTAAGGACCGGCCCCGCCCGGGCGCGGCCCGGGCTGGCAAGGCGGACTGAACGATGCCGGACGGATCGATCATGAAGGACGGAAAGAAACAGGCGGCGGACCTGTTGCAGGTCGGTGTCATCACCGGCCCGCACGGCGTGCGCGGTCTGGTGAAGGTGAAAAGCTTCACCACCGATCCGTCGGATCTCACCGCCTATGGTCCGCTGACCGACGAAACGGGCGCTTCCGCCTTCGGCCTGGATATCCGGGGCGAGGCGAAGGGCCAGTTCATCGTCAAGGTGGACGGTGTCGAGGACCGCAACCGGGCCGACCTTCTGAAAGGCCTTAAGCTCTTCATCCCCCGCGCGGCCCTGCCGCAACCGGAGGAGGACGAGTTCTATCACGCCGACCTGATCGGGTTGGTGACGGTGCTGCCGGACGGAACCGACCATGGCCGCGTCAGCGCGGTGCATGATTTCGGCGCAGGCGACCTGTTGGAGGTCGCCCTGACGGGCGGCGGAACGGTCTATCTGCCCTTCACGCTGGAAACGGTGCCGACCGTCGATCTGGCGGCCGGCCGCGTCACCGTGGACCCGCCGGCGGAAGTCGAGGCGGAGGGGGAGAAGCGATGACGCGGACACCCTGGTGCGCGACCGTTCTGACGCTGTTCCCGGAAATGTTTCCGGGACCGCTGGGCCTTTCGCTCAGCGGCAAGGCGCAGGCCGACGGCTTGTGGGCGATGGAGGCGGTCAATATCCGCGACTTCGCCGCCGACAGGCATAATACCGTGGACGACACGCCGTTCGGCGGCGGCCCGGGCATGGTGATGCGGCCCGACGTGGTCGACCGCGCCTTGGCGTCCGTCGAAGGCCGGCCCGGACCCGTTCTGTACCTCAGCCCGCGCGGCAAGGTGTTCGATCAGGCGATGGCGGCGGACTTGGCGGCGGCGGGCGGCGTAACGCTGTTATGCGGCCGCTACGAAGGGGTCGACCAGCGCGTGTTGGACAAGCGGGGCGTGCAGGAAGTCAGCCTGGGGGATTTCGTCCTCTCCGGCGGGGAACTGGCGGCCATGACGGTCCTGGATGCCTGCCTTCGGCTGCTGCCCGGTTACATGGGCGCGCAAGCCAGCCTGGAGGAAGAGAGCTTTTCCAGCGGCCTGTTGGAGTACCCCCACTATACCCGTCCCGCCGATTGGGACGGGCTGGAGGTGCCCGCGGTGCTGCTGTCCGGTCATCACGAGAAGATCAAAGCCTGGCGGCTTGCGGAAGCGGAAAAGGTAACCCGCGACCGCAGGCCGGACCTGTGGTCCCGTTATCGGACGGACCATGGCGGCCGGGCCACAGTTTAAAGCACTTAACGGTCCCTGCGCGGGCCGATTGGTTTCGAGAAGAAAGGAACGAACCGATGAACATTATCGAGCAGCTTGAAAGCGAACAGCTCTCCAAGCTGACGGAAGGCAAGGATTATCCCGACTTCCGTCCGGGCGACACCGTCCGCGTTCTGGTGAAGGTTGTCGAAGGCAACCGCGAACGTGTGCAGGCCTATGAAGGCGTCTGCATCGGCCGCAAGAATGCCGGCCTGAACAGCTCCTTCACGGTGCGCAAACTGTCCTATGGCGAAGGCGTGGAACGCGTGTTCCCGCTCTACAGCCCGCGGATCGAAGGCATCGAGCTGGTCCGCCGCGGTAAGGTCCGCCGGGCGAAGCTGTACTACCTGCGGGGCCGCACCGGTAAGGCCGCCCGGATTTCCGAGCGGACCCGGGGCGTGGTGCGCGGCAAAGCGGCCGCCCAGGCGTCGGCCGCCGCGGCGAGCGCCGCCGAGCCGCAGGTCGATGCGAAGGAAGCCGAAGTCAAGACCGAAGAGTAGGGTCTTGCTGACGCCGGCCGGGGTCGGCGAAACAGGGTTAGTGGAGTGACGGAAGGAGAGCGGAGCGATGTCGGGACCAAAGACGCTGTTCGATAAAATCTGGGAAAGCCATCTTGTTGACCGACAGGACGACGGAACCTGCCTGATTTACATCGACCGGCATCTCGTCCACGAAGTGACAAGCCCGCAAGCCTTCGAAGGGTTGCGCATGGCCGGGCGGAAGGTTCGCCGCCCGGATGCGACCCTGGCCGTCGCCGACCACAATGTCCCGACCTCCGACCGCAGTGCAGGGATCGCCGATCCGGAAAGCCGGTTACAGGTGGAAACGCTGGAGAAGAACGTCGCCGAGTTTGGCGTTCCCTACTTCGACACCACCGACATCCGCCAGGGGATCGTGCACATCATCGGGCCGGAACAGGGCTTCACCCTGCCCGGCACGACCATCGTCTGCGGCGACAGCCACACGGCGACCCACGGCGCTTTCGGCGCGCTGGCCTTCGGCATCGGCACGTCGGAGGTCGAGCATGTGCTGGCCACCCAGACACTGCTGCAGAAGCCGCTGAAGAACATGCGGGTCAGCGTCAACGGCGCGCTACCGCCGGGCGTCACGGCGAAAGACCTGGTCCTCGCCCTGATCGGCAAGATCGGCACCGCCGGCGGCACCGGCCATGTCATCGAATATGCCGGCCAGGCGATCCGCGACCTTTCCATGGAAGGGCGCATGACCGTCTGTAACATGACGATCGAGGGCGGCGCCCGCGCCGGCCTGATCGCGCCGGATGAAAAAACCTTCGCCTATCTGGAAGGCCGCCCCCTCGCCCCGAAGGCCGGGCAATGGGAACTGGCGGTCAACCATTGGAAGAACCTGCCCTCGGACGAGGGCGCGGTTTATGAAACCGAAATCGAGCTGAACGTCGCCGACATCCCGCCGCAGGTGACCTGGGGCACCAGCCCGGAAGACGTCGCCCCGATTGACGGAACGGTGCCGAGCCCGGACAGCGCCGACGACGCCAACAAGCGCCAGGCCATGCAGCGCTCGCTGGACTATATGGGCCTGACCGCGGGCGAGAAGCTGACGGATGTGAAGATCGACAAGGTCTTCGTCGGTTCCTGCACCAACGGGCGGATCGAGGATCTGCGCGAAGTCGCCGAGGTGGCTAAAGGCAACAAGGTGGCCGGGCATGTGCACGCCATGATCGTGCCGGGCTCCGGCTTGGTGAAGGAACAGGCCGAGCGTGAAGGCATCGACAAGGTGCTGATCGAAGCGGGCTTCGACTGGCGCGAGCCGGGCTGTTCCATGTGTCTGGCGATGAATGCGGACAAACTGCAGCCGGGCGAACGCTGCGCATCGACCAGCAACCGGAATTTCGAGGGCCGCCAGGGCCGCGGCGGACGCACGCATCTGGTCAGCCCGGGCATGGCGGCGGCGGCGGCCATCAAGGGAACACTGGCGGACGTTCGGGATTTCCTGTAAGGGAAGCGCCCGGACAAAGCCGTCGTAACGGACCGGAACCGGTCCTTTGAGGATGAGACGGGGATAAGACGATGACTGCGTTTGCAATCGATGACGGTGTCGGTTTCCTGAGCCGCCTGTTCAAGCGGGACTTGGACACGAACGGCTGGTTCGTGGAATTCGTCACCGCGGACGGGTCCGTCAGCGCGAACGACAATGTGCTGTTCGTGGACGAGGAAGACCTCGGCATGGCGCCGGAAGACGTCGACGACCTGGCCTTCATCTGGGACGTCAATCGCCGCCGTAGAGGCTAAATCTCTCCGGCAAACGCCGGAATCGAATTGAAGTCAAAAACATCTGTTTCGGAGGAAGTGAGATGCAGAAATTCACCACCCTGACCGGCATCGCAGCGCCTTTGAACCTGATCAATATCGACACCGATATGATCATCCCGAAACAGTTCCTCAAAACCATTGAGCGGACGGGCCTGGGCAAGCATCTGTTCAGCGAGATGCGTTATGACGCGGACACGGGCGTGGAAAACGACGACTTCGTCCTGAACAAGGACGCCTACCGGGGGTCCGAGATCCTGGTGGCCGGCGACAATTTCGGCTGCGGTTCCTCCCGCGAGCATGCGCCCTGGGCGCTGTTGGATTTCGGTATCCGCTGCGTGCTGGCGCCCAGCTTCGCGGATATCTTCTACAACAACTGCTTCAAGAACGGCATTCTGCCCATCAAACTGCCGCGCGAGGTTATCGACCGGCTGATGGACAAGGCCGAGCGCGGCTCCAACGCGACCTTCACCATCGATCTGGAAAGCCAGACCATCACCGACCCGGACGGCGAGGAGATCAGCTTCGATGTCGAGGAATTTCGAAAGCACTGTCTGCTGAACGCGTTGGACGATATCGGCCTGACCCTGCAGAAGGACAGCAAGATCGACTCCTTCGAAGACAGCCAGAACGCCGGCCAGCCGTGGCTTTATAAAAAAGCGGTATAGAGCGCTCCCTACCGCCGCGCCTTCACACAGGGCACGTCCACCAGATCGCCACACCATTGGTCGGCGGCGACCGTGCATCCTTCGCGGCCCAGACAGGCGCGCAGCGCGGCCAGCATGTCCGCGGGCTGGCGGACGCCGCCGGCGGGGGGCAAGTCG
>JANQIT010000287.1 GCA_028282025.1 Hwanghaeella sp. | reverse complement strand
TGTTCGAACGCGGCCATACCGCTTCCGGGCGTCAGCAGCCCGAATAGAAGGAGCGACATAATCGGAAGGATGGGGAAGGTCGGGCGGCGCGGCCCTGGCCGCTTCGTCTTGCCGCCGGAGTGATTTTCTGGATGTCGACTGTTCTTCATTGGCGCACAATGTGCGCATTTTTAAAAAATGTCAATAAAATTACAATGTCATAAAAATGAAACTATTAACCTTCTTTCCTTCTTCAGATGGCGGAATGATGGTGACAATCCACAATCCCTGAGGGTGTTTTGCCGTGCCCGATAACCAATCGTTAATGATTTGACCGTAGTCGTGTAGACTAAGCGCCGATTCTCGGGCCGACACCCTTTGATCGGCGTCCACTGTTACTTCGGAGTTCTTCGTGACATGAACCGAAGCACCGCGTTGGCCATGGGACTGCTGCTGCTGTCGATCTTGATTCCGGCAACGCTGGTGGTTTTCGTGACGCCTCAGTTGGGGGGCGGTGGTTTTCAGGGGCCGTCGCGGGAATCGGCGGCTAACGCCGCGCGCGGCAAGAAAGTTTGGCTGTCCACGCCCGCATTCACGCTCCGCTCGGGGCAGGGGGAAAAGATGACCCTGGTAGCGGCGTTGAAGATGAACAATACGGAAGATGCCGTACGAGTCTGTAAATGGATGCCGCTGGTGCGCGACCGTATCAACGTCATGGCGTCACAGATACAGCAGCGCACCAAAGATCAGGATATGGTTAAGTCTTTCGAACGACGCCGGCTGAAAAAGGTTCTGACTGACGTCTTACGTCCGACCGGCCCGACGGTGATCAAGTTCCTGGAAGCCGGCACACCGCCGTCGCAAGCCCTGACCGACGCCCCGTCGGTGATCTGCGACGGCCGCCGCCTTGACCCCACGCGCAGTCCGCTCTTCGCGGGGAATTAGCGCCTGCCGCCGCCTTTCTGAAACGCCTGGGTGGGAGGGGCGGCCGTTCCGGCCGTCCTCAGTCCGCTTTTCGGCTTTCCGGGTGCAGCGTTTTGCCCAAAATATGGTTGTCCGACCCGATAACATGTTGGGATGAGCCGACAATCAGCGGGTCGGGACCGTGCACGACATGCCTGTTCTTGTCCGGATAGGGCAGTTGAGACAGGAAGTGCTGCATACAGTTCAGGCGGGCGCGTTTCTTGTCGTCCGATTTGATGATGGTCCAGGGGGCGTCCGCCGTGTCCGTATAGAAGAACATGGCTTCCTTGGCTTCGGTATAATCCTCCCAGCGATCCATCGACGCTTTGTCGATCGGCGACAGTTTCCATTGCTTCAGCGGGTCGTGTTCCCTGGATTTGAAACGCCGGGCCTGTTCCTCGCGGGTGACGGAGAACCAGTATTTGAACAAGCGTATCCCCGAACGAACCATCATCTGCTCCACCTGCGGGCACTGACGCATGAATTCGAGATAGTCCTGCGGGGTGCAGAAACCCATCACGCGCTCGACGCCGGCCCGGTTGTACCAGGACCTGTCGAACATCACGATTTCTCCCGCGGCGGGGAGATGCTGAATATAGCGTTGGAAAAACCACTGCGTGGTTTCCCGCGTGCTGGGCTTCTCCAGTGCGACAACCCTGGCCCCGCGCGGGTTCAGATGCTCCATGAACCGTTTGATCGTGCCGCCCTTTCCGGCGGCGTCGCGGCCTTCGAAAACGATCACGATCTTCTCGCCGCTTTCCTTCACCCAGTTTTGGACCTTCAACAGTTCGACCTGCAGTTCCGCTTTGTGCTTTTCGTAAAGCGTTCGCTTCATTTTCTGTTTGTAAGGGAATTCGCCGCTCTCGAACGCGTGGCGGATTGCTTCCGGATCGTGGCGCAGATGCGCAATCCGGCTGCGGCTGCTGACAGCCGGTTCCGTAACCTCAACAGAGTCGGTCGGCGCGGCGGCGCCATTGCTCTTGGCCGACTTCTTACCTGCCGTTTTGGTGTGCGAGGCCCGGGTGGCCTTTGCAGGGGTGGCTTTAGCGGGGCTGGGCGATACCGTTTTCGCTGCGGCGGACGCTGTCGTCTGTTCGGTTGTTTCTGTGGCCATGTGCCGATCTCCCCTAACGAACTCAAATGATCATGCGGAAACCCTACTATACATGTCCCGGTGCGATACGTCGTCGATACCGCATGCCCGGTAGAGGATTTGACCCAGATCAACGGCTTGATGCGCGACGCGGCCGGCTTAGCGCCGCGAAGGTCGGATCGCGATTTTTAGGATAGGTGCTTTTTGGGGAGGATGGTGGGCACTACAGGATTCGAACCTGTGGCCGTTCGATTAAAAGTCGAATGCTCTACCAACTGAGCTAAGTGCCCTCCGTGACAGCGGTTCGTGCGCCGTCGAAGCGGAGCGGAACATAGTGGCGGCTGACCGGCGGGCCAACGGGGGCTGGCGTAAAAAACAGCCGAAT
>JANQIT010000257.1 GCA_028282025.1 Hwanghaeella sp. | reverse complement strand
CTTCGTGCTGACGACGCTGGTCTGGGTTGCGCTGCCCGCCTTCGCCGCCATTCCCTTCGCCTTCGCCAATCTGGATTTGAGCTATACGGATGCTTTTTTCGAGGCGATGTCCGGCCTGACCACCACCGGCTCCACCGTGATCCTGGGATTGGACCATGCGCCGCCGGGCATTCTGCTGTGGCGTTCGCTGCTGCAATGGCTGGGAGGCGTGGGGATCGTCATGATGGCCGTCTCGGTCCTGCCGCTTCTGCAGGTCGGCGGTATGCAACTGTTCCGCATGGAATTCGCCGAGCGGATGGAAAAGGCGTTGCCGCGCGCCGCGCAGATCGCCGCCTGGATCGGGGCGATCTACCTCTTCATGACGATGCTGTGCGGCCTGTTGTACTTCGTCGCCGGGATGAGCGGATTCGAGGCGATCAACCACGCCATGACCACGGTGGCCACCGGCGGCTATTCGACCCGAGACTCCTCTCTGGGGTTCTATCAGAGCCCCTGGATCGACATCATCGCGACGGTGTTCATGATCGCGGGATCTTTGCCGTTTCTGCTCTATTTCCAGGCCGTGCGCGGCCGCCCGATGGATCTGCTGCGGGATTCGCAGGTGCGCTGGTTCCTTTCCATCCTGGGCGTGGCGGTTCTGCTGATGTTCTTCTACCTGTGGCGCACCCAGGGATGGGAGTTCGGCCGCGCCGCCCAGATGACGGCCTTCAACGTTACCTCCATCATGACCGGCACCGGCTATGCGACCGACGATTTCGCGCTGTGGGGCGCGTTCGCCATGCCGCTGTTCTTCATTCTGATGTTCATCGGCGGCTGCGCCGGGTCGACGACCTGCGGGATCAAGGTATTCCGGTTTCAGGTCCTGTTGCAGACTGCGCGCATGCAGTTCCGCCGCCTGTTGCAGCCGCACGGCGTCTTCATCGCCTACTATAACGGCAAGCCCATCCCGGAAGCGGTCGCCGAGTCGGTGATGAGTTTCTTTTTCCTGTTCGCCGCGCTTTTCGTGCTATTGGCGCTGGCGCTGGGGTTGATGGGGTTGGATTTCATCACCGCGACCAGCGGGGCGGCGACGGCCATCGCCAATGTCGGGCCGGGGCTGGGGCCGATCATCGGGCCTTCCGGTAACTTTTCCACCTTGCCGGACGGGGCGAAATGGCTGCTGTCCGTCGGCATGTTGCTGGGACGGCTTGAAATCTTTACGGTCCTGGTGCTTTTGTCTCCCCGGTTCTGGAAAGTCTGACGGAACCAAACCTAACCAATAAGTTGTTCACGAAAGGGAAGCTCCATGGCCGAGACCTATACCCCGATTGAGATGTTGGGCAAGCTGGTGTCATTCGACACGACCTCGGAATATTCCAACCTGGATCTGATCCATTTCGTGCGCGACTATCTGGCGGGTTATGGCGTTGAAGCGCATGTCCTGCCGAATGAGGATGGGAACAAGGCCAACCTGTTCGCCACGATCGGGCCGGATCAGGTGGGCGGCGTGGCGCTGTCGGGTCATACGGACGTGGTGCCGGTGGCGGGCCAACCCTGGGATACCGACCCGTTCGACATGGTGCAGAAGGGAAGCCGACTTTATGGGCGCGGGACGGCGGACATGAAGGCGTTTTCCGCGACGGCCCTGGCCCTGGTGCCGGAGATGGTGGCCAAGCCGCTGTCGCGCCCGCTGCATTTCTGTCTTTCCTATGACGAGGAAGTCGGCTGTCTCGGTGCGCCGAAGATGATCGAGGAGCTGGGAACGGCGTGGCCGAAGCCGGCCCTGGTGATCGTGGGGGAGCCGACAGACATGCGCGTCGTTTCGGCGCATAAGGGGATGTGGTTCTTCCGCGTCACGGTGACCGGGAAGGAGGTTCACTCCAGCCAGACGCACCGCGGCGTCAGCGCGGTGATGACCGGCGCGCGCCTGATTGCCAAACTCGACGAAATGGCCAAGCGCCTGCGCGACAATGCCGACCCGGCGAACAGATTCCCGCCGCCCTACACGACCATCCATGTCGGTATGGCGAACGGCGGCACCGCGCCCAACATCGTTTCGCGCAAGTTCGAATTCGTCTGCGACATCCGCAACCTGCCGGACGACGATCCGGCCGCCCTGCAGCAGGAATTCGAAGACTGGTACACGGCGGAGATCCTGCCGGAAATGCACGCCATCGACCCGGACACCGGCATTGAAACGGTGACGGAAAACGCGGTGGTCGGCCTGCGTGAGGATCTGGGATCGGAAGCGGAGGAATTCGTCCGCGCCATCACCGGCGACAACGACACCACCTATGTCCCCTATGGCACGGAAGCGGGCCAGTTCCAGGAAGCGGGCATGTCCGTCGTCGTCTGCGGCCCCGGCTCTATCGATCAGGCCCACCAGCCCAACGAATTCATCGAGGTCGATCAGGTCCACCAATGCGAGGCGTTTTTGCGCAAGGTGATCGCGCGGTGTGGGGGGTAATGTCCCGGCATTCCCCTGAACGCCTCTCGTGAAGTCGATCCGGTATTCGGATTTTACGCGGAACAAATAAAGTCGAGGGTGCTCGCGCTTGATGAGATCATGGGTGTGGGCATCGGTCCGGTTGTCGCTGTCGCATTTTTCAAACGCCTTTTGCGCTTGATCCCGGATCCGGTTTTCGGGGGAGGTGGAGGCGCGCCCATTCCATTTTCCGGGTAAGCATCGACAATCTTTCGAAGTCACTTAGTGCGGGATGGGTAAGTGGCCGATCCAGACGGCGAAGGCCGGGAGGCTCTGCCAGTTTGTATGCCCGCAATCATCGCGAACATGCACGTCCGAACGGACTCCGGTCCCGTTTCCGGATTCTATAGCGCAAATGCTGTGATGGTTGGCGCCGGCGCCAGTAACTCTGCATTCTCAGGGAAAACTCTTTCAAGATATAACCTATGAGTGCGTTTTCTTTATTTTTACGGTATTATAATATATTCGAAATTGAATTTGACCTGACCATTGTCCTGTCGTCGGGCGCATCGACCAGCGGGTAGGGGAGGATGGATCCATGACGGCTGAATCGCGTAACGAACACGGACCTCGGACACAAGGGTCGGGGCGTTTCAATTGGTGGTGGAAGCCGAAATTCAGCACTGACAAAGTTGGCTTTGTGACCGTGTTCCGGACCGAGTTGGAAACGGTGAAAGACCGGCGTCAGACCTCGGACCTTGATGCGGACGGCGTTCCGAACTTGACGTCCGATCTGTCCGAGAAGACGCGGGAATCGAAGGCCATGCATGCGGTGTTGTCCAATTTGACGGATGAAGACCAGAACGTGCGATGGGGGGAAGCGGCCGCAACCGAAAAAGAGCCGGAGGACGGGCCGCGCGACTTCTGCTTTCATCCAGGATTGATCGGATTGGCCTTCTCGGGCGGTGGGATACGGTCCGCCACGTTCAATCTCGGTATCCTTCAAGCACTTGACCGTTGTGGGTTATGGCGATGGTTCGACTATCTGTCGACCGTTTCGGGCGGTGGGTATTTGGGTAGCTGCCTCAGTTCTCTCTACAGCAATCGCAAATCAGATATCCCAATCCCGTTCAAGCATGTACAAGGGAAGGAAGAACCCGCGGCATTCCGGCATTTAAGGAACAATTCGAACTATATCGCCCCGAACGGCCTGAAAGACTTTGCCGGAGCGGCGGCGCTGCTGCTGCGGGGCGTCGCCATCAACTTTCTTGTCGTTCTTCCGTATATCTTGTGGATTGCGGCGATCACGGTTTCCGTGAACCCCACGGCTGCGGATTTGAAGGAAAGCTGGATTGCCGGGCATCTGGCAAAACTTCCCTATGGCGAGTATTTCGGGAACGGGCCCTTCGTAGGTACGGCTGCGCTGGCGGTTTTCGTCTTGTTGTCATTCATGCTGTATCCGGTCCTTCGGCTGTTGATTCATCGCCTCTCTTTCCTTGGAGCAAGCGGTTGGGGCGCGCGCAGTGCGGCGATGCGGCTTTATGGAACGCTGTTATGCGCGCTTGCGGTCGTTGCGTTTCTGGAGTTTCAGCCTTTGGCGATATTGGCGTTCAACGGCCTTCGCACAGGAAGCGGTACAGCGATCTTTGATGGTCTTCTCCCGGGGTTGAGCGCGATTGTGTCTCTGCTGGGCCCCCTCGCCGCCGGAAAAATGGCGGGTCATGTCGACAAATGGTTGGGCCGAATCGGGATCTACGTAACCGGATTGCTCGGCGTCTTAGTCTTTTGGGTTCTTTATCTCTATTTGTGTGTTTGGGCGGTGGACTTCTCCGATGCCGCCTCCCCATCGACGGTTTGGGGGATTGCGGGGCCGGATTTGTATTTCTGGCTGGGGCTTGGTCTGTTCGGATACACCGTGATTTTCGTGGATATCAATTCCACGTCGCTGCACGCTTTCTATCGCGACCGATTGAGCAAGGCCTATCTGATCAAGTTTCCCGGCGGTGGCGGATTTTCAGGGCGGTTGGTTCACAACGATGCCCAGAAACTGTCGGATTTGAAAGCGGATGGCGCGCCGTATCATCTTATCAACGCCGCCATCAATCTCGAAGAACAGGACGAGGCGCACAAGCGCGGCCGGAAGGCGGACACTTTTCTTTTCAGCAAACACTATATTGGCGGTCCGCCGACAGGATATTGCGACACCCGGGCCATGGAATCCGTGGATAAGAATGTGAACCTGGGAACGGCGATGGCGATTTCAGGCGCGGCCTTTGCCGCGACCGCCGGGAAGGCGACGATCAAGCCGCTGGTCTTCCTGATGGCCATGCTGAATGTCCGGCTGAACTATTGGCTGCCCAATCCGGCTTCCATGGAATGGGAGCGCTACAGCTTTCTGCTTGGGTCCATTCGGCGGGTCGGTCCGTTTTATCTGTTGCGGGAACTATTCGGCGCGCTCGACGCCAAGAGCGAGAATGTGGACATTTCCGACGGTGGGCATTTTGAGAATTTGGGCGTGTACGAACTGCTGCGCCGGAATTGCAGGGTCATCGTCGTTGGGGATGGAGAGTGCGACCCGGGCCTAAAGTTCGAGGCGGTATCGGAACTGGTACGCCTTGCGCAAGTGGATATGGGGATCGAGATTGAGATGGCTGGCCTGGACAAGATCCGGGAAGGCGTTCAGCACTATGCCGTCGGGAAAATCCACTACACGAAGCAGCGCCACGGCGTTCTGATTTACTTGAAATCCTCGCTTCTAAAGGACGATGCGCTGGAGGCGTCCCTGGAAACGCCGGACGCCTATCTGTCTTCCCAAGCCCGAAGGGACGACCGGCAGTTCGATGCCAATCCCTATATTGCGAACTACAAGCGCTTGAACCCAACCTTCCCGCATCAGACGACAGCGGATCAGTTTTTCGACGAACGCCAGTTCGAATGTTATCGCGCACTGGGATACATGGTGGCGATGCGATCTCTGGGCGACATGAAATAGCCTGACTTATCTCGCCTTACCCAGAATCGTCCGGCCCGTGGCGGACCAACCCGCCATCCGCCACGAAGGTCTCATATCGCGGCAAATCGTCCGCCGCGTCGAACCAGCAGAGCTTTTCCGGATAGAAGGAATGAGCGCTGGGTTTCTGGGCGTCGGGGTTGTCGAAGCTGCTGACATGGATGGCGCAGATCGCGCCGTAGTGGGGATGGGTGGTTTCCCAGGTCAGGGACGCGCCGCATTCGGGACAGAAGGCGCGGGCGACGCCCGGCTTCGATTCATAACGTCGGCGGGCTTCGCCGCTCCATGCGACCTGCTCTTCCGGGAAGACGGTCAGCGCCGCCATGGGCGCGCCGGTATGCCGGCGGCAGCTTTCGCAATGACAGGCGATCACCCGGAATGCGGGGCCCGTCGTCTCAAAACGCACTGCGCCGCACAGACACCGTCCGGTCGCAGAAGTCGGCTCGTTCGTCATGGCGGCCCTCCTTACCCGAAGAGTGTGGGAGAGACGGGCGGCGGCAGGGTTTCGAAACCGACGGATTTGTTCCGAGCCGGATAGATCCAACGATCCGCCAAATACGTATAATCGTATTATAAGGAACAAAACAACCAATATGGTAGGGTACATCCACGGCCATTAAGGGCGTGGGGAGGAACGGGAACGGCGCGAATGGCGCCGCACCAACCATATGCGGAATATCGTCCTGCTGGGTGGAGACCTGGTTTCGAGTCTACCCCTTCCGCGCGTGCTGGAAGGGTTCGGATACGGCGTCCTGAGCGCCGCGGAGCCTGACGACGTGCTTTATGCCGCGGTGACCGAAAAAGTGGCTTTGATCATCATCGACCTGGATTTCCCCGGCGGGGGTGTGTTGAACCTTATCGACACGCTGAAGCAGGGCCATGACACCCTTCCCGTTCTGGCCCTGGTCGGGGCGGAGGATGACGGCGACCTCTATCTGGAAGCCGCGGAGCGGATCGGCGCGGACCGATGCCTGCGGCGGCCCGTGACCCTTGCCGACCTGCACGGCGCGGTCAGCCGCGAATTGCGCCGGACGCGGCAGCGGGCGCGGGGACGCGGCCAGGCGGCATAACGACCTGACCCTTCCCTGAACCCACAGTAGACGGCCCCTGCCCATAGGCCGCGTTGCCGGCAACCCGGCGTAAAGCCAGCTTGCGGTGGGGGCGACGATACCGACGGGTAACGGCGGCAGTCTGTCGCGCCCATCGCCTTTGCCGGAAAATCAAAGCTGTGCTTCCTTGCCGCCGGTCCCGCGCCGTGGTTTCGTTGCGGCGGGCGAGGGTCCCGTATCCTCCCGTCCATCCCGCAACGCTGACGCCATCTTTCCGGGCCGTTCCCGGCCCGCTTCGCCGAACGCCCGGCAGAACAGAAAGGCATGCCCGTGTCCGATCCCACTGAAATCGTCCCCCTGGCCGGATA
>JANQIT010000226.1 GCA_028282025.1 Hwanghaeella sp. | reverse complement strand
AAATACTCTATGAAGCCGCTCGTTTCATTAATCGAAAGCTTAAGAAAATGGCTGTACCCAAAAGAAAGGTGAGCCGTTCGCGTCGCGATATGCGCCGGGCTCATGACTCCCTGACGAACGCCGCCCATGCGGAATGCCCGAACTGCGGAGAGCTGAAGCGTCCCCATCACGTCTGCGCCTCGTGCGGATTCTATGACGGGCGCGAGGTTGTCGAAGCGTCCTGACTCTGATTGCCTGCGTATGAGCGGGCCGTTCCGGCAGGACCGGAATGCGATGCGCCGCCCGCGCGCAGATTGGATCGAAGGCAGGACGTTGGACGTGCATCTTGGCTGACCGGCTGACAATTTCTCTTGATGGTATGGGGGGCGATCACGCCCCCGATATCGTTGTTAGAGGGGCCGCGGTCGCCCGCGAACGCCTGCCCAGCGCCTATTTCCTGTTCTATGGGGACGAAACGCGCCTGCGTCCGCTGATCGCCCAGGAACCGCTGCTGGCGGGATGTTCGGAAATCCGCCACACGGACCAGGCGATTTCCAACGACGACAAACCGTCCATGGCGCTGCGCAACGGCAAGCAGTCCAGCATGCGTCTCGCCATCGACGCCGTGAAGTCGGGCGAGGCGGCCTGCGCCGTTTCCGCCGGCAATACCGGCGCCCTGATGGCGATGGCGATGTTCGGCCTGCGGACCTTGCCCGGGATTGACCGGCCTGCGATCAGTTCCTTCTTCCCCACCTTGCGCGGCGAAAGCTGCATGCTGGATCTCGGCGCGAATGTCGATTGCAACGCCGACAATCTGGTGCAGTTCGCCGTGATGGGAGAAGTGTTCGCGCGCACGGTTCTGGGCATTGCGAAGCCGACCATTGGCCTCCTGAATATCGGGGTCGAGGATATGAAGGGGCGGGACGACGTTAAGGCGGCCGCCAATATCCTGCGCGAAAGTACGCTGCCCATAGAATTCGAAGGCTTTATCGAAGGCGATGACATCACCCGGGGCACCGTGGATGTCGTCGTCACCGACGGCTTTACCGGCAATGTCGCGCTGAAGACCGCCGAAGGCACCTCCAAGCTGATCAGCACCTTCATGCGTGAGGCGTTCCAGAGCAGTTTCCTAGCGAAAATCGGATATCTGTTCGCCAGTAGCGCCATCAAGAAACTGCGCCTGCGTCTCGACCCGCGCCGCTATAACGGGGCGGTGTTCTTGGGGCTGAACGGTATCGTCGTAAAAAGCCACGGCGGCACGGACGCAATCGGATTCGCCAACGCAATCGGTGTGGCCGCCGACATGTCCGTGCATGGCTTTATCGACAAGATGAAAGCGGATTTCGAGAGTCTCCAGGCTTCGCCCGCTGAATTGGGTGAGGTTGTATCGAAATGACGTTGTCGCGGTCGCAGATCATCGGCGTGGGAAGCTTCCTGCCCGAGAAAGTCCTGACCAACCAGGACATGACCGCCATTGTCGATACCAACGATGAGTGGATCGTAAAGCGCACGGGCATCAAGCAACGCCATATCGCGGGTGAGGGGGAGTTGACCTCCGACCTGGGGCGGGAAGCCGCGTTGCGCGCGCTGGCCGCCGCCCAGGTGAAGGCGGAAGAGGTCGATCTGCTGATCCTGGCAACCACAACGCCCGACAATACTTTCCCGGCGACGGCGGCGCGTGTGCAGGCCCAGCTGGGCATTACCAAGGGCCCCGCCTTCGACGTTCAGGCCGTCTGCAGCGGGTTCGTCTATGCGCTGGCGACGGCGGACAATATGCTGCGGCTGGGCCAGGCGAAAACCGCGCTGGTGATCGGGGCGGAAGTCTATTCCCGGATTCTGGACTGGGAGGACCGCGGAACCTGCGTCCTGTTCGGCGACGGCGCCGGCGCGGCGGTGCTGCGGGCGGTGGAAGGCAACGGGCAACTGCCGGAACGCGGTATTCTCTCCACCCATCTCTATGCGGATGGAACCCGGTACGAACAGCTCTACGTGGATGGCGGCCCGGCTTCGACCGGCACGGCCGGACATGTCAGGATGCAGGGAAAGGAAGTGTTCCGCTTCGCCGTGAACAGCATGGCGACGTCGGTCCGCACGGGGCTGGAAGCGAACGGCCTGACGGTTGAGGATATCGACTGGCTGATCCCGCATCAGGCGAACAGCCGCATCATCGCCAAGGTGGGGGACGCGCTGGGCGTGCCGAACGACAAGGTGATCGTCACGGTTCAGGACCATGCGAACACCTCTGCCGCGACCATACCGCTCGCCCTGACCCATGGTTTCGAACGTCAGCTCTTCAAGCCGGGCGATCTGGTTGCGTTGACGGCGATGGGGGGCGGATTCACCTGGGGTTCCGCGATCCTGCGCTGGTAGAGCGCTCTAAACGCTTCAATTTCCTCAGTAATCCTGTTCTTCCGCGTTGACCGAGTAACGCCCCGGCGATACCCTTCGCTCCTTGGGGTCATGAGGCGGCCCATATGGTGTTTTTTGGGGGAAGCGGCGTCCGGTGAGGATGCCCGGGTGTACGTCGAACAGACGTGTCGGGAGAATTGACGGTGGAAAAGACAATTACCCGTGCTGAATTGTCCGAAGCGGTCTACCAGGAGGTCGGCCTGTCGCGGAACGAGTCGGCGGAATTGGTTGAGGCGGTTCTGAGCGAAATGTCGGATGCTCTGACACGGGGCGAGTCGGTCAAGATATCATCCTTCGGCAGTTTCTCGGTCCGGCAGAAGGGCGAAAGGATCGGCCGCAATCCGAAAACCGGCGAGGAGGTTCCGATCCTTCCGCGCAAGGTGCTCGTGTTCCGGCCGAGCCATGTTCTTAAGAACCGCATCAACAAGTCGCTGAACGCTTGAATTCGCATCCGCGCGTACTGGCCCGCGAATCCGATTAGCATTGTCGGCGTGGCAACGCGCCGTCCGGTGGACCGGCGCACAATTCGGGACGGCAACCGTCATGGCAGAGAATTCCGGCAAATCCGCGGACGCTTTCCGGACAATCAGCGAAGTCTCCGACCGTCTGAAGGTCCCGCAGCATGTGCTGCGTTTCTGGGAAACCAAGTTCACCCAAGTCAAGCCGTTGAAGCGGGCCGGCGGACGCCGGTATTACCGCCCGGAAGATATAGAGCTTCTGGAGCGCCTGCGGGACTTGCTCTATGCCGAAGGCTATACCATCCGCGGTGTGCAGAAGCTGTTGCGCGAAAAGGGCGTGAAGGATCTGCTGGCGGACGCCAACCAGACGCCGGCGCCGGCCCCTGCAGCCGTGGAACCGCGGTCCGCGCCGCCGGCTCCGCAGCCCGCCTTGGAGGCGGACGGTCAGGTCGCACTGTTTCCCGAAGCGCCGGCGACACCCGTGGGATTGCCCGACGCAGCGCGGACGGCTCTTGGTGAAGTGCTGCAGGAACTGCGGGCGATCCGGGCGGCGCTTTAGAGTATCCGCTCCAGCAAATCGCTTAGCTCCGCCGCTGCTTCGGCGCTGTCGACTTCAGGCCGTATGGTTTGGACCGGCGTCGCCGATAACCGTTCCCGCGCCTTTTCCGAGAGGGTTGGCGTTTCCGCCGCCGCTTGCCGCATCTCTTCCAGGTCGCCGTTGCAGTGCAGGATCAGGTCGCACCCGGCCTGCATTGAAAGACGCGCCCGCTCGCCCATGGTTCCCGACAACGCCTGCATGGAAAGATCGTCGGTCATCAGCAGCCCGTCGAAGCCGATATCGCCCCGGATGATGTTTTCGATAGCTTTGGGTGACTGCGTGACGGGCCGGTCCGGGTCGACCGCCGTCAGAACCAGATGCGCGGTCATGCCCCATGCGCCCGCGCTGCAGCCGCGGAAGGGCGGGAAGTCGGTCCGGCGCAGAAGGTCGAGAGGCTGGTCGAGACGCGGCAGGTCGTGATGGCTGTCGACAAGGGCCCGTCCGTGCCCGGGCAGATGCTTGATGACGGGAACGATCCCGGCTGTCCCGAACCCCTCGATCGCCGCTGCGCCGAGTTCGGCGCCAAGGCCGGGGGCGTCGCCGTAGGACCGGTCCCCGATGGCGGTGCTGGCGCCGGGGATGCGCAGGTCCAGACAGGGCGCGCAGCCGACGGTGATCCCAAGGACGAAAAGCTGCGCGCCGATTACCAGGGCGTGCAGGTAGGCCGCCCGGCGGCCCGCGTCACGGTCCTGTCGCGCCAGATCGCCGATTGCGCCGGCCGGCGGCGCTTCCTGGAATGCCGGTTTGCGCAGCCGCTGCACCCGCCCGCCTTCCTGGTCGATCAGGATGGGCAGGTCGGATCTTCCCGCAGCTTCGCGCAACGCGTCCGTCAGGCGGAGGACCTGACCCGGCGATTCCACATTGCGGGCGAAAAGGATGTAGCCGAACGGATCGATATCCTTGAAGAAGGCGCGTTCCTGGGGCGACAGGTCCGGCCCGGACAGGCCGCAGATGATGGCTTTGGTCGACATGGCGTTACTCTGATGAGCTGATGGTGCGGTTATGCCGGGATTCTGCCGGGAGAACACGGTAATCGACGTTCCTGGCGACAGGCGCACGGGCGGTTGCGCCGCTGTGAGCCGCCCGCCAGACTGTGCGGCCAATAGTAAGGTCTTCGAATGGTTGAGGCCCAACGATCAGGTGAGGAGCGCGCCCGGCTTGCGGCGGCGTTGCGCGTGCTGGAGCCGGTGCTTCCGGCCGATCTTGTCTCGGTGCTTCGCGACGCCGCAGGGCGCGGCGATTGGGAGTTGCCCGCTGGCCTTCCGTCTACACTGGAAGACCGCCTTGTGCTGGCGCACGCCGCCCTGGACCACCACGTCAGAAATCCGAACCTGATATCCTTTTCCGGCTTGGAGCCGGGCCCGTCTCTGTCCACATCCGCAAACAAGATCATCCGCGAGTTTCATGACGCTCTTGTCGGCGGCGCGCCGCTGGATGAGTCGGCGACGCCCCCGGGCGGCGCGCTGATCTGCTTTGGGGCCGGGCTGCACATTCCCCTGCTGCTGAATACCTATCCCACACGGGATCTGGTGATCGTGGAACCTCATCCTGGGGCGCTGTGCCAGGTATTCGCGGATCATGACTGGAAGCCGGTCCTCGACCGGGTGACGGAAGCCGGAGGCCGTCTGTCGGTCGTCTGTTATGACAATCCCGCCGTTGCGGCGATGGGCGCGATTGCCGCAGTGCGTGGCGGTAACATCGGGCTTGTCGACGGATCGCGCGTGGTTGTCGGATACCGGGACGAGATGGTGGCCAGGACGGCGAACGCCTTTCTGGAACGCCGGGTGAACCTGATGGTCTATAACGGCTATGTTGAGGACGAGGACCTGCTTCTTGGCTTCGCGGGCCGGAATCTGACGCAAGGACGCGCGCTGACCCTGGGGCGCAGCCTGGAGACGCCGGCGGCGATGCCGGCGGTGATCGTCGGGAGCGGCCCGTCCCTCGACGCGTCAATCGACGCCCTGAAGCGGAACCGCGACAAGGTGGCGGTTTTCAGTTGCGGTTCCGCGCTGCTGGCTTTGCTGGAAAACGGCATCCGCCCGGATGTTCATTGCGAGTTGGAGGCCGATCCCTATATCGACGACATCCTGCGCTATTCCGCCGCCGGGCACGATCTGTCGGAAATCAGGCTGGTTGCGGCGAACACCGTCTATCCCGGAATTCTGGGCTATTTCGCCGGGGCGGCGCTGTGTTTCCGGGAGGGGACGCTGGCCAGCCGGATTCTGGGTAACGGTGTGGAGCCGCTTCCTCTGATCGCTCCTTCCTGTACCAATACCGGGGCCAGTTTCGCCTGCGCCATGGGGTTCGAAGAGGTGGTTCTGTGCGGCGTCGATCTGGGTGCACGGGCGGCCGACCGCCACCATGCCGCGTCGACGGTCTACGACCGTGTCGAGGACTATAACGCCTTCGTCGGCGAGGATCGCGTCTGGATGCAGCCGAAATCCTCCGCCAGCACGCAGTTTAACCGGCAGGTCGCGGCGAATTTCGGAGGGGAGGCTTATACCAATGACGACATGCTGCAGATGCGGACTGCGTTCGAACTGCTGACGGCGGAGCGCGGCCGGACGCGGTTCGTCAATCTGTCCGACGGTGTGCGCATCGACGGGTTTGAGGCCGTTGAGCCGGACGGGTATCTGGACGCGCTGGCGACGCCGCATCGGACGCCGGACGCCGCCCTTGAGACGGTGTTCGACCGGCTTGCCGGAGAAGGGGCGGGCCCGCCCATCGATCCGGCCCGATTAGAGCGATTCCTTGAACTGCTGGACGAATGGGAAAGCCGGGCCGTGGCGGTCTTCTCGCATGCGGTTTCCTACGGTTCGGCGGTCGGGCTCTACGATGCGCTATCGCCCCTGCTGCAACCGGACGAGACCGCCGCGCGGTCAACGGATCTGTGGGAAGCCTGCCGCTATGCCCATACGGGATCGTTGATGAAGGTGTTTCACTATCTGCGCTATGCCGACGCGCGGCTTGGAGAGGGCGACCGGCGGACCCTGCTGACGCTGGTGGAGGAACGCCTGCCGCCCGCCGTCTCGGAGATGGCGGCAATGCTGCGCAGACGGATCGACGCCATCCGGTCGGCGGTTGGGCGGTAAGGGAACGGGGAAAGGGCCGCGTGGTCCGGTTTGCGGCTGGGATTTGGCTGGGGGACTAGGATTCGAACCTAGATTGACGGAGTCAGAGTCCGCTGTCCTACCGTTAGACGATCCCCCAGCAGCGCGCGATGCGCGGGGCGCAAGGCTCTAGCGGGAGCCGGGGTTCTAACCAAGCCGGTGGCCTGGGTCAAGCCGTGGGCGCGGCGATTGCGCGCGTATCCGCCGTCCGGCTTTCCTTGCCGATGTCCGGCGGTCTGCGGTAAGACAAAACCATGCAACAGTCTGAAACCGCGCCACTTTCCCGACCCGTCACGGAACGGTCGAAACCGGCGCATGGCGGCCCGCCCGCTTTCGCCGCAATCGATATCGGTACGTCGAGCTGCCGGATTCTGATCGCGCGGCCCAAAAACCAGGGTTTTTGCGTCATAGACTCTTATGCCCGGAATGTGCGGCTGGGCGAGGGGCTGGTCGCAAACGGCGTGCTGTCGGATCAGGCGATGGACCGGGCGCTGGAGGTTCTGACGGTTTGCGCCCAGAAAATCGACCATCACAAGGTGGCGCATATGCGCGCGGTCGCGACGGAAGCCTGCCGCCGGGCGGGCAATATCGGCGCTTTCGTGTCCCGGGTGAAGCGGGAACTGGATATCGATATCGATGTGATCGACACGGAGGAAGAGGCGCGGCTGGCCATCGCCGGATGTCTGCCGCTGTTGACGCGCGACGTCCCGCACGGGCTGGTCTTCGATATCGGCGGCGGGTCCACGCAGCTTATCTGGCTGGGCTGCCGGAACGGCAATGCGGAAGTGATCGGCACGCATTCCATCCCGAACGGCGTGGTCTCTCTGACCGAGCGCTACGGCAACCGGCTGGGCGACCCGTTGGCCTATGATACCTGCGTGGCCGAAATGGCGGGCGCGGTCAAAGAGTTCTGCATGCTGCATGGGATCGCCGACGCTGTGGCGCGGGGCGAGGTGCAGATGATCGGAACCTCCGGCACGGTCACGACACTGGCCGGTATAGAGATGGGGCTGGAACGCTATATCCGCAGCCAGGTCGATGGGGCGTCCATGTCCTTCGACCGGATCGGCACCTTGACCGAGTTCCTGCGTTGTCTGGAACTGCCGCAACTGGCGGCGCAGCCCTGTATCGGCGAGGACCGCGCGGAGCTTATGCTCGCCGGCTGCGCTATTCTGGAGGCGATCTGCACCTGCTGGCCGGTCGGCCGGTTGAAAGTCGCGGATCGGGGGTTGCGGGAAGGGATTCTTCTGGATCTGATTCACCGTCATGACGGGCCGGCCGATGGCCGGTAGCAAGGGTGGAGGTAAAGGGCGCGGCGGAAAAGGCGGCAGCGGCAAGAGCAGCCGCGCTGGCGGCCTTGGCGGATCGCGGCAGGCGACGGTCCGCGTGAAGACCGCGCGGCGGCGGACCACCGCCTCCACACGCTGGCTGCAACGGCAGCTTAACGATCCCTATGTCGCGGAAGCGAAACGCCGCGGCCTGCGCAGCCGCGCCGCCTTCAAGCTGATCGAACTGGATGACCGGTATGAATTCCTGAAACCGGGTATGGCGGTGGTGGACCTGGGCTGTGCGCCGGGCGGCTGGACGCAGGTCGCCGCCGACCGCGTGCGGGCGGGCGCGCCGGGCGGCGGTAAGGTCGTCGGCGTGGACCTGCTGGAGACGGAGCCGGTCGCCGACGCAACCATGCTGCAGGCGGACTTTATGGAGGACGATACGCCCGACCGGCTGACCGCTCTGCTGGACGGACCGGCGGATGCGGTGCTGAGCGACATGGCGGCCAACACGACCGGCCATGCGCAGACCGACCATCTCCGCATCATCGGGCTTGCGGAAACCGCACTGGATTTCGCCTTTCAGGTCCTCGCCCCGGGTGGGGTTTTTGTCGCAAAAGTGTTCTCGGGCGGGGCGGAAGCGTCCCTGCTGACGCTCCTTAAACGGAATTTCGACAAGGTGGCGCACTTCAAGCCGCCGGCAAGCCGCAAGGAATCCGCGGAAATGTATGTCGTGGCGCTGGGTTACCGCGGAACGGAACAGGATACCGGCCGGGAATAGCCCATTTGGCGTCTTGTTTGCGCCCACCTACCGAAAATCGATCCGAAACCATCCCCGATTTGCATTCTTGCATTCAGCGAATGGGAATTTTTCTGTGAAATCTGCATGTCGAACCCGGATTCTGCTTGAAGGGGGCTGAATCCCGTCTATGTTCTGGCAACCGTAACCCCAGGGAGCCATGCCATGCCGGAATCGTCGCATATGAATGAAACGGGGGGCTTCCGGAAGGCGCTGACATTCGACGATGTCCTGCTTCAGCCCGGGTTCTCCGAAGTCCTGCCGCACAATACATCTACCGCCACCCGGCTGACCCGGACGGTCGAGTTGGGCGTGCCTATTATTTCCGCCGCAATGGACACGGTGACCGAGGGGCGGTTGGCCATCGCGATGGCGCAGCATGGCGGACTGGGCGTGGTCCACAAGAACATGACCATCGCCGAGCAGGCCGAGCAGGTTCGCCAGGTAAAGCGTTTCGAATCCGGGATGGTGGTGAACCCGATCACCATTTCCCCGGACAAGACGCTGGCGGATGCACTGGCGATCATGGCCCGGCACGGCATCCACGGCATCCCCGTCGTTTCCAAACGCAGCGGCAAGCTGGCCGGTATCCTGACCAACCGCGACGTTCGTTTCGCCGACGATCCGCGCACGCCGGTCAAGGAACTGATGACCAAACGCGGCCTGGTGACGGTCAGCGAAGGTGTGACCCGCGAGGAAGCCAAACGTCTGCTGCACCAGCACCGGATCGAAAAACTACTGGTGGTCGACGATCAGAAACGCTGTGTCGGTCTGATCACCGTGAAGGACATCGAAAAGTCCCAGATGTTCCCGAATGCCTGTAAAGATGAGAAGGGCCGCCTGCGGGTCGCCGCGGCGACCGGTACGGGCGCGGAGGGTCTGGAACGGGCGGAAGCGTTGTTGGACGAGGGCTGCGACGTCATCGTCGTCGATACCGCGCACGGCCACAGCGCCGGCGTCCTGGGGCAGGTCGAGGCGGTGAAGCGCTTGTCGAACTATGCCCAGGTCATCGCAGGCAATGTGGCGACGCCCGACGGCGCGAAGGCGCTGATCGATGCCGGCGCGGACGCGGTGAAGATCGGGATCGGCCCGGGGTCGATCTGCACCACGCGGATTGTCGCCGGAGTCGGCGTACCGCAGTTCACCGCCGTGATGGAAGCGTCCGAGGTCTGCCATGCGGCGGGCGTGCCGGCCATCGCCGACGGCGGTATCAAGTTTTCCGGTGATCTTGCAAAGGCGATTGCCGCCGGGGCGGACTGCGCCATGGTCGGTTCGCTGCTGGCCGGAACCGACGAGAGCCCGGGCGAGGTGTTCCTGTATCAGGGCCGTTCCTACAAGTCCTATCGCGGCATGGGGTCGGCGGGCGCCATGGCGCGCGGTTCCGCGGACCGCTACTTCCAGGAGGAAGTGCAGGAAAGCCATAAATTCGTCCCGGAAGGCGTTGAGGGAAGGGTCCCGTACAAGGGGCCGGTGGCCGAAGTGCTGCACCAATTGATCGGCGGCCTTCGGGCGGCCATGGGATATACCGGCAACGGGACCATCCCCGATATGCAAAAGAACTGCGTGTTCCGGGAAATCACCGGGGCCGGACTGCGGGAAAGCCATGTCCACGATATTACCGTTACTAAGGAATCGGCGAATTACCGCATTGAAAGCTGACGCCGCCATCTTCTTCTTTCGCCAGATAGCCCGGGCGTCCCGATGAAGCCGGGCGCACGCCTGCAGACGGCGATAGAACTGCTGGACAGGATAGAGGCCGAGTCCGGCAAACCGGCCGACGCCGTGCTGGCCGATGGTTTCCGGGCGCGCCGCTATGCGGGGTCGAAGGACCGTTCCGCCATCGCGGAGGTCGTCTATGGCGTCCTGCGCCATCGTGCGCAGCTTGACTGGTGGTTGGAAAAGCGCGCCATGGAGCCCGGCGGACGCACCCGCGCCTTGGCCTTTGCCGTGCTGACGGGACGGTATGAAGCCGCCGCGCTGCCGACGACGCAGAGCGAAGGCGACTACGCCGTCGCCGCCTTGTCCGCGCAGGAGGCGGACTGGCTGGCGGCACTGGACGGAGGCGCGTTGGCCGACCCGGATCAACCCGCGGCCGTGGCGTCGAACCTGCCGGAATGGGTGGTGAACCGTTTCAGGGATCAATTCGGTGCGGGGTGGGAAGCGCAGGCCCGGGCCCTGATGAACGAGGCGCCCGTAGATATCCGGGCGAACCTGCTGAAGACCACGCGGGACGATCTGGCGGAACGTCTCCGCGACGATGGGATCGAGGCCGCGCCGTGCCGCCTGTCCCCGGTCGGTATCCGCCTGACCCAGCGCCGTCCCTTGACCGGCGTCAAACCCTTTAAGGAAGGCCTGCTGGAGGTCCAGGACGAAGGATCGCAACTGGTCGCGCTGTTGGTCGACGCCAAGCCCGGGCAGAAGGTGGTCGATTTCTGCGCCGGGGCCGGCGGCAAGACGCTGGCGATTGCGGGCCAGATGGAAAACAGGGGCAGGATCGTCGCCTGCGATACGTCGGAAGCCCGCCTCAATCGCGCAGCCGACCGGTTGAAGCGCGCCGGGTCCTTCACGGTCGAACGGCGCGTGCTGACATCGGCCAAGGACAAATGGGTCAAGCGCCGGGCGGCCCGGTTCGATGGCGGGTTCGACCGCGTTCTGGTCGATGCGCCCTGTACCGGGTCGGGCACCTGGCGGCGCAATCCGGATCAAAAATGGCGGGTGGTGGAGGCGGATCTTGCCGAACTGACCCGGCTGCAATCGGAGATACTGGATTCCGCGGCCCGCCTTGTTGCGCCGGGGGGACGGCTTGTCTATGCCACCTGTTCCCTATTGAAGGACGAGAACGAGGATCGGTTGGCGGCCTTTCTGGAACAGCGGCCCGATTTTTTCCTTTATCCCTATGCCGATATCTGGCGGGAGACGGTGGGCGGCGCGCCGCCGGTGGAGGGCGATATGCTGCGCCTGACGCCCGCGGATCATGGGACGGATGGGTTCTTTGCCGCCGTGTTGGGGCGGAAACTGTAGCGAACCGGGACAAACACGATTGGAATGACAGCGCGATGACCGACCGGATATTGATCGTTGATTTTGGCAGCCAGGTAACGCAACTGATCGCCCGCAGGGTGCGCGAGGCAGGTGTTTACTGCGAGATCCATCCTTTCAACACGATCACTGAAGAGAGTATCCGCGCTTTCGAACCCAAGGGCGTTATCCTGTCCGGCGGGCCTGCCAGCGTGACCCATCAGGACACGCCGCGCGCCCCGCAGGAACTGTTCGAGATGGGGTTGCCCGTCTTCGGCATCTGCTATGGCCAACAGACCATGTGCGCGCAGCTCGGCGGATCGGTCGAGGCGTCGGACCATCAGGAATTCGGCCGCGCGGACCTGGAACTGACTGCCTCCAGCGCCTTGTTCGACGGGATCTGGGACCTTGGCGAGCGTGATCAGGTCTGGATGAGCCACGGCGACCGGGTCACGGCCCTGCCGCCGGGTTTCAAGGTCGTGGCGCAGAGCGAGGGCGCGCCCTTTGCGGCCATCGCCGACGAGGAACGGCATTTCTATGCGGTGCAGTTCCACCCGGAAGTCGTCCATACCCTGCGCGGCGAGAAACTGCTGCGGAATTTTCTGCATCAGGTCGCGGGCTGCACCGGCGACTGGACCATGGCGGCGTTCCGGGAGCAGGAGATCGCCAAGATCCGGGCGCAAGTAGGGGACGGCAAGGTAATCTGCGGGCTCTCCGGCGGTGTTGATTCCTCGGTCGCCGCCGTGCTGATCCATGAAGCAATCGGCGATCAGCTTACCTGCATCTTCGTCGATCATGGCCTGATGCGGCAGAATGAGGCGGAACAGGTCGTCTCCGTCTTCCGTGACCATTATAACATCCCGCTGATCCACCGGGACGCCAGCGATCTGTTCCTGGGCGAATTGGCCGGCGTCACGGATCCGGAACGCAAGCGGAAGATCATCGGCGGGCTGTTCATCGACGTTTTCGAGGAAGAGGCCGAGAAGATCGGCGGGGCGGATTTCCTGGCCCAGGGAACGCTGTATCCGGATGTTATCGAAAGCGTTTCCTTTCATGGCGGACCGTCGGTCACCATCAAGTCGCACCATAATGTCGGCGGTCTGCCCGAGCGCATGAACATGAAGCTGGTCGAGCCGTTGCGGGAGCTGTTCAAGGACGAGGTCCGCGACCTTGGGCGCGAGCTTGGCCTGCCGGAAGTGCTGGTCGGGCGGCACCCGTTCCCCGGACCGGGGCTGGCCATCCGGATTCCGGGCGACATCACCCGGGAGAAGGCCGACATCCTGCGCAAGGCGGATGCCGTCTATCTGGATGAGATCCGCAAAGCCGGCCTGTATGACGAGATCTGGCAGGCTTTCGCGGTCCTGCTGCCGGTGAAGACCGTGGGCGTGATGGGGGACAGCCGGACGTATGAGTATGTCTGCGGCCTGCGGGCGGTGACGTCCACCGACGGCATGACCGCCGACAGCTATCCTTTCGAACACGCCTTCCTGTCCCGTTGCGCGACCCGGATCATCAACGAGGTGCGGGGGGTGAACCGCGTCGTCTATGACGTGACGTCCAAGCCGCCGGGCACCATCGAGTGGGAGTAGCCTTGGCGTACGTCCGCGTGCGCTGACTTCGTCCCCGCCGCCTGCCTAGCCGAACGGCTGCAAGGACCGTCTCAGCGGTTTACAGAGGCGACCAAAACAATCGTGAGGTCGTTCTTGTCGTTGCAAAAGGGCAGGAAAAGCGTGTCATTGGACCTCATGCCACCCCAGGGCGTGGGCAGATCCGCCGGATCGTACAGAAAGGACCGGGTTTCCTTCACATAGCTGTAGTTCTCGTGCACGTCTTCCCAGTCGGTTCCGTGATAGCCGTCGCGCACTCTCTTTCCGGTCACTTCTCCCCCGCGATTGTAAACCAATTCGGTTCCTACCAGCCGGTAGTACCAGTCGTCGGGGCTTCCGGTGACATCGACTAAACACACGATGGGAAGCAGGCTGACGATCTTGTCGGGCGCTATAAAGGACTTACTGGGCAGGTCTTCGATCCGGGGCAGTTGGGTCCACCACGTGTATGTCTCCCTGATTTTCGCGGTGCAGGTCTCAAGGAAAGATTCGTCTGCAATCTTATGGCGAGCTAATGGTGGGGGTGTTTTCATTCGTGCGCATAAAATTAGCAGGTTAGCGGGCCCAGGAATAGCATGCGGTCGATCTTGGATAAACCGTCCACTGTGTCCGATCATACAGACTGAATGCGGTAAATGAATACGTAATTCGGCCGATTGTAGCCCTGCGGCGAACCGATCTGGGATAGACTACCGGCAGTGAGATCGTCTGCGTTGAAGGATCCGGAGCATGAACCGTGACCGGCTTTATTTTCTGTTTCTGAATATCGGCCACTTCATGGACCATCTGTTCACGCTGATCTTCGCAACCGTGGCGGCGCTGACCCTGTATCGGGAGTGGGGCGTCGCCTACGCGGAACTTCTGGCCTATGCGACGCCGGGATTCTTCGCCTTCGGCGCCTTCGCGCTGCCGGCCGGATGGCTTGCCGATAAATGGAGCCGGGACGGCATGATGTGCGTCTTTTTCATCGGCATCGGGTTGGCCTCCATCGCCACGGGTTTCGCGGATACCCCACTTCAAATCGGTGCCGGCCTGTTCGTGATCGGGATGTTTGCGGCGATCTATCATCCGGTCGGTCTGGCCATCGTGACCACAAAGTGGCGGAACACGGGCATGAGAATCGCAACGAACGGCGTATGGGGAAATCTAGGCGTGGCCGCCGCGGCCCTGATTACCGGCGCCCTGATCGACCATACGGGTTGGCGAATGGCGTTCATACTGCCCGGCATCTTCTCCATCGCCATGGGGTTTGCGTATATGGCGTTGCGGTGGGAGGGGATCCGCGAAGAACGGAGCGTGGCCAAACGCGGCGGCGATACCGCGCCGTCGCCTGCATCGCCCCAATACAGAAAAGCGCTGATCCAGGTGTCCGCCATTGTGTTTCTGACAACCGCCGTCTCCTCTGTGATTTTTCAATCGACCACTTTCGCCCTGCCGAAGATCTTTGAGGAACGTTTGACGAGGTTGGCCGCCGAGATGGCCCGATGGGCCGGAGGGGCGGGACTCGGCGGAAGCGCCGACATCGCCACCATGATCGGGTCCATGGCCTTCTTCGTTTTCACTGTCGCCTCGATGGCTCAATTGGCCGTCGGGGTCTCTCTCGACCGATACGGACCGCGCCGTGTTTTCATGACGGTCGCTGCGATTCAGATCGTCTTTTTTTCGTTCATGCCCGGTCTGAGCGACGGCCTGGCGCTGCTGGTCGCGGTCGGATTCATGCTGGGCGCGTTCGGCCAGATCCCGATCAATGACTACATGATCGGTAAGACCGCCTCGGGACCTTATCGCGCGCGTATCTACGGTGTGCGCTATGTCGTGAGCTTTTCGGTTCTGGCCGCCGCCCTGCCGCTGATCGGATTCGTCTATCACAACTGGGGTTTCGACACGCTGTTTAGAATCCTTGCGGGCGCGGCGTTGGTTATCCTTTTTGCAGTGGCGCTGCTTCCGAAGAAACTGCCGAGTCCTGAAGATGAAGACATTTCGGCAGCGCCTTCGGGGAAGCCGACCCCGTCATCCACTTAACCCGTCATCCACTTAAACGGTACGAAGCACCCTTTCTTTGAAAAGGCGTCTGTCTTACCCGGAGGAGAAGCAGGGGGGGGCGGCGGCGTGCCGGTAGGGATGCATACCTGCTGTCGGCGGGATGGGGACGGTTTGCCTGTCCAGTGTCTGGAAGGGGTTCCGTCCTGCTTCGGACGATGGCTCGAAGGGGTTGGAGTACGCTCTCTCAAGCGTGTCGGAACTGCGAATCAGGAGAGCTGGCTGCGACCCGTTCTCCTTGCAGAAACATTCTCTGAAGCGGGTACTTTTCACGGTCCGGCGGTCTTGCCGCCCGCGGCGAGGGGTGCCAACGGAGGGGGAGGTGCGCGTCGAATCGCGGGCTGCCGCAATGACGCGGACAACCCTTTATCTTTCTGTGACAGTGAGTTCTAGTGCGTTCAAATAAGTGCCAATTCAGCATTTTGCGATAAAAGTCGGGGTTGCGGCAAAAGGTTCGCTCGGGCTTCGGATAGGTCGCTTTACACGCTCGCGTTATCAGGGTTAACCTCGCTGTCGGGGATTCAGGTACCGCAGTATTGGCGCCGCTGAATATTGCCCCTGTGATGGCCGGGGCGGTAGTGGCTTCGGCGGGGACAGATACATAGCCGTGGGGGCGGTCTATCGACCGTAAAGTCATGACGGACGTGCAAGACAACAAGACCGAAGGCTCAGCGGACAAGAACGGCGAGTCGAAGGCCGGCGGAGACAAGGCGCACGGCCCGGGGGTTTGGACCCTCAGCTACGAAACCAGCACCGGTCAGTCGCACAGTTTCGAAATCGACGAATCCGCGGTCGCGGACAAGGGCGGATTTGCGGTCGGTCGCAACCCGAAATCGAGCGACGCGGTCCTTACCGACTTCTCCATCTCGCGCGACCACTGCATGCTTTCGGTGAAGGAACCGGGCACGCTTCTGGTCAAGGATCTGGGCTCGAGCAATGGAACCTTCATCAACGAAGCCCGCCTAAATCCGGACGAGGCGTCCGAACTGGGCGTCGGCGACCAGTTCGAGATCGGCAATCTCGCGATCAATCTGGCCTATGAGCAGGGCCCCGAGATAGCAGCCGCTCCCGGGCCCGCAACACAACCGGAACCGGCGAAAACGCCCGAGTCGGCGCCCGCCCCCGTACCGCCGAAGGCGGCCGAACCGGCCCCTCCGGCGCCCACGCCTGCACCCGCGGCGGCGCGTAATGCAGGCGGCGGCATCGGCACAAGTTGGATTGGACGCGTCATGTTCGGCGGTGCAATCGTTGTCGGTGTCTTCGCGGTGGTGTTCGGTCAGACGGGCGAACTGTCGACTTCCGGTTATCAGCTTATCGGCGCGACGATCATAGCCGCCGTGCTGCTGCAAGCGACCATGATGACCTGGGGGTCGATGTCGCGCGCGTCTGCGGAACGGGCATTCTACGATCAGCAGGTGGCGCTGTTGCGCAACGCCGTGAATACGTCGAGTGCGCATATGCGCGCCGAACGCGACCGGGCGGTGCTGACCTGGAACGGGGTGCGGAAATACCGGATCGACCGCAAGATTCCCGAAGGGGGAGGCATCTGCTCCTTTTATCTGAAGCCGCATGACGGCAAAGGCCAGCCGCCGTTCGAGCCGGGACAGTATCTTACATTCCAGTTGAAAATCCCCGGCAAGGATAAACCGGTCATCCGCTGTTACTCCCTGTCGGATAGTCCGCTGCAGCGCGATTACTACCGGGTCAGCATCAAGAAGGTGCCGCCGCCGCGCGACCGACCGGATTTGCCTCCGGGCCTGTCTTCCAGTTTTTTCCATGACCAGTTGGAGGAAGGCGACATCCTCGACGTGAAGGCGCCGTCCGGTAAGTTCTTCATGGACCAGACCAAACATACGCCGGTCGTGTTGATCGGCGGCGGTGTCGGCCTTACCCCCGTTCTCAGCATGGTCAACTCGATCACCCTGTCCGGGTCGAAGCGCGAGACGCACTTTTTCTACGGACTGCGGAATAAGAAAGAGCATGTGATGAAGGAGCATCTCGAGCAGTTGGCCCGGGATCACGAAAACATTCATCTGCATATCTGTTACAGCAATCCCGAAGAGGGGGATGTGCCTGGCGAGGACTATCAGCATGCCGAACGGGTAAGCGTCGATCTGTTCAAGCGCGCCTTGCCGTCGAACAATTACGATTTCTACATCTGCGGCCCGCCGCCGATGATGGAGTCCCTGGTTAAGGATCTGGGGGAATGGGGCGTTCCGGACGCGAACGTTCACTTCGAGGCCTTCGGCCCGGCGAGCGTCAAGAAAGCCAAGCCGAAACCGGCGGCGGACGCGGCCGCGCCGGCGGAGAGTTTCGAGGTGGAATTCGCCAAATCCGGCAAGAAGGTGGCGTGGGACGGTTCGTTCGATTCCATCCTGGAATTCGCCGAAGCCAACGATATCGCCATGGATTCCGGCTGTCGCGCCGGAAACTGCGGGACCTGCATCACGGCGGTGCGGTCCGGCGACGTGAAATATGTGGAAGAACCGGGCGCCCAGCCGGAGGCGGGGTCCTGCCTTACCTGCGTATCGGTTCCGAAGTCCAATCTGACTTTGGAAGCTTAAACGGAGCGGACGGGTACACCGGCGCCGACAGGGGGACACATGGATGGACCGCTAGTAATTCAACGTCCGATGCGGTGGGACAATCCGTTCAGCCGCGAGATGACCGAGGCGGACGTTGAGCGGATCATGGCTTTGGAGCCGTTCTGCAATATGGACGAATCCAGCTTTCCGCCATCCATGGCTCTGCGGGATATCATCCGCAACGACATGCGCATCCAGCGCTATCGCGAAGGCGATATCGTGGTACGCCGCGGGGACTACGGCAACTCCGCCTTTCTGGTGCTGTCCGGCGCGGTTCGGGTGGTGATCAATCCGGATCTGCCGGATGAACTGCTTGGACGCCAGGCGGACAAGAAACGTGGTTTCTTCGGGGCGCTGCGGCAATTGTGGGCCAACCCCCAAATGCCGGAAGTGCGGGACGTGACGCGCCTGAAGGGCGGCGGCGCGGAGACCGGCCAGCGCAATGCGCGCGATGGGACGACCCACACTTTCCTGCAAGACGTCCCGGCGATCATGCGCGACTATCACACGGAGCCGTTGCGGGAAGGGACGATTTTCGGGGAAATTGCGGCCCTCGGCCGGACGCCGCGCACGTTGAGCCTGTTTTCCGAAGGGGATACGGAGCTTCTGGAAATCCGCTGGCAGGGTATCCGGGATATCCGCCGCAGGGACGAAGCGTTTCGCAACCATATCGACAAGCTTTACCGCGAACGCAGTCTGATCCTGCATCTGCGCGCCTTGCCGATGTTCAGTCATCTGGACGACGAGACGATCCAAAAGGTTGCGGACGCCACGATTTTCGAGACCTATGGCGAGTTCGAGTGGCATACGAGTTTCAAGAAACTGGCGGAACTGACCGGGGCCGAACGGCTGCGGCACGAACCTGTCATAGCTGCCGAGGGCGAATACGCGGACGGGCTGTTCCTGATCCGCACCGGGTTCGCCCGGGTCAGTAAGCACATCAACCACGGCGATCCGACCTTGTCCTTTATCGGACGGGGGGAGGTGTTCGGGTTCGAGGAACTCGTTCACAACTGGAAAAACGGCGAGCAGGTGCCGTATCAGAATTCGCTCCGCGGGTTGGGGAATGTCGACGTGCTGCGCGTTCCGACCAAGGTGGTGGAGGATATCGTCCTCCCGACTATGCCGGAGCATCGGATGCCGCCGCCCATTCGGACGGATGAAGCACTGGATCATTCGATCCAGGCCATTACGGAGAGCGGATCCGACTTGGATACCGGCCTGTTGGAGTTTCTGGTCGAAAATCGGATCATCAACGGTCGGGCGACCATGTTGATCAACACCGACAGGTGCGTACGTTGCGATGACTGCGTGCGCGCCTGCGCGGCGACGCACAACAACAATCCGCGTTTCGCCCGTCATGGCCGGAAGTACGGCAATGTGATGATCGCCAATGCCTGCATGCATTGCGTCGATCCGGTGTGCATGATCGGGTGCCCGACCGGCGCCATTCACCGCAGCTCGTTGCAGGGGCAGGTGGTGATCAACGATTCAAGCTGTATCGGCTGCGCGACCTGCGCCAATTCCTGTCCTTACGACAATATCCGCATGGTTGCCGTGCGGGATGCATCGGGCGAGTTCGTGCTGGACGAGATGAACGCGCCGATCATGAAATCCACGAAATGTGATTTATGCGTCGACCAGATGGGCGGCCCGTCTTGCGAGAGGGCCTGTCCCCACGATGCATTGCGCCGCGTTAATATGAGCGACCTTGGGCCCATTGCTGATTGGCTTGGAAAATGATGATTTTGACCAAGGAGCGGGTGGGGCGATTCGCACTGGTGATCGCTGCGGCGGCCTTTATCTATCTGATACACGGCGCGATGGTGGCGACATTGTGGGAGCCCGCCTTCGTAACAGGGTGGGTTCTGCTGGGATCGATGCTGGTCCTGACGCTTTTGAACGCCCGCAAGAAGTTGCCGTTTCTGCCGCTCGCCAATGTCAGAAGTTGGGTAAAGCTGCATGTCTATCTCGGCTGGTTTGTGGTCGCTCTCTTCGCGGTCCATGTGGATTTTCGAATCCCGAATGGCGGGATCGAAGTAAGCATGGCCGTGCTGTTTCTGATCGTCGCCGCTTCCGGGGCTTTCGGCATCTTCATCACCCGGACCCTGCCGGCGCGCCTGACGCGGCGCGGCGAAGAGGTCATCTTCGAGCGAATTCCAATCTTTCGAACGCAGTTGCGGGAGGCGGCGGACGATCTTGCGATCTATTCCGTGGAACAGACCGAATCGACGTCCATCGCCGACTTCTATGTAAAGGATCTGAAGGAGTGGTTCTCCGGTCCGAAGGATTATTTGGAGCATCTGTTCGAGCTGAACGGCCGCTTCTTCGGCCTGATGCAGAAGTTCGACAGTATGGAGCGGTACCTGAACGATACGGAGAAGGAGGTGCTCGCGGAACTGCGGGCGCTGGCGCGGAAGAAAAGCGATCTCGATTATCATCACGCGCTTCAGAAAACACTGAAGGCGTGGCTGTTCGTGCATATTCCGGCAACCTACGCCTTGCTGGCTCTGGCGGGTGTTCATGTCATTTTGGCTTACGCTTTTACGGGCGTGAGTTTGTAACGGGGGCGTCGTCTTGAATCTCAAACTCCAAAGGTTTGATTATCGAAGCAGCAGCTACGAACGTCCGAATCAGGAATTCGTTTGCGGACGGCTGGCGCAGGGTAAACCGTGTCTGGTCGGACCTGGACCGGGCGGCGTATGCCGGGCGGGGGCGGAGTGCCGGCCCATCGACAAGAATGGCCGCTGGCTGTGCACCCGAAGCGACGCAGCCGGTGGGAAATGCGCAGACGGTCCCTTGCCGGACGGTAGTTGCTGCAATCCGATTCCTCCCTGTTCTCCGAAACCCAGCATCCGCCGTCAGCGCGGGATGCTCTCGCGCTATGCCGTTGCGGTGGTGGTCGGCCTGTTGCTGGTCATCGGCGGCGGCATGGCGGGAGAGGCCGTTTTTTCGCCTGGACCGTTGTCGGCGTCCCACTCTGAAATCGGTGGATGCGCAAGTTGTCACTCAGTGTCGGGCGAAGGTCTGATCGGGTGGGCGCACGCCGTCTTCGACGGCACGCACGAGGCGCAGGACGTGAAAAACTGCGTCGCCTGTCACGAAAACCGCAGCGGTATGGCGCATAACCAAACCGCGGCTTTCATCGAGGCGGCCACCGAGCGCGCGCGGCTTCAGCCGGGAACGGCCGGTCCGCTGATGTCGCAAGTTGCGACGCGCATCGGTTTCAAGGTGCGCACAATCGATACCGGCGAGGTGGCCTGTCGAAGCTGTCACCAGGAACATCGGGGCCATCAGGCGGACATCGTCAATTTGAGCAATGTCGAGTGTCAGGCCTGTCACACCAACCAGTTCGCCCAGACGCACGTTGAATTCGGCGATTATCCGTATGAGCGGCGGACCCGGATCCAATTCAATCACCAGAATCATATCGGCAAATACTTCGCCGACGAACGCAATCTGGAGAAGGCGCCGACATCCTGCCGCAGTTGCCACGAACCGGACGACCGCGGGCGCCTGATGGTGTTCAACGGGTTCGAACAAAGCTGCGCGTCCTGCCACGAGGCCTTTATCGCCGACAAGCCGGTGATGGTTCTGGCCTTGCCCGGAATGGATGTCGATTCGCTGATCGATCTTGAAGCGAATGTGGGCGAGTGGCCGATCGACGCCGAGGCCGAGGAATTCGCCGCCATCGCCGACGTGCTGATGAAGGGCGATCCCGATTATGTCGAGGCCCGGGATTATATCGAAGAGAACCTGGATCTTTTCGACCTGTCGGAAGTCGATGACGAGGAACTCGCCTATGTCGAGACCTTCGCCTGGGCGTACAAAGAGCTTCTGTACGATATCCTGACTGAGGGCATGGACGCGGTAACCGAACGGCTGAACGCCGCGGCGGAGGCGGAAGTGCCGGCGGCGCAGGCCAGGGCGCTGCTGGCGAATCTGCATATCGATGCGCTTGTGGTCGCTCAGACACAGTGGTTCCCGAATCTCTTCGAGGAAGTCGAAGCCTATCGCGATGGCGAGGAAGTCCTGACGCCGGAAGACGAACCGGAACTGATCGAGTTCTCTGATGAAGTTCTGGATCAGGCCAGTTGGGCCGAATCGGGCGGCTGGTATACCGAGGACTTTACTCTTCAATACAAGCTTTCAGGCCATCGCGATGCCTTTATGCGGGAATGGCTCAATTTCTCGGTCGCCACCTCCCAGAATCAGGTGATGACGGAGCGGGTCCTGGACGAGCTTGGCAAGAACAACTCCCCAGGGGGCTGTGTCGGATGTCACAGCGTTGATGTGACCGATGGGGCCGGGACAGTGAATTGGCATGCGCGGCGGGCGAATCCCCAAGTTGTCGAGTTTACGGATTTCTACCACTCCAAGCACTTCGCGCTGATCGGCGACAAGGGCTGCGCGACATGCCATGAATTGGATGCCGATGCCGACTATGGCGGCGGGTTCAAGGATTTCGATCCATTTACCTTTGCGAGCAATTTCCGGCCCCTGGATCAGGCGGTTTGCGACGATTGCCACACGGAGGACCTGGCCGGAAACGACTGTACGGCCTGTCACAACTACCATGTCGGAACTTTCCCGCCCGCGGCGGTGGACACCAAGATGCTCGCAGCGGAGTAACTTCCACCTAGGTTGCTGAATCTAGGGCATTTTTATCAAATGCTGCGGGGCCGATTGGAGAAGATGTTGCATATCCGTCCTATATGCGGCTAAACGCCCTGGATGTACGGTATTCCGATCAACCTTTCTTGACTTTTGAACGGATACTAAGGTTACATCATGAATATGAGTGAAAGGCGTTTTAGTCTTTCGAATGGTCCTAGGTTTGTGGGGGCAGCACAGCACCTCAAGGACAGAAGTGTCGGTTGAATCGTTCTTCCCCGAACGGTTCGGCTCATCTTCGTTGCATGGCGTCCGACCATGGTCGCCTGAAATTGAGGAGTTAGACGTGATTAATTCTCGACCTTCAGTACTCAATGTTGCGGGCCTTTCATTACGGAAGCTTACGCGCGTTATGGCTGCAGGGGTGTTGGCGGGTATGATGTCGACCGTCGCTGCAGCAGAAGACGCAGCGACGTCTGAGAAGCTGACGCTTCCGGCCGACCCGCACGCCGAGGCTTACGCGGAAAGCGAGTTTCCCAGCGCGAACGCCTGTCGCGACTGTCACCAACAGATTTACGACGAGTGGTCGTCTTCGAACCACGCCTATGCGTCGATTTCGCCGATGTTCCATAAGTTCGAACAGGCGGTGAACACCCTTACCCAGGGAACGATGGGATCTTTCTGCGTTCGCTGCCACCAGCAGATCGGAACGCAACGGGGCGAAAAGCGCTATCTGCCGCTGTGGGAGCGCAGCCAGATCGCGCGCGAAGGGATTACCTGCGTGACCTGTCACCGTGTTGCTGAAGCGTATGGCAAGGTCAACGGCGAACGGAACGTTGTGCCGGGTGATATCTACGTGCCGATGGTCGGAGCGCTGACCGACACGAAGTTCGATGAAACGCTGGACCAGGCGGACGATCTGCGCATCGCCACCGATGACACGGAGCGTGGAACCAAGGTCCATACCGGCGTCATCAAATTCCAGCAGATCAGCGAATCCGAGTTTTGTGTTTCTTGCCACCAGGTGGCTGTGAACCTGGGCATCAAGCTGGAGGTTGTCTGGGACCAGTACAGGGACTCGCCGTCCTTCCGGAAAGGCGAAACCTGTCAGGAATGCCACATGGGCAAGGTGCCGGGTAAAGCGAAGGGCTATGCGACGGGGCCGTCCGCCGTGGTGAACGGCGTGGAAATCAATCCGGGCCGCCGCCACAGCAACCATGCCTTCTACGGCCCGGGCTACCCGATTGCGCACCCCGGTGTGTTCCCGCACAACCCCGATGCAGCTGTCTGGGACATCGAAGAGTGGCTGATGTTCGACTACCGCGGCGGCTGGGGTACGGAAGACTTCGAAGATAACGTCGAAGATATCGCGTCCGCGTTCGATGACCTGCATGTGGCGTTGGAGCCTGTGGGCGGCGGTCTTGAAGCCTATTCGGCAATTGACCTGCTTGAGCGCAACATCTCGCGCGGGGTTGTCGGTTTCGAAACGAAAATCGGTCGCGACCGGATGCTGGCGAAGGTGGAAACGCTGGACGGCGCATTCGATGCCGATGCGATGGAAGACGCCATCGCGGAAGCCGAAGAGGCGATTGAGGGTATCCGCGACGCCGCGGATGATCTGGGCGTCGACATGACAGCCATGATCAACGACATCGAATCCAAACTGTCCATGATTACGGCTTCGGCCGGGGCGTTGGACGGTTTCGATGCGGCATATGCCGGGGTCGTTGAAACCCTGAACAGCTATGAAGGCAGCGCTTTGGGCGAGACCGGCGGTCTCGGCGAAGAAGGGCTCGCGGTGCTGACGGAACAGGTTGCAGCGCTGAAAGCGTCGATCCCGGGCGCCAATTCCGGCTTCCGGGCGGCGGTCGATGCGGTAAAAGAGCCGCTGAACATCGACTTCCCGTTCGCATGGCAAGACCCATCTGACCGCGAGGACGCATGGGCTGTTGTCGAGGTGAACCTGGAAGCCCTTGAGTATAAGCGGGAGCTTCGGAAGCAGGTTATGGAGAACGGAAGCCGCGTTGACGGACCGTACTTCGACGGCCCGATGCAGGCCGGCCGCGATCTGGATTTCAAATATGTCATCACCAACACGGATGAAGGGCACAACCTGCCGTCCGGTTCGTTGGGGGCGCAGCCGGAGATCTGGTTCAACGTGGCTTTGACCGACCCGGATGGTAACCGGGTTTGGGAAAGCGGTTATGTCGACAAGTATGGCGACATGGTGGATCTCCACTCGCTGGAATTGGCCGAAGGAACCATCGAGCACGATGACCAGCTCTTCAACCTGCAGACCAAGTTCCTGACCACGAACGTCAAAGGGACGGATCGGGAAATGTATCTGCCGGTGAGCTTCGACATCGACCAGCGGCCTTTCCTGCGCCCGTCCAACTTCCCGACCACGGTGATCAACCATGCGCCGTTCGTTCGGATGGAAGGACGCTCCATTCCGCCGCTGGGCAACCGGGACGCGACGTATTCGGTACCGGGTGAACTGCTGACGAAGCCCGGCACCTACAAGCTGTCTGCGCGCCTGCGCAGCCGGGCGGAGCCGATCTACTTCATGCGTTTCGTTGGGGCTACCAATGACATGGAGCAGTCGATGAACGAATGGATGTTGGATTTCCACGCCTATTCGGTCGAGTTTGAGGTCAAATAGATAACTGAGGTCTTCCAATGGAAGAAGTGAGGGACATACCGGCGGCCCGGAAAACGGGTCCGCGCCGCCGGACGGGTGCTTTGTTGGGGAGTGTTGCGGTAGCGGCGATGCTGGCCATGGCCGGCATCGGCGGCGCCATGGCAGCCGATACGGGACCGCCGGAACCGCAGATGTCGCCGGAGGCGAAACCGACCGATTTCGATAAGGATGCCTTCGGGTCCGATCCGAGCTACGAGGACAAGCCGTACGATCCGGAAGCGCAGTACATCATCTATGGCGCCAAGCAGCCCTCGGCCAACCCAAGGCCGTTGCTGGAACTGGGCCGGGCGATCTACACGGAAGGGCCGTTCAAGCCCGGCATCAACATCATCGGTGAACGGAACCTGGTGTTTCCGGCGCTGTCCATCTTTGGCGATGTTCGCACGGCAGTCGAATATAACGACAACGGCAATGTCGAGATCGGCCAAATCGCGGTCGACGCCAACCTCGATATTGACTTGAAGCTCACCGGTACGGAGCGCATTCACGCCTTTGTCGAGCCTTTCGACAGGGACGGTAATGCGACCCGCTATGAGTTTTTCGGCGACGACGAAGACGGCGGGGAAGAGCAGCTCAACGGCAACATCGAGACACTGTTCTTCGAAGGGGATGTCGGTCAGATTGCGTCCGGCCTGATGGACCGCGATGCCGGTTTCGATTTGCCGATTGCGTTCGGTCTGACGCCTCTGCTGTTCCAAAACGGCATTTGGATGGAGGAAGCCATCTGGGGCGGCGCCTTTACCATTGCGGCGAAGAACAGTCCGGCGCTCGACATCTCAAACATGGACTTCACGTTCTTCGCGGGTTTCGATCATGTCGAGAACCCGGGAATTCGAAATGCGCAGGGGCTTCGTGAACAGCACAATCTGAATGTTTTCGGGGCTGCCGCCTTTATCGAAACGATGGAGGGATATTTCGAGTTCGGGGTCGGGCGAATTGAAGGCGAAGACCAACTCGACGATCAGAGCTTCAACAGTTTGACCGGCGCTTTCACCAGGCGTTACGGCGGCTGGTTGTCCAACAGCGTTCGCGCGATCTGGACCTTTGGGCAGGATCGGGACAACAACCAGATCCAAACCGCTGACGGTCTGGCCATTCTGATTGAGAACTCGCTGGTCACGCACAAGCCGTCGACACTGGTTCCGTATTTCAACTTCTTCCTCGGCATCGACCGTCCGCAACCGCTGTCGGATGAGACCGGCCTTCTGAAGAATACGGGTATTACGTTCGAGGATCCAGGCATCACAAACTTCCCGAAACTGAACGATTTGGCGAACGACGCCTTCGGCGGCGCCATCGGGGTGCAGTATCTCTTCAACCTGGATCAGCAGATCGTGGTCGAAGCGGCGACAAGCCAGCGTTTGGGCGGGTTCGATGCAAACCGCGCGGTTCCGAACGATGAATATGCACTCGGCTTCCGCTATCAGTTGCCGATTGCGGCGGCTTGGATCGTCCGGGCGGATGGTATCCTGGGCTTCCGATCCGATGCTGAAGACATCCGCGGAATGCGCCTGGAACTGCGCCGCAAGTTCTAGACTGTAGAATCAGACGAACGGGAAGCCGCGCGGTTCTTTTGATGGATCGCGCGGTTTTCTTGTCTTTTAAGGGCTTGCAATGCTGACGAAAAATGTCGCATCCGCGGTCTTTTCGAGTATTAGCAGTCTGCTTTGTTGCATCGGAATCGGGCTGCCGTTAAGCTCGAAGCAAGCCGGGCGGATGGTATCCCCATCCTGCTTGTCCGGCGCTAACGGTGTGCGGCGCACAAGAACCGTACGCGATCGATAGAGGCCGGTGTTGCAGCCGGTTGGTATGAACGGTGAACCCATGAACGGGACCAGGCTAAACCAGTCGGGGGCGACAATGATCCAGAGACTATTACGAGCGGGATTTGCAGTAGCGGCTTTGATCGGCCTGTCGAGCGTGGCTCAGGCTGAGCCTGTCGACTTTGTCGGCGCCGATGCGTGCAAGAAGTGCCATACGGCGGAATATGAAGTTTGGGAAGGTACGCCGCACCATTCGTCCTTCAAGGAAATCCACAAGAACAAGAAGGCAAAAGGGATTCTCAAGGCCATCGGCGAGAAACGCATGAAGCGTTCCGAGACCTGCGCGACCTGTCACTATTCGTATATCGACGGTAAGGCGAAGGCCGGACCTTCGTGCGAAAGCTGCCACAGCCCGGCGCAGGAATGGCTGGAAACCCATAACGACAAGAAAAACCCGAACAACATCACGGATGCGATCGCCAAGGGCATGATCCATTCGACGATGATCTACGATATCGCGTCCAACTGCATGTCTTGCCACGGTCTGGCGAACCCGAAGCTGCCCGGCGATACGGCGGCCACCATGTTGGATAACGACCATCCGCTGAATCCGAATTGGGAACTTGTCGAGTACAGCCAAGGCGTCGTCCGGCACCGTTTCTACCCGCCGAACGTTACCGAAAACCAGGAAATGACGGACGCCCAGAAGTCGGTCTATTACCTGGTCGGACAGGCGGCCGCCCTGGTCAGCGCGACGGAAGCGATCAGCAAGACGGACCATGCCAAATACACAGAGGCGCAGAATGTCCGGATCGCCAAAGCCAAGAGCACGCTTGAAATGGTCGCCGGTAAGGTACCGGAAGCGGCGGCATTGCTGGCGGCGCCGACCCACGAAAACGGCCGGGCCTTCGGTGAAGCAATTCGCGGCAAGGACTTCACCGGCGAAGTCGGTAGCCTGCTGCCCACCAGCTACAAGTAAGTCGCCCGCCACCGGCGGCGCGTTATAGAGTACAAGGGCGACGCCTCCGGGCGTCGCCCATTTCTTTGATAAAAGGTCGCGTTTTCAGAAGGAGAAAGAGACATGATGCGGGTGGCTGTTGGCGGTTTGGGAGCGGTCGGTCTTCCCGTGGCGCGGTTCGTGGCCGGGGCGGCGGGAATGTTTACCCTGGGCGCGGTTTCCAGTTCTTCCGAAGCGTCGGCCCGCGCCAAGCTTGGACAGGGCCTGGAAGACATTCCGTTCTGTACAGCGGATGCCTTATCGGAGCGTGCCGACGTCGTCGTCGAGTGCCTGCCGCCGGAGCACTTCCGCGCCGCTGCGGAACCGACGGTGAACGCGGGCAAGATTCTCATGCCGCTCAGCGTCACTCAATTGCTGGTCAATTGGGACCTGGTGGAGATGGCAGAGACCACCGGCGCCCGCATCGTCGTACCGACTGGGGCTCTTCTGGGCCTGGACGCCGTGCGGGCGGCCAGGGAAGGGACCTTGAACTCCGTCAAAATGGTTACCCGCAAGCCGCCTGCGGGCCTCGCCAGCGCTCCCTTCGTCAAGGAGCAGGGAATTGATCTGTCCGCGTTGGCCGGCCCCTTGAAGCTCTACGAAGGGTCGGTGCGCGACGCGGCCCAGAAGTTTCCGGCAAACGTGAACGTGTCCGTCGCCCTGTCGCTTGCCGGCCTGGGCCCCGATGACACCCGCTACGAGATCTGGGCCGATCCCGCCGTGACGCGGAACACGCATTCGGTCACGGTCGATGCGGACGAGGTCTCGTTTGAAATGTCGATTGCCAACGTTCCGACGGAAGAGACGCCGGCCACTGGAAAATTGACGCCTTTGAGCACCATTGCGGCCCTGAAGGGGCTGTCGCAGACGCTGAAGGTCGGGAGCTAGCGTCAGACCGCCAGCCAGAAGAGGAACGCCGGCCCGCTTGTCGTTCACAATCAAGACCCTGTCGCGGAGAGTCGCAGATTTATCGACGCCACGGCCAAACATCCCAGTCGATGTCAGCGAAGGGGAGAGTTTGAAATGGTCGGCGATTTGGCGCGAACGGTGGTTTGGCACAATGGAGACAAGGAATGGTCCCCGTTTTCCGAAGCGGAGATGCAGGGCAGGCATGACCGGCTGCGCGCCTTAATGGCCGAAAGGTCCATCGACGCCTGTCTGTTCACCTCCTACCACAATATCGCCTATTATTCGGGCTGGTTGTACTGCCAGTTCGGCCGGAAATACGGGTTTGTGGTGACGCACGAGGCGGCGACCTCCATCTCCGCGGGGATCGACGGGGGCCAGCCTTGGCGGCGGACCTTCGGCGACAACATCACCTATACAGACTGGCGCAAGGATAACTATTTTGAAGCGGTCCGAACGTTGACCGGGGGCGTGAAACGCCTGGGAATCGAATTCGACCATGCGACGGTGGATTTCCAGGGGCAGTTGGCGGAGCAGTTTCCGGATGTGAAGTTTGTCGATGTCGGCCGGGAGACCATGTGGTTGCGCGCCGTCAAATCGGCGGAGGAACAGGCGCTGATCCGCGAAGGGGCGCGGATCTGCGACATCGGCGGGGCGGCTTGCGCGGAGGCGGTGGCCGCCGGCGTGCCGGAATACGAGGTGGCGATGGCATCGACCAACGCCATGATCCGGGAGATTGCCGGGTCCTTTCCCTTCGTCGAACTGATGGATACCTGGACCTGGTTCCAGTCGGGCATCAATACAGACGGGGCCCACAACCCGGTCACCAACAGAAAGGTACAGCCGGGTGATATCCTCAGCCTGAACTGCTTTCCGATGATATTCGGCTATTACACGGCGCTGGAGCGGACCCTGTTCTGCGAATTCGCCAGCGATGCGCATTTGGCGCTCTGGCGGAAGAATGTGGCCGTTCACGAGCGCGGGCTCTCCCTGATCAAACCCGGCGTCCGCTGCAAGGATATTGCGGCGGAACTGAACGAGATGTACCGGTCCTGGGATCTGTTGAAATACCGATCCTTCGGTTACGGCCATTCCTTCGGCGTGCTGTCGCACTATTACGGACGCGAGGCCGGCGTTGAATTGCGGGAGGATATCGAAACCGTTCTGGCGCCGGGCATGGTGGTTTCCATGGAACCGATGATCATGCTGCCGGAAGGGGAGGCCGGCGCGGGCGGATATCGGGAACACGATATCCTGATCGTCACCGAGGACGGTGCGGAGAATATCACCGGCTTCCCATACGGCCCGGAACACAACATCATCCGGTCCTAGAGTCTCTAGAAAGGGGACGAAGGCGCGGCGGTCGGTCAGTCCAGCGTGGTGATAAAACCGCCGAAGGCCTCGAAAAGCTGCCGCGCCGAGAAGGTCATGTTCAGGTCGTGTTCGATGATCTTGTGGCGGCGCAGGAAACTGCCGAAAGCCGGGTCCGCCTGCTCGATCCTCTGTTGCATTTCGCTGACCAGCCGCCCGTGTTGCGCGGCGACCGCGGGACTGGGGTTGAACCCGGTATAGGTGACGCCATGGAGCAGAAAGCTGGCGTCCGCGGCGGCGGTGCGATGGTCGGCGGAAGCAAAGATCACCACGCAGGCCGAGTTGCAGCGCCCGCCCCGCGGAATGCTTGCGCGCACGCTGTAGCCGCCTTTCTGCGCCGCGGAAATCACCTCCGCAATGGAAAACGCGGCTTCCAGATCGCCTCCGTCTGAATTGAGTTGGAGGATGATCGTCTCGTTCTTTTCCGTGGTGCGGACGGACGCGGTGAAGGCTTCTAGAAAGGGAGTCAGATCGCTGCGCAGAATATCGTTCTGTATATGCAGCGTTTTTCCGACCTGTTCGAAC
>JANQIT010000156.1 GCA_028282025.1 Hwanghaeella sp. | reverse complement strand
ACTGCCCTGGACCGTGGTTCAAGCGGCTTTCGCCTACTTTCAGGCTGCAAACATCGCAACGGCGGCCTATCCGTTTCTGACCATCGCCGCCGCCAATCTGATCGAGGCGCATGGATCGCGCGATCAGAAAGACCGGTATCTTCCCGCTCTCTTCGCCGGGCGTTTCTTCGGCACCATGGCGCTTTCGGAAACCCAGGCGGGTTCATCCCTGTCCGACGTCAGAACGACCGCGAAACCCCGGGCTGACGGGCTTTACGATATTCAAGGAGAAAAGATGTGGACGTCCGGCGGGGAGCACGAACTGGCCGAGAATATCGTCCACATGCTGCTGGCGCGCCTGCCCGGCGCGCCCGGCGGGGTGAAAGGCCTGTCGCTCTTCATCGTGCCCCGCTACAGGCTGAATACGAACGGGGATCCCGGCATGCCGAACGACGTCACCCTGGCCGGCCTGAACCATAAGATGGGTTACCGCGGTACGGTGAACACCTTTCTAAAGTTCGGGGAAAACGGCGGTTGTGTGGGCGAGCTTGTGGGCGAACCTCATCAAGGACTGCAATACATGTTCCATATGATGAACGAAGCGCGGATCGGGGTCGGCATGGGGGCCGGCATGCTTGCCTATACCGGGTATCTGGAAAGCCTGACCTATGCGCGGGAGCGGTTGCAGGGACGCCCGCCCGGCTCTAAGAACCCGGCCCAACCGCAGGTCCCTTTGCTGGCGCACGCGGACATCCGCCGCATGCTCGTTGAGCAAAAGGCCGTCGCTGAAGGAGCCCTCGGTCTGGCGCTGATCTGCGCACGCTGGGTCGACGAGCGCCGCTGGGCGGAAGAGGAAGAGACGCGCTCGCGCGCCCATCTGCTGCTGGAAATCGTCACCCCTGTCTTGAAAGCGTGGTTCTCCGACGCCGCCCTACGCGCCAACGAGGCCGCCATCCAGATTCACGGCGGCTACGGGTATACAAGGGATTTCCCGGTCGAACAGATCTACCGGGACAATCGGCTGAACCCGATTCATGAAGGAACCAACGGGATCCAGGCCGTCGATCTGCTGGGCCGCAAGGTTATCATGCAGGGCGGCGCAGCCCTGGACGCACTGCTTCAAGAGATCGACAAGGTTATCGGCCAAGCCCGAACCCGCTTCCCGAACCTGACCGAGGCGCTAAGGAAAGCCGGCAGCCGGCTTCAAACGGTCACGCAATCGCATCACCGCAGGGGCGCGGAGGCCGGCACTGAATGGATACTGGCGCCGGCGCAGGTCTATATGGATGCCGTGGGCGGGATTGTGCTTGCCTGGATCTGGCTGAGACAGGCGGTGGCGGCCGAACGGCATGCCGACCCGGCATTCCGGACGGCAAAGCAGGAAACCTGCCGGTATGTCTTTACCTGGGAATTGCCCAAAGCCCTGCTGTCGCTGGACCAGATGGAAAATCTGGCAACGGAGCGACTCCCCTACCCATCGATGGAAATATTCGGAGGCGGTGCAGCATGACCGAGCAAGGCGACAAAAGGACGGTGGCGGTGATCGGCACCGGCGGCACCATATCCTTCGACGGGCGGCACAGTTTGGACAGTTACGAATATGTCGACCACGGCGTGCGGCACGGCATTGAAGAGGTGGTTGCCCGATTCCCGGAGGTTTCAGCGGCGGCGACGCTTCGGCCGATGGATTTCCGATCCCTGTCCAGCACCGCCGTCTCGCCGGCAGACTGGCTGGATCTGTCCAAGACCGTGACCGGGCTTGCATCCGGACCGGACGCCCCGGATGGGATTGTCATCACGCACGGAACGGCGACGATGGAAGAAACTGCGTTCTTTCTGAACTTGACGGTCAAAACGGACAAACCGGTCGTCATGACCGGCGCGCAGCGCCCGAAGAATACGCTTGGGTCCGACGCGGGACCGAACCTGTTGCACGCGGTCCGCGCGGCGGCGGCCGAGGAGATGCAAGGCACCGGCGTCACCGTGGTCCTCAACGAAGAAATCCAGGCGGCGCGCGACGTCAGCAAGACATCGACCCACCGTTTGGAAACTTTTCGCAGCCCGGACCTCGGCATGTTGGGGTATGTCGACCCGGACGGCCGGACTGTGCTGTATCGGCGGCCAGCCCGCGCGCATACATTGGCGACGGAATTCGACGTGGCCGGCCTGGACGTCCTGCCCCGCGTGGATATCGCTTTCAGCTATGGCGGCGCGGACGGGGCGGCGGTGGAGGCGTTCATGGCGGCGGGTGCGAAAGCGGTGGTGGTGGCCACGCTTGCCCCCGGCCTTGCGCCCCCGGCACAGGACGAGGCCATCGAGGCCGCCCAGGCAGCCGGCGCCCTTGTCGTCTTCAGCACCCGCGTCGGCAGCGGCCGCATTCTGTTGCGGGACACCATGCGCGACCGAGGCATCGTCGCCGCCGACAACTTATCTCCGCAGAAAGCGCGTATTCTGGCGATGCTGGCCCTGACCGTGTCGGAAGACCCGGCGCGCGTTCAGGAAATCTTCGACCGCTATTGATCGACTGCCGCTTCCGGCGACGTGTTATTCGGGAAAGCCGAGTTTCTTGCGGACGTCGTAATCGCCTTTGCGCGCCCACTGCCGGACGAAATCGTTCAATTCCGGGTCCGGTTTGTCCGGCAGCATGATTTTTAGCTGCACATACTGATCGCCCGGACCGCCCTTGCGGCCGCCGATCCCCTTGCCGTTAAGGCGCAGGGACGTCCCCGTGTTCGACCCACCGGGAATCTTGACCGCTACGGGACCGTGGATGGTCGGCACCGTGACCTTCGCCCCCAGCAGGGCTTCCGTCACCGTGACCGGGAATTCCAGGAAGATATCGTTTCCGTCCCGTTCGAAATATTTGTGCGGAGAAACCTGTATTTCGACATAAGCGTCGCCTGCCTCCGCCCCGCCCATGCCAGGCATGCCCTTGCCGCGCAGACGCAAGGTCTGGCCATCCTCGGTCCCGGGGGGCACATCCACATTCACCATGGATCCGTCATAGAGCTTGACCCGCCGCTTCGCGCCGAGGGCCGCTTCCTCGAACCCGACCTGGATATTGTAATTGACGTCCTTGCCGCGCATCCGGACTGTGCGGCCGCGCTGCTGCTGTTGGCGCTGACGGTTGAAGATATCGCCGAAGAAATCCTCGACATCCTCGGCGTCGAACCCGCCAAAGCCGCCGAACCCGCCACCGAACCCACCGGCCCCTGCCCGTTGCCGGCCGCCGAAACCACGATTCGGCGATCCGTCCGCATTGATTTCGCCGCGATCGAATTGCGCCTTTTTCTCCGGGTCGGACAGCAACTGATAGGCGGCGGTCACTTCCTTGAACCGCTGTTCCACGATGGTATCGCCCGGATTGACGTCCGGGTGCAGTTCCTTGGCAAGCTTGCGGTATGCCGATTTAATCTCGGCGGCGCTGGCCTCACCGGAAACCCCCAGGACTTTATATGGATCTTTCATAAGCGATACGAACCGTTGCGACACCAAGAATAAGGCGGCCGGCGTCCGGCCGACCGCCCATATTCAGATGTAAACACCCTATTTTAGGCGCTTACAATCTTCCAGGTGCCATCCGGCTGACGGCACGCCGTGCCGAAAGCCTCTTCTTCCTGCCCGCCGACCACGATCGTCTGCTGATATTCGCGGCAGAATTCACCGGAGTTCTCCTGATAAGTCCGCGTCGGGGTCACCGTCCCGGAATTGCCCGAATCCGGGTTGGACCAGGTTGAAGTCTGACCTGTCTGAACGTGTTCCAGCGTCGCTTGCGTCGTCCGCTCCATTTTCAACTTGTCGACATCGTCCAGCGATTTGCCGATGCTGGACCCGACGAGCGCCCCCAGCACCGCACCGGCGCCGGTGGCGACGAGACGGCCCGATCCGCCGCCCACCTGCGCGCCGAGCAGACCGCCCAAGACAGCGCCACCCAGTCCGCCGATGGTTTCCTTTGCGCCCCGGTCCGTCTGACAGGCGGCCAAAAGGGTCACCGACAGGACGGCTACAATGACGGGTTTGAAGTTCATACTACTTTTCCTTCCATATTTACGAATACTGCCGTGAAACTAGAGGGGATCCGTTTCACGGCGCATCGACCGAGATCACAGTCAGTCCATGCTCACGAACGTTTGACGCATACCGGGCGTCAACGCCGGATTTTACCAAGCAAGGAACGGACCGAACCGCACAAGGTTACAATCACATTTCCCCGGCCGGGAATATGATCTATCTAAAGTCCCCAGCGCACACTTTACAAAAAAATATGGCAATAGAATGGCGGACATTAAAGACCGAGACCCTTTCGAGATTTTCGGCGAATGGCTGAAGGAAGCGGAAAAGAGCGAACCGAACGATCCCAACGCGGTCGCCCTGGCGACTGCGAACGCCGACGGCCAGCCTGCCGTGCGGATGGTCCTGTTGAAGGGATACGATCCGCAAGGCTTTGTTTTCTATACCAATCTGGAAAGCAACAAGGGACAGGACCTGACCGCGAATCCACAGGCTGCAATGCTGTTCCATTGGAAGAGCTTGCGACGCCAGGTGCGGATCGAAGGATCCGTCTCCTCCGTCACCACGGAAGAGGCGGACGAGTATTTCGCGTCCCGGGCCCGCGGCAGCCAGATCGGCGCCTGGGCCAGCGAGCAATCGCGCCCGCTGGCCGGCCGTTACGACCTGGAGAAGCGTGTGGCCGCCTTTACCGCCAAATTCGGGATCGGCACGGTACCCCGCCCCGACCACTGGTCCGGCTACCGGATCGCACCGAAGCGCATTGAGTTCTGGAAGGATGGAGCATTCCGCCTGCACGACCGGCATGTCTTCAGCCGTCAGGACCCGTCGAATGCAAACTGGACCGTCGAACAGCTCTTCCCATAGAGCGTCGCAGCTTTCCAACCGATGGATAACGACGACGTTCAAACCATCGACCCGTTCAACCTTCAGCACACGCGCCGTCTTGCGCGCGCCGCAACCTATGCCTCGGTCTGTGTCGCGGTCTTTCTGATTGTGCTTAAGATCGCTGCCTGGTCGGCTACCGACTCGGTCGCGATCCTGGCCAGTTTGGTGGATTCGCTGCTGGACGTCTTCGCCTCTATCGTTACGCTTATCGCCGTCCGGCAGGCAACCGCGCCCGCCAGCCGGAACTACCGATACGGGTTGGGCAAGGCCGAACCGCTGGCTGCTCTGGCCCAGGCGGCCTTTATCGCAGGCTCCGCACTTCTGCTGACGCTTCAGGCGGGCGAAAGACTGTTCAACCCGCAGCCGTTAACCGCTTCGGAAACCGGCATCGCGGTGATGGCGGTCTCCATCGCGGCCACACTGGGGCTTGTAGCCTTTCAAACCTATGTGGTGCGCAGATCGGATTCCGTAGCGATCAAGGCGGATTCACTGCACTACAAGGGCGACTTGCTGGCCAATGCCGGGGTAATCGCGGCGCTGCTGCTGACGGATCTTCTGGGCTGGCCCCACATAGACCCTTTGTTCGGCCTTGCCATCGCAGCCTACATTCTGGTGAACGCCCGCAGCGTCGCCAAGGAGGCGCTTTTCATGCTGCTCGACCGGGAACTGCCCGAAGAGGAGCTGCAACGGATCAAGGAGATCGCTTATTCCCATCCGGAAGTGTGCAGTATGCATGATTTGCGCACCCGCCGTTCCGGCCCCCACCGTTTTATCCAAATGCATATCGAACTGAACGGTCAACTCAGCCTGACACGCGCTCACGCCGTGGCCGAGGCGGTCGAACTTCAAGTGATGGACGCTTTTCCAGGCTCGGAGGTCATCGTCCATCAAGATCCGACCACGCCGGAATTCGCAGCCAAAGACGAAGCGGACAGACCGCCGGGCGGCCCACCGCCGGCTTGAGGCGGGCCAAAATCGAACAGGAGGCTCCCGGTCCGCCACGCATCGCCTTATCTTTTCTCAATTACTGTAATATATGAACTTCCGCAAATTCAGCTTCCATCGGATGGTCCGGGTGAACAACTTGTTGAAACCTCACATCTAGTCGGTATCGCCGCGCCTGGGTTCATGGGCCGGGGAGCGCGGCGGGGTGCGAGGCGCGGTATTGGGCAGTATCAACGCTTCGGCGGTCGGCGGGCGCTGATCGGGTGCGCGCTTCAGGCGGGTCTCGCGGAACCCGATATAGAGGCCGCTTCCCGCAATCAGACCGATTCCCAGCAAGGTCGACGGGGCCGGCATCTCCAGGAACACTACGAAGGCCAGGATCGGCGCCCAGATCAGATAGGTATAGTCGAAGGGCGCGATCACGCTGGCCGGCGCGGAACGGTAGGCTGTGGCGATCAACACATGCCCGACGACGCCGGCGATGGCGATCGACAGGATAACCAGCCACTGGTCCTGGGTCGGCGCGCCCCATGCACCCAGAAGCGCAGCCACCGGACCATCGTTGGGTATCGTCTGCAGGAAGCTCCAACCCAGGCCGGAGAAGATCAGGCTGAGGGTCATGAAGGCGACGTGGGTATAGAAGGCCACCGCGGCGCTCGATTCCCGGACCGACGCCTTGCGGATGATGATCATACTGATCGCGTAGCAAAGGGCGCAGAACAGCGGCAAGGCCACAACCCAATCGACATTGCCTGTATCCGGCCGAAGGATGACCAGCACACCGACGAACCCGGCAATCACCGCACCGATCCGGTGGGCACCCAGTTTCTCGCCCAGAAAGGGAACGCTCAGCAGGGAGATGAAAATCGGGCCGGTGTAGAAAAGCGCCGCCGCCTGGGCGAGCGGCATGAAGCCGAGCGCCACATAGAAGGACGTATAGGCCATGAACCCCAGAATGCCGCGATAGACGTGGAGGCGCGGACGTTCCACGGTAAAGGCCTTCATCCCGACAAGAAGCCAGGCAAAGAAGGCCAGCGGGATCAGTCCGAAGAAACTGCGCAGAAACTGAAGCTGCCAGACCGGGAAGACGGTCAGCAGTTCCTTCATAACAAGGTCTTGAAATACAAAGATAAGGACGGCGACCTGCACCGAACCAATGCCCAAGGCGATCCTGTCGCCGGGCGCAGCAGCTTCTGCTCCGCGGCTGTCAGCCAACGTCCACTCCACACGTCATTGCACCGATGGGCGGAAGTGTGACGCCAAACGGCGCGCGACCAGAGAGACATTTCGCACCCCCCTCTTGAAACCGAGTCTCCCTGCCGTATCCTCGGCGTCACAGTTCAATAGGAAGGCCGGACTCTCGATGACGCTCCCCCTCGATATCAGCCTGATCGAAGACGAAGAAACGCTGCGCAGCCTGCACAAAAAACCGATGAGCCGGGCGACGGACAAGGTGCTGACCCGGTTGGACAGACACTGTAAAGCGATCATCGCCCTGTCACCGTTCTGCGTGATCTCGACCCAGGGGCCGGACGGGGCCGATGTCTCGCCGCGCGGCGATCCACCCGGCTTCGTTCATGTTCTGGACGAGAAGCACCTGTTGCTGCCGGATCGGGTCGGGAACAACCGTTTCGACAATCTGGTCAACGTTCTGACCAACCCGGCCATCGGTATGCTGTTCCTGGTTCCGGGCGTCGATGAGACGCTGCGGGTCAACGGCCGCGCCCGTATAACAAACGACAAGCGCCTGCTGGAACCGCTGGCGGTGCAGAACAGAACGCCGGTTGTCGGCCTGCTGATCGAGGTGCAGGAAGCCTATCTGCATTGCGCCAAGGCGCTGTTTCGCGCCGGTCTTTGGAACCCGGACGTGCAGATTGCCCGCAACGACCTGCCGAGCTATGCCGAAATGCTGGTGGATCATTGCGAGGGACTGACCCAGGAAGAATCGGACCGCCAGGGCCGGATCATGGCGGAGCGCGGCCTTTATTGAACCTTTGCGCCTCCTTCTCCGCGCCGGTAAGCCGCACCGATATCAATTCCTGTCGCGTTTCCCGAATGTTCCGATCCTCCCGCGCTGCTCTTATGCAAAGAAATGACGCGGGAGGAAGTGCGCCATGGCGGTCAGCGACCCGAACAGATTAGGCGAAAGCAACAGTAAGTCCGCCCGCCGCGGCCGCAGAGCCGGCCGGTTCGAGAGGCCCACCGACGGTGCGGCGGCGACGCCCCCTTCGCCCGCCTATATCAAAAGGCGACTCCCTTGCTACACCCCGTTCGATGAGGAAACGCTCAGCGCCATCGAGCAGGCCGCCGACGACATCCTGGCGGAAGTCGGCATTGAATTCTGGGACGATGAAGAATCCCTGGATCTTTGGCGCAAGGCCGGCGCCAGCGTCGACGGCACCCGGGTCCGCTTCGACCGCGGTCTGGTACGCTCCATTGTCCAGGCCAGCGCCCCGCGGGCCTTCACGCAACACGCCCGCAATCCCGAGAACAGCGTTGTCATCGGCGACGACAATCTGGTCCTTGTTCCGACCTATGGCCCCCCGTTCGTCCGGGATCTCGATAACGGCCGACGCTATGCAACGCTGGAGGATTTCCAGAGGCTGGTGAAGATTTGCCAGAGTTCGCCCTGGCTGCATCACTCTGGCGGCGTAACCTGCGAACCGGTCGACGTGCCGGTGAACAAACGCCATCTCGACATGATATTGGCGCATATCCGTTATTCCGACCGGGCGTTCCTCGGCTCCATCACCGCGCCGGAACGGGCGCGCGATTCCATCGCCATGGCAAAGATCCTGTTCGGCGAGGATTTCGTCGACCGGAACTGCGTGGTGATGGGCAACGTCAACGCGAATTCGCCGCTGGTCTTCGACGGGTCGATGACCGGGGCGTTGAAGACCTATGCAGCGGCCAATCAGGGGATGGTGATCGTGCCCTTCATCCTGGGCGGCGCGATGGGTCCGGCGACCATGCCCGGCGCGGTCGCCCAAGCCCTGGCCGAAGGCATGGTCGGGGTCGCCCTGACACAGCTTGTCCGGCCCGGCGCTCCCGCGATTTTCGGAAACTTCGTCAGTTCCATGTCGCTGAAATCCGGCGCGCCGACCTTCGGCATGCCGGAACCGGCGCTGGGAACCTACGCAATCGGGCAACTGGCGCGACGGTTGGGTGTGCCCCTGCGCACAGGCGGCTCCTTCACCTCCTCCAAAATCGGCGACGCCCAGGCCGCCCAGGAAAGCGCGGATTCGCTGATGCCGGCCCTGCTGGCCGGGGCTAATTTCATCCTGCACTCCGCCGGTTGGCTGGAAGGCGGCCTGACCATCGGCTACGAAAAACTGGTGCTGGATTGCGACCATCTGGGCATGATGCACACCTTCCTGAAAGGCATGCCCACAGACGCCAACAGTCTGGCCCTGGATGCGTTCCGGGAAGCGGGTCCGGGCAAGCACTTCCTCGGCACTCAACATACCATGACCAATTTCCGAAGCGCCTATTACAACTCGGAGATTGCCGACAGCGGTGCTTTCGAACATTGGCAGGACGCGGGGTCCAAGAACGCAGAGGAACGCGCGAACGAGCGCTGGAAGAGCATGTTGGCCGACTATCGGCAGCCCGCGCTCGACCCAGCCATCGACGAGGCGTTGCAGGAGTTCGTCGACCGACGCAAGTCGGAGATGGACGACGCCTGGT
>JANQIT010000055.1 GCA_028282025.1 Hwanghaeella sp. | reverse complement strand
CCGGCAAGCCGAAAGGCACCATGCATTTCCATCGCGATCTGGTGGCGGTCTGCGACGCTTTTCCGCCTTCCTGCCTGCGGGTGAAACCCGGCGATGTTTTCATCGGCAGTCCGCCGCTCGCCTTTACGTTCGGCCTGGGTGGATTGGTTCTGTTCCCGATGCGCTACGGCGCCAGCACCGTCCTGCTGGAAAGGGCGACCCCGCCCGCCCTGCTGGAAGCCATTCCGGAATTCCGGGCGACCACCCTGGTGACCGCGCCGACGGCCTATCGCGCCCTGATGACGGCCATGGAGGAAGCGGCCCCGCACAAGCAGGACGCGTTCAAATCGCTGCGCAACTGCATCTCCGCCGGGGAGACCATGCCCAAGGCCACCTTCGACGCCTGGAAGCAGATGACCGGTCTTTCCTGTATCGACGGATTGGGATCAACGGAAATGCTGCATATCTTCGTCTCTGCCGCGCCCGAGGAGATGCGCGGCGGCGCGACAGGTAAACCGATCCCGGGATACGAAGCGCGCGTGGTCGATGCCGACATGAATACCCTGCCCGACGGAGAGGTCGGGAAGCTCGCCGTCCGCGGCCCCACCGGATGCCGCTATCTGGCCGACGACCGCCAGAAGACCTATGTGCGCGACGGCTGGAACCTGACGGGCGACGCGTACTGGCGGGACGAAGACGGCTATTTCCATTTCGCCGCCCGGGCCGACGACATGATCATTTCCGCCGGATACAACATCGCCGGGCCGGAGGTGGAGGATTGCCTGCTGGAGCATCCGGGCGTCGCGGAATGCGCCGTCATCGGCGCACCGGACGAAGAGCGCGGCACGATTGTCAAAGCCTATATCGTCTCGCGCGAGGGGTTCGCCGCCGACCACGACTTTGTGGAAGAACTGCAAGAGCATGTGAAAAGCCGCATCGCGCCATACAAATACCCCCGCGCGGTCGCGTTCCTGGACGCCCTGCCCAAGACGGAGACCGGAAAAGTGCAACGTTTCAAACTGCGGGAAGGAGCTTGATCATGGCCGCTTTCGAAACCCAGGTCCCGGTCCTGTTCCGGCATTGCGACGTGGCCGGGATCGTCTTCTATCCGCGCTATGTGGAAATGGTGAACGACGTTATAGAACGGTGGTTCGAACAGGGCCTGAACTGCCCTTTCATCAAGCTCCACATGGAACGCCAGCTCGGCATTCCCACGGTCCGGCTGGAGGTAGACTACCGCGCGCCAAGCTCCCTGGGCGACGTGCTCGACTTCTCGTTGACGGTCACGGACCTGCGCACCCGCGCCTTTTCCGTCAGGCTTGTCGGCAAGGTCGGCGAGACCGTGTGTATGGTCAGCAACTCGACCCTGGTCTTCGTCCAGTCCGGCAACGCCTTCAAGGGGGAGGACGCCATGAAATCGACACCGATCCCGGACGATATCCGCGCGTTGATGGAAAATTTCCGGGAAGCCCCCTCCCCGGACCGGATCCAGATCGCGGAGGCGTCATGATGGAAATCCTGCTCCCCGACGGCTGGAAGAAGGGCAAGGGCTATGCGCACGGCGCGGCGGTAACCCTGCAGCCGGGCGACAAGATCGTTCATCTGGGCGGGTTGATCGGCTGGAACGGACAGGAAGAATTCACCAGCGACGACTTCATCGATCAGGCGCGTCAGGCGCTGGAAAACACGGTCGCCGTCCTTGCCGAAGCAGGGGCCGCCCCCGCCGATATCCTCTCCATGACATGGTACATCACCGACAAGGCGGCGTGCCTGGCCCGTCAGCGCGAATTGGGCGACGCCTATCGCGCCACCATCGGCGCGCATTACCCGGCCATGGCCATGGTGGAAGTCAAATCCCTGATGGAAGACCGCGCCAAAGTGGAAATCGAAACCCGCGCGGTGGTGAGAAGTTCTTAAAGAAAATCCTTCCGAAAAAGAGATCCCCCCGCCGCCGAAGCGACGGGGGTACGCCACCGAACAAGCCGGTGAACACTCTTCGAAGGAAAACCTTCTTACCGTGGTTTCCCTACCGATTTCCCTAAGCTCTTAGGATTGCCAGTTCCGGTTAACCCGGTCAACATGTTATTCTCTATGGTTGAAATTCATTAGAGAATTACCATGCAAAAGCACTCCAGCGACCGGCTTTCGCGGATCGCCGAGAGATATCCAATCGATGAAACCCTGGTCCTCGGTCTGGATATCGGGATCGCATCGGTCGGCTCCGCCCTCCTCCGCCATGGCGAGACGCCGGAAATCCTGTTCGCCGGCAGCCGATGCTTCGACCCGCCGGAAAACCCGAAGACGCGCGAACTGGAAAACCAGAAACGGCGGGAGAAACGGTTGCTTCGGCGTGTTATCCGCCGCCGGGCGCAGCGCATGGCCAAGGTCCGTTCCATACTCGTGCGGGCCGGCGTCCTGTCTTCCACCGACCCGGCCGCCTTCCACAATCGGCCGGGTGCAGCGCCGCCCGACCCATGGCGTGCGCGCGCAGAAAGCCTGGACCGGCTGTTGACGGAGAGCGAGTTCGCCGCCGCCATCCTTCACATCGCCAAACATCGCGGTTTCAAGTCGAACAGCAAGTCCGGTCAGGGGGACAACGCCCCCGACGACGACAAGAAGATGCTGGGGGCCGTTCAGGAAAACCGGGGATTACTGGCGCGTTACGTCACGGTCGGACAGATGGTGGCGAGAGACCCGAAGTTCGCGGGCCGTAAACGCAACAAGGGCGGGGAATACACGCACACATTCGCACGGGACGATTTGAGTTCCGAACTGGCGGAAATCTTCAAGGCCCAACGCCGTTACGGCAACAAGTACGCCACGGAGGCGCTTCAGCAGGAGGTCGAGGAGGCGGTATCCTTCCAACGCCCCTTGAAGGACAGCGAGGAAATGGTGGGGTACTGCCCGTTCATCGACGGGGAGCGCCGCAGTCCAAAAAACGCGCCCTCCTTCGAGAAATTCAGGTTCCTCGCGAAGCTGAACACAGTGAAGGTACGTGGTCCCGAGGGAAGTTTGAGACGACTGACAGCGGAGGAACTTTCGAAAGCGGTCGATGGGTTCGGGCAGAGATCCAAGTCGATTACCTGGAACGCGCTGGCAAAAACGCTCGGGCTGGGCAGCGGCGTGGCGTTCGATGGCGTGGACGAGAAACGCGCCCGTGGCGATGTCGCCGCCGCCTCCGGCAGTGCAAGCGCCACGAAGACTTTCTTCGATATCCTGGGGCCTGCGGGCTGGAACAGCGTCAAGGACCGGCCGGAGATACTGGACGAAGCCGCCCGGGTCCTCAGCTTCCGGGACGACCTGACGAGGATTGAGGAGGGGCTTGCCGAAATCCCGGGTCTGGAGCCGGTGCTGCGCACCCAGCTTATGGAGGGCGTCCGGTCCGGTGCGTTCAGCCGGTTTTCCGGCGCCGGCCACATCTCCGCCAAGGCCGCCCGCGCAATCCTGCCGCACTTGCTGGAAAGGCTTGTCTATTCCGACGCCTGCGCGGCGGCCGGATTCGATCACACAGCCTCCCGCCGCGCCGGGCTGGAGGATATCCGCAATCCGGTCGTCCAGCGCAGCCTGCGCGAAGCCCTGAAACAGGTGGAAACCCTGATCCACCGCTTCCAGGCGCGCCCCGGGCGCATCATCGTGGAACTGGCGCGGGATGTCGGCAAGTCCACCAGAGAGAGGGACGAAATCGCGCGCGGCATGGAAAAGCGCCGGCGCGAACGGGCAGCCCATCGGGAAACCATGAAGACCGACCTCAATCTGGACAAGGACCCAAGCGAGGAGGAGTTGCAGCGTTACGAGCTTTGGAAGGAGCAGAACTATCGCTGCATCTATACCGACAGCGTGATCTCTCCCCCCGACGTGCTGAGCGACAAGACGCAGGTCGATCACGTTCTGCCCCGCAGCCGCAGTCACGATAACAGCTACGCCAACCGCGTCCTGTGCCTGACCGAGGCGAACCAGGAGAAGAAGAACCGCACGCCCTGGGAATGGAAAGGCGCGGACACGGCCTGGTGGGACGCATTCGAGGCGCGCGTCGGCGCGATGAATGTTAAGCCCTATAAGAAACGTCTGTTGAAGATGACAGCCTTCGACGAACGGTCGTCTGGTTTCGTCAAGCGCAATCTGAACGACACGCGATATGCGTCCCGCGCCCTGCTGTCGGGCCTGCAAGCGCTGTACTTTCAAGAGAAACCGGCGTCCCCGGCCCCATCCACCGAAGGGGAGACGCAGACGCGCCGGCTCTTCGCGCGGCCCGGGGCAGTCACGGCCCTGTTGCGCCGGGCCTGGGGGCTGGACCGCTTAAAAGACCGTGAAGACGACCGGCACCACGCACTCGACGCCATGATCTGCGCGGCGGCCCGCAGCGAATGGCTGCTGAACAAACTGACCGTGGAGTATCAGACTCTTGAGACCGGCGGCCGGTCGCGCTGGACGCCAAGCGTACCGACGCCTTGGAAAGGATTCGAGCGGGACGCCCTGGAAGCGTTCGAACGCGTTTTTGTCTCCCGGTCGGAAAAACGGCGCGGGCGCGGCGGACTGCATAAGGAAACCGTCTACGCCATCGGCGAGGAGGATGGCCGCAAAGTCACCTACGAACGGAAGGCCATCGCCAACCTGACCAAAGCGGACCTTGCCCGGATCAAGGATGCGGAGGTCGGCAACCGGCCGGTGGCGGAGGCGCTGCGGGCCTGGATCGAGGCCGGCAAGCCTATGAAGCCGGAAGAGGCCCTGCCGCGCTCCCCCAAGGGCGATCCGATCCGGAAGGTCTCGCTGCGGCGGACGGGCGTGTCCGGCTTCACCATCAACGAAGGGCATGTCGACAATGGCGACATGGTGCGGGTGGACGTCTTCGCCAAGCCGAACAAGAAAGGTGGCGATGAATTCTATCTGGTCCCCATCTACCGGCACCAAGTGATCGACCGCCTGAAATGGCCCTCCCCGCCGAACCGGGCCATTGTCGCCCACAAGGACGAGAAGGATTGGGTCACGATTGATGACAGGTTCGCGTTCCGTTTCAGCCTGCATTCCGACTGCTATGTCCGGGCCGTCAAACGGAACGGCGAAATCGTTGAAGGGTACTATCGATATACAGACCGAAGTACGGGCGGCGCTGCAATCTCCCGGCACAATGTGCGGGGAAAATTGGTATCCAAAGTAGGCATGAAGACCCTTTCGGTCTTCCAGAAGTATGAAGTCGACCGTCTCGGACAGTTGCACGAAATCTTGCAGGAAACCCGGACATGGCATGGCGTGGCGTCCATATAGGCGAACCGTCGCGCCTGTCCCTGGGCAACCGGCGGCTTCAGGTCGATCAGGCGGAGCGGGAGCCGGTCAGTCTGCCGTTGGAGGATATCGCCTGGATCGTCCTGGATACGCCGCAGGTCACCCTGACCGGGGCCTTGCTGGCGGCCTGCGCCGAAGCGGGCATCCCGATTGTGCAATCGGACGCACGCCACACGCCGGTCGGCCTTTACCTGCCGTTTCACGGCCATTGGCAGCAGGCGGGCGTGGCGCGCAAGCAGGTCTCCGCCTCCCAACCCTTGAACAAGCGTCTTTGGCAACGGGTTGTGCGCCGCAAGATCGAAAACCAGGCCGCCATCCTGGACGGGGCGCAACTCGGCGGCGGCGGCACGATGCGCCAAATGACGCCGCAGGTGAAATCGGGCGACCCCGGCAATGTGGAGGCCCGCGCCGCACGGTTCTATTGGCAGCGCCTGTTCATCGACTTCCGCCGCCATGACGACGGCGACCTTAGAAACGCCATGCTGAACTATGCCTATGCGATCCTGCGCAGCGCGGTGGCGCGCGCCCTGGTCGCGGCGGGGCTGTTGCCGGCGTTTGGGATACATCACGCCGGCGCACAGAACGCCTTCAATCTGGCGGACGACCTGTTGGAAGTCCTCCGGCCCGTGGCGGACCGGGCCGTGCTGCACCTGTCGGGGGGTGGCGCGCCAACTGAGGAAACCGGCCTGACCCGCGCACACCGCCAGGAACTGGCGGGCGTCGTGAACGAAACGGTGCTGTTCGAGGGAGAGCAACTGACGGTTTTGCCGGCGGCGGATCGAATGGCCGCCTCTCTGGTCCGGGCGCTGACCGAGGGCAAGGCCGACGCCCTACTCCTTCCAGCCGTCTAAACACCATGCGGGAAGAGGAGATCCGGTTCATGTACCTGTTCGTCTTCTTCGACCTTCCCGTCCTGACAAAGACGGAACGGCGGGACGCGGGCAAATTCAGGCGCTTCCTGCTGAACGACGGATACGATATGATGCAGTTATCCGTCTACACACGGGTCTGCCGGGGACAGGACGCGGCGGACAAGCACTTGGCGCGGATTAAGAAAAACCTGCCGCCAAAGGGCAGCGTCCGGGCGCTTCAAGTGACCGAACGGCAATTTGCAAGGATGAAACTTCTTGTCGGCACGACAAACAGACAGGAACAAACAGGGACCGACCAGCTTGTTTTGCTTTGATCGATCCCTGTTTAACTCAATGAAATCAGATACTTTTTACGCTCCCAGCCTACCTTAGGGAAATCGGCAGGGAAACCACGGCGATCACCCAGCCGTTCTGCGCCCGCACCGTAGCCTACCTTAGGGAAATCGGCAGGGAAACCACGGCCCCGCCGCGGCGCAGACCTCTGACCTTATCAGCCTACCTTAGGGAAATCGGCAGGGAAACCACGGCCTATCCAGCATTCCGGACTTCGCGGCTTCAAGCCTACCTTAGGGAAATCGGCAGGGAAACCACGGCCTTACAAAGGGCGCGTTGAGATTCCGCTGAGCCTACCTTAGGGAAATCGGCAGGGAAACCACGGCGTTTCCGACATGATACATTTCCCTACAGGTAGCCTACCTTAGGGAAATCGGCAGGGAAACCACGGCCCCGTTTGTCGCCTGAGGGTGCCATGCTGAAGCCTACCTTAGGGAAATCGGCAGGGAAACCACGGCGGAACTGCGGGACCCGACCTTTCGCGGCGTAGCCTACCTTAGGGAAATCGGCAGGGAAACCACGGCTTCAACTTCGCAACCGAGACCGACTTGACCAGCCTACCTTAGGGAAATCGGCAGGGAAACCACGGCGACGCCGTGCGCCAATACATCAACAGGAACAGCCTACCTTAGGGAAATCGGCAGGGAAACCACGGCCACAGGCTGTATGGCGATGCGCGCCGCGCCAGCCTACCTTAGGGAAATCGGCAGGGAAACCACGGCCTCATTCGGCACGGTGGGCGCAATGCGCTGAGCCTACCTTAGGGAAATCGGCAGGGAAACCACGGCCTTAAAGACGCCGTGGATGGAATCAACGACAGCCTACCTTAGGGAAATCGGCAGGGAAACGGCCTGGACCGGGTCCGCCTATCCCGGCAAACTGCATCGACATGTCTGTCCGTTACATTTCTGTTGAGGATTTTGGAGGCCGTATCGCGCCCTGCGCCCCCACCGATATCCTGCGACTTTCCATCCCGTGGCAAATTCCCGCGATTGTGTTCAAGATCACTGTAAATCCCTCCCCTGTTTGAGTTATTCTGCCCGTCCATGGATTTTGTGAGACTTTCGATGCGGACGTTCTTCCAGGGCTTACCCTGTTCCTTTTCAAGTGTATGCGTGACGCTTGCGCTGTTGGCCGCCTCTATGGCCGCCGCGCCCCCGGCCCTGGCCGAGAAACGCGTCGCCTTGGTGATCGGCAATGGGGATTACGGCAGTCAGCCGCTGGCGAACCCGACGAACGACGCAACCCTGATGGCGGAAACCCTGCGCGATGTCGGGTTCGAGGTGGTGGAGGTGATCAACGCCGACGGGCGCGCGATGAAAAAGGCGGTCCACACCTTCAGCCGAACTCTCAGCCGGGCGGGCAGCGACGCGGTCGGCTTCGTCTATTATGCGGGGCACGGCATCCAGGCCCAGGGCGAGAACTATATGATTCCGGTGGATGCACAGATCGAGGAAGCCATCGATGTGGAGTTGGAGGGCTTCCCCGCCTCCACCTTGCTGAGCGTTCTGCAAAATGCCGGCAACCGCCTGAACATCGTCGTCATGGACGCCTGCCGGAACAATCCCTACAAGGCCGCCACACGGTCGAGCGGCTCCGGCCTGGCGCGGATGGGCGCGCCGTCCGGCACCCTGATCGCCTATTCCACCGCGCCGGGCAAAGTCGCCGCCGACGGCCGCGGCAGGAACAGCCCCTACACCAAGGCGCTGTCCCGTGCGATCAAAGCACCCGGCGCGAAGGTGGAGGATGTCTTCAAGACGGTCCGCGTGGCCGTGATGGACCGTACCAGCGACGCCCAGGTTCCCTGGGAAAGTTCGTCTCTGACCGGGGATTTCTACTTTATCGAGGATCAACCGGAACCGGAGCCCGTGGCCGCCCCGGCGCAGCCGGACCACACCGTCGAACTAGCCTATTGGGAATCCATCAAGAGCTCAACGGACGCGGCATTGTTCGAGGCGTATCTCAGCCAATATCCGGAGGGCCTGTTCGCACCCTTGGCGCGGGCGAAGATCAGCGTCATTCAGAAAAACAGCGTCACGACGCAACACCAGTCTGAAACGGCCTTTTTCCAGGCCATCCAGAATTCGGACAGCAAGGCGGATTTCGAAGCCTATCTGCAGCAATTCCCGGACGGCACCTTCGCGTCCCTGGCGCGCGCCCGCATCGCGGCCATCGAGAAACGCGAACGGGACGTCGCCCAGGTCCGCTCCACAGCACCGCAGACGAACCGGGAGGACGCCTTGTGGAACGAAGTGGAAGCCGCTGGGTCCGCTGCTGAGTTTCAGGTTTACCTGGACCGTTACCCCGACGGGAAGTTTGCCGATATCGCCAGGGCGCGCATCGCGGGCTTGAAAGAGCGTCAGCAGATCGCCGCACTGCCCCCCGCCGCCTCCGCTCACCCAATGGACGGCGCGTACCGGTTTACGATCGAGGGCGGCAAGTCGGCCAGCAATCAGGCAAGCTATCCTTTCTGCGCGCCCTTGTCGCAATCCAAGGACGCCTTGGAGGCGACGTTCACCGTCAAGAACGGGGTGGTGAGGACGGAAGCCGTCAGCAACAAAGGCGCCAAGGCGAAACTGGAAGCCATGATCACGGCGGACGGGAAATTCGAAGGGGTGGTGACCAGCCGCGGCAAACTGGTGTTCACGGTCAATCAGTCCATCACCGGCGGCCCGATTGAAAAAGCCCGCTCCTTCTCCGACTGCCGGATGCTGCTGATAATCGAAAAAGTAGGCGGCGGCGCCACAACTGCGGGAGGATAGGCCTCTATTTGGTGACGATCCCGGATCGCCACCCAAAACGAGTCCGCAAACGATTGTTTTAGATTACCTTTTCTGTGCAGACTTTTTGTTCCAAGTTGCAACAGGGTTGGGTAGTGCCATGCGGTTCCTTGCCATCTTCGTTCTATGCGCCACGGTCGCGGTATCTTGGACAGATCCCGCCCATGCCGAACGGCGTGTCGCCCTGGTCATAGGCAACGGCGCTTATGAAAACCAACCCCTGACCAACCCCGCCAACGACGCCGCCCTGATGGCCGAGACCCTGCGCGGGGTCGGCTTCGAGGTGATGGAGGTTATCGACGCGGACGCCCGCGACATGCGCAAGGCCGTGCACAGTTTCAGCCGCACATTGGGGCGCGCCGGGGACGAGGCCGTCGGTTTCGTCTTCTACGCCGGTCACGGTATTCAGGCCAAGGGCGAGAACTACCTGATCCCCGTCGACGCCCAAATCGAAGAAAGCATCGACGTGGAGTTCGAGGGATTTCCCGCATCGACGCTGTTGAGCGCGTTGGAAAATGCCGGCAACCGCCTGAACATCGTCGTCATGGATGCCTGCCGCAACAACCCGTACAAGGCGGCCACACGGTCGGGAGGTGCGGGATTGGCCCGAATGGACGCGCCGTCCGGCACGCTGATCGCCTATTCCACCGCGCCGGGGAAGGTCGCCGCCGACGGGCGCGGCAGGAACAGCCCCTATACCCGCGCCCTGTCCCGCGCCATCGCCAACCCCGGCGCAAAAGTGGAGGACGTTTTCAAAACAGTGCGCGTCGCCGTCATGGACCGGACGAACGATGCGCAGGTGCCCTGGGAAAGCTCGTCCCTGACCGGCGATTTCTTCTTCGTGGAAGAACCGCCGGAAGCAAAGCCCGCCGCCGCGCCGACGCCCCCCGCCCAAACGGACAATACGGTGGAGCTGACCTTCTGGAATTCGATCAAGGATTCCGAGGATGCGGGCCTGTTCGAAGCCTATTTGGGCCAATATCCCAACGGTCTGTTCGCGGCCTTGGCCACGGCCAAGATCGCCTCCATTCAGAACAAGAGCGCCGCCGCGCAAAGCCAGTCGGACACGGCCTTTTTTCAGGCGATCCAGAACTCGGACAGCGCCGGCGACTTCCAAGCCTATCTGGAGCAATATCCGAACGGCGCGTTCGCCGCCTTGGCGCGGGCCAGGATCGCAGCAATTGGCCGGCAATCGGAACAAGCCAACCGATCCCCGTCACCCGCGCCGGCGCCCACACCGCAAGCCGACCCGGATACGGAGTTTTGGAGCCAGGTAAAGGACGCCCAAACCGTGGCCGAGTTGCAAGCCTATCTGGTCCGTTTTCCGCAGGGTGACTTTGCGGATATCGCCAAGGCCAGGATCGCTGGAATCGAGGAACAGCGAAAAGTCGCCGCCCTCTCCCCGTCTTCCAACAACCACCCCATGGATGGCACATGGCGTGTGCGGTGGGAAAACGTTCGGCAAAGTACGTGGCCAAATGCGCCATTTTGCCGATTGGGCGAAACCGCTGAAGAAACCGTCACCGTCGAGAACGGCAAATTCAACATCCGGGTCACTTCGAACTTCGGCGGAGGAGGTAATATTCGAGCAACTTTTTCAGAGAGTGGAACGGTCCGTGGGTACTTCAGCGGACTGGGTTGGTCCGCGGGGTCGAAGTCGTTTTCCTTAGAACTGGAAAACGGTACAGGCAAAGCTCGCTCGGACCGTTGCGGGACGCAAGAATTCACCCTGACGAAGCTTGCCCGATAAGGTTTCGCGGCAGGTATCCGGGCGCTATTCGTAGCGCAGCTCCGTCGCCTTTCCCCGAAACACGGTATAGGCCAGAACCGAATAGGCCGCGATCACCGGCAGGACGAACAGCGCCCCGACAAGAATGATGAACAGGCTTTCCGGCGCGCTGGCCGCTTCATAGATCGTCAGTTTCTCCGGCACCACATAGGGGTAGAAGGAATAGGCGAGCCCCGCGAAGGCCAGGCCGAACAGCGCCGTCGTCGCGGCGAAGGGAATCCACGTCCAACGATCCGCCGCATCCGGCAGGTTCTTCAGCGACAGATGCAAAACGCCCAGCAGCAGTGCGGAGAAGATCGGTAACGGAGCCAGAAAGAAGATCTCCGGCAGGGCAAACCACTTTTCAAAGATGCGCGGACTGACCAGCGGGCTTGCCAGGGATACGGCCAAGAGGCCACCGACCACACCCCAAAGGCCCTTTCGCGCCCAACCGGCCGCCTTTCCCTGTAGCGCACCCTCTGTCTTGATCATCAGCCAGCAGGCCCCGATGAAACCATAGGCGGCCGTCAGGCAGAGCGCCGTCAGCATCGAAAAGCCGACCGTCGCCACCGTCCATTCCAGACCCATGATGTACAGCCCCAGCATGAAACCCTGCGACAGGCCGGTCATCAGCGAACCAGCAAAGAACGCGCGGTCCCAGTAAGGCTTGTGCGCCGGCGGCGCTTTGGCGCGGAACTCGAAAGCCACGCCGCGCAGGATCAATCCGATCAACATGATAGCGACCGGAAGATAGAGCGCCGTCAGAATCGCCCCATGCGCTGCGGGAAAAGCCACCAGCAGCAGGCCGATCGCCAGCACCAGCCAGGTTTCGTTCGCGTCCCAGAACGGCCCGATGGAGGCGATCATCCTGTCCTTCTGTTCCGGGTTAGAAAAAGGAAACAGGATGCCGACGCCAAGATCGAACCCGTCCAGGACGACATAGATCAGAATGGACACCCCCATCAGGGCAGCAAAAGCCACCGGCAGCCAATAGGTCGGATCGCCAAAGAGTGTCATCGTCTTCTACTCCGCTGGAAGAAGGGCGGCCACAGGGGCCTGGCCGGAACGCGGCACTGTTTCCGCGCCGTTTCCGCCGGCCCGCGCCGCCTTGCGGGCCAGATAGAACAGCACGCCGACATAAAGCGCGGTCAGCGCGGTATAGGCGGTGAGATAGAGCGCCAGCGTCGTCCCGACCATCGCGGCGGGCACGTCGGCCACGGCCTGTTCGGTCGTCAGCACGCCGGAGACAAGCCACGGCTGGCGACCGATTTCCGTCGTGTACCAGCCCGCCAAGGTCGCCACCCAACCGGAGAAGCTCATCGCAACCAGGGCGCGCAGAGGCCAGCGTCCCCTCGCGTCGCCGACGCCTTGCCTGCGCCGGAACAGGAACCAGGCGGCGACCCAGGACGCCGCTAACATCGCCACGCCCACCCCCACCATGATGCGGAAGGACCAGAACACGGCGGCGACAGGCGGATGCAGGACCGCCCCCTCCTCCGTCACGAAGTCGTTCAGCCCCGGCACCACACCGGCCGGGTCGTGCTTCAGGATGAACGAAGCACCGCTGGGCACCGCCAATTCAAAGCGGTTTTCCCGGACCTCTTCATCCGGCAGGGCGAAGAGCAACAGCGGAACGTTGCCGCCGGTCTCCCAGTTTCCCTCCATGGCCGCTATCTTCGCCGGCTGATGTTCCAGCGTGTTCAAGCCATGCAGGTCGCCCGCAAAGATCTGCACCGGGATCAGGACCGCCGCCATTGCGACCGCCGATTTCAGCGCGGCCCGAACGCCGTTCGATTTATCCCCCAACAGCACCCGAAAGGCCGATAGTCCGGCAATCAGGAAAGCGACCGTCAGACCGCTGGCCAGAAGCATGTGGACCAGACGATACGGCATGGAGGGATTGAAAATAATCGCCAGCCAGTCGGTCGCGTGTGCGACGCCATCCCGCATCTCGAAACCGACCGGGGTGTGCATCCAGGAATTCAGGACCAGAATCCAGAAGGCGCTCATCGTGGTGCCGAAAGCGACCAGGAAAGTGGCCAGCGTGTGCAGCCAGCCGGGCACGCGGGACCCGCCGAACAGCATGATACCCAGGAAAACGGCCTCCAGAAAAAAGGCGGTCAGCACTTCATAGGCAAGCAGGGGACCCGCGATGTTGCCGACCCGCTCCATGAAGCCCGGCCAGTTCGTGCCGAACTGAAAACTCATGGTGATGCCGCTCACCACACCCATCGCAAAGGACAGCGCGAAGACCTTCACCCAAAACCGGTAGGCGTCCATCCACTTTGCATCGCCGCTGGCGTTGAAGCGCAATTTGAAGAACATCAACACCCAGCCAAGGGCGATGGTGATGGTGGGAAACAGAATATGGAAGGAAATGTTCGCCCCGAACTGGATACGGGAGAGGATTAACGCATCCATCGCCTACCGTCCTTTCGGTTTCTTTGTTCCTGTCGAAGCGGTCTCCGCCCCAGCCCGGGACCGCCCTTTCAGCGGCACGATCCGCTCGGTCGTTTCGATCAGCTTCAGGACCTTGGTGCCAAGCCCCAGCAATTGAATCAGGCGGTCCGTCTCCAACCGGTTCATGTCGCCGTACCAGGTTGTCAGCAATTCGATCAGATCGGCCATTTCCGCGATCCGGTTGCGGGCGTAGTCTTCCTGGGCGCTGGGCGGCGCTTGCAGCTGCAATTCCCGCAGCTTTGTCAGGGTTGGGTCGATTTCCCGTTTCTTCCGTTCGTCCACCAGCGTGCGGACAATCTCCCAAAGGTCCTCCGGCGTGGTGAAATAGTCGCGCCTGTCGTCCGGCAAATGCTTGAGGCGGACCAGATTCCAGGCCTGCAATTCCTTCAGGCCCATCGACACGTTGGAGCGGGAAACGCCGAGACTGTCGGTAATCTGCTCGGCATTCAGCGGTTCCTCACTGAGAAAAAGCAGGGCATAGATCTGTCCGACCGTCCTGTTGATACCCCAACGTGAACCCATTTCGCCGAAGTGGAGGACAAACTCCTGATGGAAAGGATCGAGATTCATGTGCTTGGTTTCTGCAATTTCAAAAATTTCTGAAATTACAAATACGCCAAATTTGACATTCGTCAATGATCGCGGGGAGTGGCACGGCGCCGCACCATTAGAAGCGTAAGAGTATCAAGACCGCTCCGCCTTCGGACGTCGCGGTAGCCACGCGCGGCTAGGTAGCTCTGCGGATTTCCCCGTCGCGCACGCCCCCCTCTCTTCCGCCGCTGACTTCATCCAAAGGCACCGCTTGGAACGACACGGTAACCGCGGTTCCCTCCCCGACGGTGCTATCGATCCGAAGCTCGCCGTCGTGCTTGGCGACAAGAACGCTCACGATGGACAGTCCCAAACCAGCGCCGTCGTGGCTGATATGGGGGTTCGACTCTCCACGGACGAACGGCTTCAGAATACGGTCGATCTTCCCCCGCGGGATACCTTCACCCATGTCCGAAACACAGACTTGGACCGTGCGCCGATGCGGGCTCGCCGTAATTTCTATTTCCGAGCCCGGTGCGGAATATTTAACCGCATTGGATACGAGGTTCATGATAATCTGTTTCGCCGCCCGTTCATCGGCAAGGACATTGGGCAGGCCGTCGCTAACATGCAGAACAACCCGAATATCCTTGGCGCTCGCGATTTCACGGCAGACCGCGCCGACATCCTGGATCACACTAAAGACATCAAGCGGCTTTTTGTGCATCTCCAGGGCGCCGGCTTCAATCGCCGACAGGTCGAGTATATCGTTCACCAACTGCAGCATATGCTGGCCGCTCTTATGAATGTCGGCGGCGTATTGCTTGTACCGTTCCGCGCCAATGGGCCCGAATACCTGCTGGTGCAGAACATCCGAGAAGCCGAGAATGGCGTTCAGCGGCGTGCGAAATTCATGGCTCATGGTCGCCAGAAACTCGGTCTTGGCCTGGTTCGCCCGTTCCGCGTCGACCAAGGCCTTGTTCAACTGCTCCTTGGCTTCTTCCAGTTCCGACGTACGGGTGGCGACCCGCTTTTCCAATATTGCCTCGTTCCTGACGATGCGGCGCGCGACAACCCCCATGAGCAGGATCATCAGGCAGCCCAAGATGTAGGAGGCGTAAGTCAATGTCGGTGCGACACCCGTGAGATTCGGCACCGCTTTTTCAAACCGGAGAGCCCAAACACGGCCCGAAAATTCGACGCTGCTTTCGTAAATCAATTGCGCATCGGCTGGACTCGGATCCTTGAACAATGGGACAGGCTGCTCCGGCACCGTCACATCCTTCACCGAGATCAGGAACTGCAGGTCGTTCAGGGCCGAAAATAAAGCTTCCAAATGTTTCCCCGGCGTATAGCCGACCCCGATCAATGTCGGATACCCGCCTCCGGAGTGATCCACATCGCGGTATCCAAGACGTGCTTTGTCGGTATATGCCAAAAGCAGGACACTCTGCCGGTCGACATGCCTGTCCTGGGTCAAGACGACAGGGGCGGTCATACGAATGCCGCCAAACCGTTGCGCTTGAAGGGCGGTCTGCAGCCGCGTGGGGTCCGTCGCCAGGTCGTAGCCGACCACGGTATCAATACCGTTTGGAGATGCCGCATAGACGGCCGGGGCATACAGATCCCTTGGGTTGGCTTGGATAGGCGTCCATGCGGGATATCCTGCATCGGCACGGTCGACCGCCCTGTTGGCGATGCGCCTGTTCACCGTCTCCAACTGGACTTTTCGCAGCAGCGGCATAACGGCGATTGCGCGCAAGTGCGGGCCTTGGTCGAAGATACCTGCCTCCCAAACGAATGTCGCGAATTCCAGCTCGGACACGGCGACGCTCGACTCGAAGAAGGCGACGACCGCCTGCATACGCGCCTGTGTGATCTCCGCAGATCTGGTAACCGCTTCGGAAATCTGGATCGCCCGCCCCCGGTAGCGCTCGATCTCTGACGCACGAACGAAAAGCAACTCTTGCAGGAAAATATAGGTTGCAAAAAGCAACGCAGCCACCACGGCTCCAATAATCGTAAGGCTGTTCTTAAAGGGTATAAGGTTCAAAAACGGGACCTTTAGACCGAAGTTTATTGCCGCATTAGTTTTATAAGATAATACGAATACAAATGCAGTCCAATCCCGATTCGCACCTGTTACAGCCGGCGGCGCGGAAATCGTCACCGTACACCTGAATCTTCACTACCAAGATACCGTAAAATAACGGAGGGTCGATGGAGAGTACCCGGTCTTTGCAGCCGCTTCGCGGATGGGAGCGAAAACGTCTGACACCTCAGACGGTGCAGTCGGCGATATTTGCGCTCCCAGCGGTTCCCTCGACTGTCGGAGCCTCTTCACTATTGCCGGACAGGCGTCGGGCAAGCAGCCACGTCCCTAGTTCTTCTCACTCGGATGTATCGGCATCTGCGTTTTCAACCCCGGACGCCATGGGGAAAGATACGATGACCGACGTTCCTTCCCCCAAAACACTGTCGATCTGAAGCTTGCCCTTGTGTCTGGAAACAAGAAGATTGACGATCGACAGGCCGAGCCCCGCGCCATCGTGGCTTACATGCGGGTTCGTCTCGCCACGGACAAACGGTTTCAGCAACCGCTCAACCCTCTCTTTCGCGATGCCTTCGCCGCTGTCGCAAACATGTACTTCGACCCAATTCTCCCGCTGCACTGCCGCAATCTCAACTTCAGAGCCGGAGGCCGAGTACTTCACGGCGTTGGAAACGAGATTCATGACGATTTGTTTAACAGCCCGTTCGTCGGCCAGAATCCTGGGTACGTCATCACCGACCCTTTGAAGGACCCGAATGTCCTTCCCATGCGCGATCTCCTGACAGATCGGCCCGATGTCTTCCATAATTCTATAGACATCAAGAGGCTCCATCCGCATTTCGAGCGCGCCTGCCTCAATCGCGGACAGGTCGAGGATATCGTTGACCAGTTGCAACATATGTTGCCCGCTCTTGTGAATGTCTTCGGCGTATTGCGAGTACCGCTCCGATCCGACCGGCCCGAAGGTCTGATGGTGAATGACCTCTGAAAAGCCCAGTATCGCATTCAACGGCGTACGGAACTCGTGGCTCATGGTCGCCAGAAACTCCGATTTTGCCTGGTTCGCCTGTTCTGCGTCGACCAAGGCCTGGTTCAGTTTTTCCTGAGCTTCCTCGACCTCGGCCGTGCGAGCCGCCACTCTGTCCTCAAGATAGGCTTCATTCAGAACGACCCGGCGCGCGACATACCCAAGAAACAAGATTATTGCGCATCCCAGGAAATAGGATCCGTAGGTGAGCGTCGGCGTGATGCTGAACAGGCTTGGCACTGCCTTTTCGAACCTTATCGACCATACTCTGCCGGAAAATCTGATCCTGCTCTCATGGATCAGTTCCGCCGACGACGCACCCCGGTTCGCGAACACGGGCACCGGCTGCTCCGCCACTGTTATGTCCGTCACGGAAATGCGGAATTCAAGATCGTTGAGTGTCTTGAACAGGGCATCCAGATGTTTCCCCGGCGTATACCCGATTGCGATCATTGTGGGAAACTCATCGCCAGGCGGCCCAACGCTGCGAAAGCCGAGATTACCCTTGTCCGTGTACGCCAGTAACAGCACGCTGTGATAATCTTCGTCCCGATCCTCAGACAGAACCACCGGCGACGTCATCAGGACCTTTCTTGTCCGTCGCGCCTCCAGCGCGGTTTGGACCCGCACCCCGTCCGTCGCCAGATCGTAACCAACGGCGCTGGGAACGCCCCTTGGCGCGGCGGCGTAAACGACAGGCAGGTAGAACTCCTGCCCGCTGGCTTGAATAGGTTTCCAGTCCGGATAGCCCAAGCCATTTCTATCCCTTAACCGTCCGACCACGCCTTGGTTCAGCGCCTCCAACTGGGTTGTCTGCATCATCGGCATGACCCCAATTGCGCGCAGGTGAAGCCCTTGGTCGAAGATCCGGGCGCCGCGAACGAACGTCGAAAACTCGCGCTCCGAAACAACCGAGTTCGACTCGAAGAAAGCAACCAGCGACTGCAAGCGCGCTTTGGTTACGGCTATAGACCTGGTTACCGCCGCCTCAATCTGGACCGCACGAACTTTATACCGCTCTATCTCCGTGGATCGGACGATATACAGATCCTGCAGGAAAAGAAGGGTTGCCAGAAGCAAGGCCGTAACCCCGACGCCGCCGATCGCAAGACTGCTCTTATTAGACGGCAAACGGACCAATCGAACCTCTACGCGGTGAAGTTAACACGCCGATCACATTAGCTTAAGCGTGTAATCCTTTAGGACCAAAAACACTTCTATCACAAAGTATCACAGCGGGCCGAATCGACGCCTGATACTATCGACAAACCAGCTCGCATCCCAAAATCGCGCTTCCAAAGGACAAATGGAGTGCCTCACCCAAAAAGATGAGTTCCACACGAAGGAGCGCATAGCGAAAATCAAGGATACGGTTCAACTTCTGCAAAAACGGTAATTCACTCCGGAAAATTACCGAAGAAACAGATAAGAAAACCTTAATTCTTGGAGAAAAGTGGTGCCCAGAGGAGGAATCGAACCACCGACACTGCGATTTTCAGTCGCATGCTCTACCAACTGAGCTATCTGGGCCCGTGGCCGCCGGAAGCCGGCGCGCCGTGAGGAGCGGTTTGAATAATGAAAACGCCGGGGTGTGTCCAGCCCGGTTTGGCGGAATTATGAAAGTTTTTTGCGTCCGTCGAGCGGCTGCCGCCAGACTGCGGGCGAACGCCCGGATCCCAGCGGCGGTCAGGAATAACCGCCATTGTCCTCCGGGTCGCCGGCGGCCGGTTCGTCGGTGGGAATGCGGTAATGCTCGCCCAGCCAACGGTTCAGGTCCACGTCGGCGCAGCGTTTGGAACAGAACGGCCGATACGCGTCCAGGGCCGGCCGGCCGCATACGGCGCAGGGTTTGGCGTCCACGGCGTCCACTAATCGGCTGTCCGGGGTTCGTGGGGCTTTACTCATCTGGTAACCTCCATCCGGACTTCAGGCGCGATGTCGGCCCGTTCCGACAATACCAAAGTCTGGCCCAAGCGCTTCTCCGTCTCGGCAACCGCGCCGGCCATCTCCCCGCGCAGCAGGTTCAGCACACCGGAGGGCGCCGTCAGTGTGGGCTTTCCCCCGCCGCGCAACCGCAGAGCCTCTCGCAGAAGGCGGCACGCAAGCGCTTCCGACGTCACCGGACGATCCGGCGCAATCGGGGTCAGCATTAGATCGGAGAGCCGCGGGCCGACGCGCTGGCGCGTCACTTCCACCAACCCCGCCGCCGTCATTCCCAAAACGTCCGCATTGCCCGCCCCTTTCAGCGCACGGCGCAGCGCTTCGATCACCCGCTTGCCTTCGGCGCGGCGCTGCATCTTGACGAAGTCGATCACGATCAGGCCCGAAAGGTTGCGCAGGCGAATTTGGCGGCCCACCGCCTCCGCAGCACGCAGATTGAGGCGGACGGCCGCATCCGCCCCTTTCAAAGCACTCGCACCCTCCGCCAGATTGACGTCGACTACCGTCATGGCTTCCGCCTCGTCGAAGATCAGGTTACCGCCGCCATCCAGCGGGACAGTGCGGCTCACGGCCTCGTCGATCTGTTCTTCGACGCCCGCAGCCTCGAACAAGGGAGCCGTTTCATTGTGGAACATCAGATCCTGCAGCAGGTCGGGCCAGAACTCCCGCGCCGACCGTTCGATCCGGCTGTGCAGCAAGCGGTCATCCGTCGCGATCCGCCCACCCGGCGGTGCGGCGCGGGCCGCCCGTTCCCAGGCGTCCGGCGCGGCCTCCAGCAGCAACGGTTTGGCTCCCCTGTTTGCGTCCAAGGTCGCTTCCCAGCGCGCTGTCAGACGCTCTGCCGCCTTGCGCAGCAGATCCGGGTCCGCCGCAGCGGCAGGCCGGCGCACCTTCCAGCCCCCCTTCGAGCCGCCGTCCCCCAATGCGGCCGCTTCGGCCGACTGTTCGGCGCCGGCGCGTTCCCGCCCCTGCCCCAGCCGCCGGTCATACTCGATCCCCTGACCGTATGGGGCATAGGCGAGATAACGGTCGGTCAGCACCGGGCGGGCGGTGACAGCCGGACCTTTTTCGCCCTGCGCCTCCCGCACCCCCTGAACCAGCAGCCATTGACCCTCGGTCACCGGCTTGCCATCCGCATCCTTACCTTTCGGCAGAAGCGCCTCGCCGGACGCCCCCAAATCCACAAAGGCCGCCCGCATCGCCTTTTCGACCCGTATGACCCGGGCGCGAAACACCGCGCCTGTCAGCGGCGGACGGGAGGCGCGCTCTATCTCCAGCGTTTGCAATACGCCACCGCCATCAAGGCCGGCAATCCGAACTTCGCCCGGAGAAACTTCGATCAGGGTGTCTAAATCCATGCTTTTGCGTTCGCTTTAGCTAGTCGGCGAGGCCAAGGGGCCGGAGGATCTGGCGCACCTCAAACAAGGGCAACCCGACCACATTGCTGTAGGAGCCGCTGATGAAACGGATCATACCCTCTGCGCGGCCCTGTATGGCGTAGCCGCCCGCCTTGCCCTGCCAGTCGCTGGAATCGATATAGAGGTCGATCTCGCGCTCCTCCAGGCGTTTGAAGGTCACGGTGCTTTGCACCACCCGTTGATGCATTTGGCGCTCGGCCGTGTCCGATACGGGACGCAAAACCGCCAGACCGCCAAAGACGCGGTGCCGCCGTCCGGACAGCAGCTTCAGGCAGGCGCGCGCGGTCACGGGGTCTTCCGCCTTGGGCAGAATGCGCCGGCCGACGGCAACCACGGTGTCGGCCGCCAGCACGACCGCTTCCGGGTGCGCCGCGCCCACCGCCCTCGCCTTTTCCAGGGCAACCCGCTCGGCGTAGAGAGCGGGCAGTTCGCCCGTCGCCGGGGTCTCGTCCAAGTCGGCGGGCACAACCGCATCGGGATTCACGCCGATCCTGGCCAACAGTTCGAGCCGGCGGGGGCTGGCCGAGGCCAAAACGAAGGTCGGGCGGCCCGGGCTCATGCGCCGCCGTCCACCTGAAAGCGTTTCTTGATGCGCTGGGTCAATTGATCGCGGACTTGCCGGAAGGCGTCCAATTGAGTGTCGCGATTGCCGTCGATGATCGATGGATCGAAGGTGTTCCAGAACTCTACATCGCACGCCATGGTGCGGGTCAATTCGATGGCGTGGTGCTGCGCCTCCGGCGACAGCGCGATGATCAGGTCGTAGTAGGTGTCCTCCAACTCGTCGAAACTCTTCGGCCTGTGGTTGGTCATGTCGACGCCGATTTCCTCCATAACGGACATCATGAAACCGTCGGCGTCGCTGGTGCGTACGCCCGCCGAATCCACATAGATCTTGGTTCCCATCAGCGACTTCAAAATCCCCTCCGCCATCGGCGACCGGACGGCGTTCTGCGTGCAGCAGAACAAAACCGCGTCCGGAAGCTCGTCGCTGAACATGAGGCCGATTCCCCCGCCAACTCTAACCGCGAATGTGCAGGACGCAGACCAAGGTGAACAACCGCCGGGCCGTCGCCTTGTCCATCAGATACTGCTCCTCCAGCCGGTCGCGCAGCATGTCGGACCCTTCGTTGTGCAATCCCCGGCGCGCCATATCGATTGTCTCTATCTGGCTTGGCGAGAGTTTCTTGATCGCGTTGTAGTAGCTCTCGCAGATCTGGAAATAGTCGCGGATCAGCCGCCGGAACGGCGTCATCAGAAGATTGCTCCTGTTGAGCTCCGCCGCGTCCTCCTCGTCATTGATCTGGAAGACCAGCCGCTTGCCGTCGTCGTCGATAGAGAGATGCACCGTATAGGGACCCTCGGTCCCATCGACCAGTTTGAAACGGTTGCGGTCGAGAAGATCGTAGAGCGCGACCGCGCGCTCATGCTCGACTTCCCGGCTGCGCTTGATGACGTTTTTCTCTACAAGCTTAAGGTCCCGGATCCGGTGATGCTCGGCGAAGTCGGTCATAGCCACTCCCTCGTCCTATCTCGGTATCGATGTGTACCCTGTTTACCCACGCATGTAAGCGCAACGGACTGCATCCGCGGAGCAGTCCCCTACCCCCGGCCTCATCCATCTGCATAGAAAGCTATATCAGGTCGCGCGGTTCAAGCGAATGTCGATGGAGCGCGCGTGCGCCTGCAACCCTTCGGCTTCGGCCAGGGTTACCGCTGCACCGCCGATGGCCGCAAGCCCGTTTGCGTCGCACTTGATCAACGAGGTCCGCTTCATGAAGTCCAGGACACCCAATCCGCTGGAAAAACGCGCACTGCGGGCCGTTGGCAGGACATGGTTGGGACCGGCGATGTAGTCGCCCACCGCCTCGGGCGTATAGCGTCCGAGGAAGATCGCCCCGGCATTGCGGATCCGGGCGCTTAAAGCATCGGGATCGGCCACCGCCAGTTCCAGATGCTCGGGCGCGATCCGGTCGACCAGCGGCGCCGCTTCTTCAAGAGAGCCCGCGACGATCACCGCGCCGTGCTCCCGCCAACTTTCCCCCGCGATGTCCGCCCTGGGCAGAGTTTCCAGGCGGCGCGCGACAGCCGCTTCCACCGCCTCAGCGAAGGCGGGACTATCGGTGATCAGGATCGACTGCGCGGAAGGATCGTGTTCGGCCTGGGACAAAAGATCGACGGCGATCCAACCGGCGTCGTTCGCGGCGTCGGCGACCACCAGGATCTCCGACGGTCCCGCGATCATGTCGATCCCGACCGTGCCGAAGACCCGGCGTTTGGCCGCCGCGACAAAGGCATTGCCCGGTCCGACGATCTTGTCCACGGAACGAACGGTCTGCGTCCCATAAGCCAGCGCGCCCACCGCCTGCGCACCGCCGATGCGGTAGACTTCCGTCACGCCGGCCAGCTTCGCCGCCGCCATGACCAAAGGATTGAGGACGCCGTCCGGCGTGGGCACAACCATGACCAGCCGCTCCACCCCCGCCACCGCCGCGGGAATGGCGTTCATCAGCACCGAACTGGGATAGGCCGCCAGCCCGCCGGGCACATACAGGCCGGCCGCCGCAATCGCCGTCCAGCGCGCGCCCAGTTCGATTCCCTCTTCGTCCGTATAGGAAAAGGACTCGGGCAGCATGCGTTGGTGATAGCTGCGGATCCGGTCCGCGGCGATCTTCAGGGCGTCCAGCGTTTCGGCGGAACAGGCGGCTTCCGCTTCATCGATTTCCGCCTTTGTTACGGCAAGCTGCTCGGCGGTTATTTCCATCCGGTCGAAGCGATTTGTGTATTCCACCACGGCGGCGTCACCCCGAGCGCGGACGTCCGCCAGAATGTCGGCGGCCGCCTGATCGACATCCTCCTCCATCTCCCGTTTAAGGCCCAGAAGCTCTATGAAATCCGCCTCGAAACCGGCGCTATCGGTGAACAGTTTACGCGGCACGGGCCACCTCGGCGAAACGGTCGACCCAGGGGCCGAGTTCCAAGGGACGCGTTTTCAGCGCCGCGCGGTTGACGATCAGCCGGCTTGTGACATCCGCGATCTTCTCAATCTCCACCAGGCCATTGTCTTTCAAGGTCCGGCCCGTGGAAACCAAATCCACAATCCGCCGGCAAAGGCCCATCCCCGGCGCCAGTTCCATGGCGCCGTTCAGTTTGATGCACTCCGCCTGCACGCCCCGCGCCTCAAAGTACTTCCGGGTGACGCCCGGATATTTTGTCGCCACGCGGATATGGCTCCATTGGCTCGGGTCGTCGCTGCCGATCATTTCCGCGGGCTCAGCCACGGCCAGACGGCAATGGCCGATCCCCAGATCCACGGGCGCGTAAAGCTCCGGGTAATCGAATTCCATCAGCACATCATTGCCCGCAACGCCCAGATGCGCCGCGCCGAAGGCGACAAAGGTCGCCACGTCGAAACTGCGCACGCGAATGATCGTCAGATAGGGCAGGTTTGTTCCGAAGCGCAATTGGCGCGCCGAAGGATCGTCAAAGGCGGGCTCGGGCTCAATCCCGGCTTCCCGCAGCAAAGGCCGCAATTCCTTAAGAATGCGGCCTTTCGGCACCGCCAGGACAAGCGGTTCATTTGCGTTCGCAGCAGGTTCGGTCACGTGGAAGCCCAAAACTCTCTGCGGCCCGCCCCATGCGGATCCGCTCGCGCGGGGGTTTTGGCACAGCGGCCCGGGGCTTTCCAGCCCCAAGGGCCTCCGAAATGACCGCCGCCGATAGACGGAAGCTGCCTATACGGTTCCGCCGCGCGGAATTTGAGCGAACCAGAACCGTCTATTTGCTCAAGGTCTCCAGAAACCCACCCACTTCCTTCTTCAGGTCCACCGAATTGGACGCAAGACTTTCCGCCTCGTTCAGCATTTGCGACGCCGCGCTGCCGGTCTCCGTCGACGCCTGCGTCACACCATTGATGTTCATGGTGACTTCACGCGTGGCGGCGGACTGTTCCTCGACCGCGCCGGAGATTCCGGTCGCAATCTGGCTGACCTGATCGATCATTTTGGTAATCGCCGCAATCGTCGTCACCGCGTCGTTGGTCGCCCCTTGAATCGCGGCGACCTGCGAAGCGATCTCTTCGGTCGCCCGGGAGGTCTGTGTCGCCAAAGTCTTCACTTCGTTCGCCACGACGGCGAAGCCCTTGCCGGATTCCCCGGCGCGGGCGGCTTCTATGGTCGCGTTTAGCGCCAGTAAGTTCGTTTGCGCGGCAATGTCGGTGATCAGCTTGATCACATCGCCGATCCTGTTCGCGGAGTCGGACAGACCCCGAACCATTTCGTTGGACCGTTTGGCTTGTTCGACGGCTTCCGACGTGGACTCGGTGGCTTTCGTCATCTGTGCGGTGATTTCAGTGATCGACGCCGTCAACTGTTCGGCGGCCGACGCCACGGTCTGCGACTGTGTCGAGGTTTCTTCGGCGCTGGCGGCCAACATCTGCGCGGAATTGCGCATTTCGTCGGACGAACCGGATACTGAGTCGGCCATGCGGGTCATCGACGCCGCCAAGTTGACCTGGCTGGTGATCACCGACCAGGAGAGCATCGCGCCGGCGTAATCCCCCTTGCCGTCCATCACGGCGCTGACCCTGAGATCCAGCGTCTCTTCCCCAAGCTTGATTTGCGTGTGATGAGGCAAGTTCGACGGATCGCTCAAGATCCTGCGCTGGTGCGCCGGGTTCTTGTGGAATATGTCCACACATTGCCCGATCAGATCGTCGGCCTTGCAGGGAATCAGATGCTCCAACTGGCGCAGCGTCTTCGTGCTGGCCTCGTTCGCAAAGGTAATGGTGAAGTTCTGCGGCTCAACGAACATGACCGCCAACGGCAACTGATCCAGCATCTGTTGCTGTTGTTGTCCGGCGGCCTCGGCCTTGACCCGGTCGGTAACGACGCTCCACGCAAGCATCGGGCCGCTGTAGCCGCCTTTTTCGTCTTGCAGCGCGGTGACATGCAGGTCGAGAAATTCTCCGCCGATCTCGATCAGTGCCCTGTGTGGCAGATTGGAGGGATCGCTGAGCATCGCGCGTTGATACGATGGATTCTTGTGAAAGATATCGATGCACTGGCCGACGATGTCGTCGGCTTTGCAAGGCAGGACATGCTCGATATCGCGCAAACGTTGGATGCTTTCCGCGTTTACGTAATCGATCCGGAAATCGGCCAGGTCGCAGGTCATCACGGCGACCGGAACGTCGTCCAGCATCCGCTTATACCGATCGTTTTGAGGTGGCGCCTTCCAAAGCATTTCAAGTTCCCCGACTGAAGATGAATGAAAGATCCTCAAACGAGCCCCCATTTGAGAATCTGCCCCCCAATCCCCTTGAATGCCTCCGCCAGGAAAGTACTTCCAGATGTATTATAAAAAAAGAATTATCGGATATACTTTTCCAATCCTATGGATTGGATGCGAATTCAATCTAAGTAAAATTAAATATTTTCAGATTACTAAGACTTATCGTTGTTGTTTGCAGTATGTTTCCCTTAGGAAAAACGACGCAACCAACGCGATAGTTGAAGAAAATATCAAGCATGTGATTGCAAGTTGATATCCTTCGAAGGTGTAGATTCGGGCGCCGTCGGACTCAGCCCCGCGCCAAAGCGAATCCAGGACCCAGCCGAGCAAGGGTTGGAACAAGGCGCCACTGCCCGTCACGGCGCCGTTCACGACCCCAAGCGCGGCGCCCCGAGCCCAAAGCGGAGTCGTCTCGCGGCATAGGGCGAAGGTGAGGATCATCGTCGCGCCCCCCACTCCGGTTACCGCAAACGTGGCGTAGAGCGCCTGAACTGGGAGGTTCGGCGACAGCGCCAAAACCGAAAGGCCGGCAATCGACAGGATCAGACCAACAATGAGAACGGGCTTTCGCCGGCCGATCCGATCCGACAGGCCGCCGACGAACGGGGCCGCGATCCCCCATCCGATGAACAGGCTGGAGGCAACCGCCGCCGCTTCTGTTTTCGGCAGAGCATGCACCGTTGTCAGGAACGGCACCGCCCACAAAGCGCCCAGCGCCAGCATCGGCGCCGACAAGGCAAGGCCGACCACGGAATTCAACCAGGTTTCCCGGTTCCGCAGGGCCTGGCGGATACCGTCCAGCAGCTTCCCGCCCGGTTCGACATGCCGCTCGCCATCGCGGACGATCATCCAAACTGCGAAAGCGAGCACAAGCGCCGCCCCGCCGGTCCAAAGCAGAGCGTCCCGCCAGCCCGTCGCATCCACCAGCACCCGGTAGGGCGCCTGCCCGACCACCGCGCCCGCCATGCCGACCGCCTGCAATAGCCCGACGCACATTGCGAACCGTTGCGGTGAGAACTGTTGCGCGGCGATGGTCATGGTGCCGACATAGCCGAAGGCCACGCTGCCGCCGATGATCGCCCGGGCCAAGGACGCAGTGGCGACATCGTCGCTATAGGCGAAAAGCGCGCTGCCCACGACGCATAGCAACAACGTGAAGGTCAGCAGCCGCCGCGGACCGTAGCGGTCCATCAGAATGCCGACCGGTATCTGCACGCCGGAATAGGCATAGAAGTAAAATGCGGACAGATTTCCCAGAACCGCCCCGCCGACGGCGAAGTCGCGCATCAATTCGTCGACCATCACGCTTGGCGCGACGCGCTGCACAAACGCATAGGCAAAGAAGGTGCAGCCCAAGGAAAAGGCCAGCACGGCCCGGGCCTGGGACATACGGGCAGGGTTAGCGGGCTGCGCGGACGGTTGAATCGTGGACATCGGAATGCCTTAAACCGCGCTGACGGTCCTGCCAATCAGGGGTGCGTAATCAGTATTGTGACCCCGCGTCCAGGGTTCGCTTACTCGGCAGGGTAAGAGGACGGCTTTCGAAGAGAGCCGTGCCGCGACCAGCCAAGGCCGAACGCCCGAACCGCTATATCGGTGGCGTAGAACAGGATCAGGAAAGACAGAACCTGTTCGAACATCTCATCGTAGATGTGCGCCGGAATCAGCACGATCGGGAAATAGAAGTACCGGCCGTCCGGTAGAATGGCGTTCAGTTTCAGTCGGTCCAACCATCGCGGCCTGCGCGCCGCTATCAGGAAAGCGCTGGAGATGCACAGCGCCAGCACCATCCGAATGACTTCGTTGTATCCGACGAAAAGGTTATGGACATTGATTTCTTCCTGCGCATTGACCGCTTTGAGCGGTTCCGGCGTCTCAATGCCCAAGATACGCTGCCCCCAACTGATCTCCTCCATGGCCGCCAGGAACAAAAGGACACCGAACCCAAGAAGAACCAGGCGCGGCCAGCGGCCGTGCCGCCCGCCGATCCGCCTGGCGGACGCGAACATACAGACGCTGGAGACCACAAGGATACCAACGGTCAGATACTCGAAGAAACCGTCCTCGCGCCACACCCAATCCGGAAAGGCGACCCAGGACAGATGAAAGGTCGTATAAAGGATCATGACCACGGTCGCGGCGGCGGTGGCCGCGAACGCGGCATTGTCGATGGCCGGGGCGGCAAACGCCGCTCTTCGCCACACCGTGAGAGACACACCGACGGCGATCAACCAAGCACCCAGCAGGCCCCAAATCACCAGCAATCGCGACGGGTCGAAATAGTCGTTTGTGGGCCGGGATTGAATGATCAGTTGCCACAGCCATACATCCACCGTGCTAGACACGGATGCGAACGCGGCGAACCCGGCCAGGATCACGCCCGCCCCGCCGATCAGAACGGAGACAAACAAACCATGCTTCGCCTCGCTCAAAACCGTAGCGCGCGGGCTTTTCTTCGGTTCCATATCCATGCCGTCGGCCATTATTGCTCTCCAGCCGCCAGCGCGTCGCTCCGCAGCTCGGCGATTTTCTCGTTCAACGCATTCAGCAGCCCATCGACCCCCTGGTCGCGCACGACTGCAGCAAATTCCGAACGCCTCAGCGAAACCTCGCTGACGGCCCCATCAACAATGACATCGACGATCCGCCAGACATCCCGGTCTTGTGTGAGTATATAGGAAACCTGCGTCTCGCTTCCGTCGGCTTCGCTGTAGAGCCCGTCGACGATTACCGAACGCCGGGCGCCGTCGCGCCGCCCTTGAACAGAAAAGCTCTGACCGTCCTCAGCGCTCAACCCATGGCTCTGCGTGGCGACGATGTAACGGGTAAACAGACCCACATAGGTCTGCCGCTTGCCATCCTCCAACGATCTGTAGGCGACGGGTCCCAGCACCGTGCGTGCAATCCGCGGCACGTCGAATGTCTCAGCGATCAGCGCCTCCATACTTGCCACTCGGGTATCGTACTGCATCGAAGTGAAGTTCTGTATCGTGTAGAGAAGGCCGTCCTGAAAATGCTCGACAACACTCTCCGGCGCGTTATGAGGTTGCCCGGCCGCCGGCTGACCGAAGAAGAACGCCCCCGCAAGAAACAGGGCGGCGGCCGCCAGTGACAGGCGGCGTCCAAAAAGAGGATAAACTTGCAAACGGAATTGCATCCGGTCAGACCTCGTAAAATAAAATAATGCAATAGACCGATGCGTTTGCGCACCGGCATTGACGTAAAACAGACTAGGCATCTTTGCCCCGCCTATGGGACGAACAAACTCCGTGCAACGCCTTGGGACACCGTTGATTACATTTGCCGTCGCAGTGGCGGCGCTGGCTCTACGGCGTCCTCTCGGCGTCGTGCTGGGGTGCGCCGTGGCGACCCTGGCTGCGGGTTGGTATGCGGCGATCACCCTCGAACTGGAGAGCGACACAACCAAGCTCATCCCGCAAAATGTTACGTTTTTAAGAAATTACAATGCCTATAAGCAGTCACTGCCCGATCAAAGACGCTTGAACGTCGTCGTTATCGACGGCGGCAACGCGGATTCCGTGGCCTGGGCGGTTCTGGCGCTCCATGATCGGCTTAAGACAAGAACCGATCTTTTCCGAAGGGTCGACGCGCCGCAATTCTCTGATTTCGCTAAGCAATATGGCCTTTTGCGTCTGGATGTGCCGTCGTTGATCCGGGTCTCGGACACTCTGCTGGCCGCACAACCCGCGCTGAGCGCCCTTTCGCGATCCCCGACACTAGACGGCGTCGCAGCTTTGGCCGCCTTGACCGCCCCTACAGCGGAGCGTCCGTCCGGATCGAGTTTCCTGCGCTTTTTCACGCCACTGGAACAGGCGGTCCGGGCCCATGGCGAAGACCTCCCAATGCCGGTTTCCTGGCGGGCCACGTTGTTCGGAGAGGCTGCGGCTCCGACCCGGGGCATTTTGATCGTTCAGGGATTGCTGGACGACGACAGCGCCAAAGGTGCGGAAGCCGAGGGGTCGCGGGTAATCCGAGCAGCGGCGGCCGAGCTTGGCATCACCGCTGAAAACGGCCTGACCCTGCGCATGACCGGCCGTGGTGCGCTGAGCCATGAAGAGCTTCAAAGCGCGCTTTACAGCGTCCAGGTGGCGGGGACACTTTCGCTGGCTTTTCTGGCTGTTGTTCTGTGGTGGGGGTTTCGCTCGCTGCGCGCCATCGCCGCCTGTCTGATCACCCTGTTATGCGGATTGGTGCTGACCGCCGCCGCCGCGGCGGCAAGCGTCGGCACATTGAACATACTTTCCGTCGCCTTCGCCGTGCTGTTCCTGGGGCTCGGGATCGATTTCGCCATACATGTCATGCTTCGCCTGTCGGAAACGGACGGACAGGGTGACGCGGCCTCTCAAGCCACGACCGTCGTTGGCAGGACCGGGCGTGCCGTTCTGCTGGCGGCGGCGACCACGGCAATCGGTTTCCTGTCTTTCCTGCCGACGGATTACCGGGGGCTCGCCGAATTGGGAGCGATCTCCGCCATCGGGTTGGCGGTGGCGGCGCTGATGGCTTTCACGCTTCTGCCCGCCTTGGCCAGCCTGATGGGGAGACCGGTGTCCGGGGACATCGCCTTGCCGCTGCCGGGCACGGAACGCTTGTCCTTGGCCGTGACGAAAGCCGCGCGCACGATCCTTTTCCTGGCGGCGGCGCTGGCGGTCGGCAGTGCGGTCCTTGCATCGCGCACGACCTTCGATTTCAACACCCTTGGCCTTAAGGGTTCCAATTCCGAGTCGGTCCAGACCTTCCTCGATCTGCAGGCCGACGGCTGGGTCACCTCCTACTCGCTGTCAGTCCTGACGCCGGACCGGGATGCCGCCATCGCTGCCGTACGGGACCTGGAGGCGCTACCGGAAGTCGGTGCGGCGGAAACGCCGTACGATGCGATCCCCGGCGATCAGGAAGAGAAGCTTCTGATCCTGGAAGACGCCGCCTTTGTCTTGTGGCCGTCATTGAACCCACCGGACAGAAAATCGGACCTGACACCGGCAGCCCGTGAAGAAGCCCTTGCACGGCTCCTCAAGGCGTTGGATGAAGGGTCGCGCCATGCGGATCCGGAATTGGCGGAAAGGATGCGGGTCTTGCAGCAGGATCTGGCGGCTATCGGCGCGGATCCGGCGGATCTCGCCCGGTTCGAAACCGCGCTGACACGCCATCTTCCGGCGACGCTGGATACCCTGACCGAAGCCCTGTCCGCCGCCCCCCTGCCCTACGAGGATCTTCCCGTCCCGGTCCGGCGGCTGAACGAGACCGAGGACGGCAGGCTGCGGGTCGCCGTTTCTCCCGCCGGCGCCTTAACGGATCACGCGGCGCTCAGGCGTTTTGTGGAAGCCGTACAAACCCAATACCCGGATGCGACCGGCACACCGGCTCTGGAGGTTGGGATCGCAAATATCATCGTGAACGCCTTCTTTCAGGCGCTGGGCATCGCGCTGGCCGGAATCGCGCTGGTCCTGATCCTGGTCTTGCGGTCCGTGCGGGACAGTTTGCTGGTGATGACGCCGCTGCTGCTGGCCGGGCTGATCACAGCCGGCGCCGGCGTCGTCTTCGACATCCCGTTCAACTTCGCCAACATCATCGTCCTGCCCCTGATCCTGGGCTTGGGGGTCGACAACGGCGTACATATGATCATGCGCTGGCGGGAAGAAAGAAGCCTGGCGTCGGTGCTGGCCTCCACCACCCCGCGCGCCATCGTCCTTTCCGGCCTGACCACGGCGGTGTCTTTCGGCACCCTGTCCATCGCCGAAAACCAGGGCCTTTCCAGCATGGGGCAATTGTTGCTGATCGGTATCGCGGCGATCCTGGTTGCGACCGTTCTCATCCTCCCCGCCCTGCTTGCGACACTCTCGCCCGGCGGCGCAGACGCCCTTGCGCCACGCCCCAAAGACGGGCCATAAGATTTCTCCGGTCTCGCTTAACGGCCTGCCTTGTTGGGGAAACAGACAGCATGACTTTGCGGAACGCCGTGTCCACGGCAATCGCCTACGGACTGTGGCCAGCCATCTTCGCCTCCTGTATCGCCCTGAATGCCCAAGTCATGCAGCAGGAATACGCCTTCCTGTGGTTCAATCTTCTGTATCTGGGCCTGGCGCTGACCCTCTTCACCCTGGAGCATCTCAAGCCCTTCGAACGAAGCTGGCTTCCCAATGACGGCCAGATCCTGACCGACCTGTCGCACACATTTTTCAACAAGGGAGCCGTTCAGGTGCTGGTCGCGGTGGGAACGGTCTATGGCGCGGCCGAAGCCCTGTCGCCGGAGGCCAGCGCAATCTGGCCGACGCAGTGGCCGCTTTGGGCGCAGATCATCCTGGGACTGGTGATCGCCGAGGCCGGGCTCTACGCCGCCCACAGGATCGCGCACGAATGGGCCCCGCTGTGGCGTTTCCACGCCATCCATCACAGCACCCGGCGGCTGACCGTGATCAATACGGGCCGGTTTCACTTCGTCGATACCGCCGCCAGCATCATCCTAAGCCAGCCGCTTCTGTTCCTGATCGGCGCGCCGGTCGAAATCTTCAAATGGGTCAGCGCGATCACCGCCTTTATCGGTATTCTGACCCACTGCAACGTGGATATGCGCTTCGGCTGGCTTAGCCTTGTCTTCAACACACCCGAATTGCACCGCTGGCACCATTCCAAGAAGCTTGAAGAGGGCAACAGGAATTATGGCGAGAATCTGGTCATCTTCGATCAGATTTTCGGAACCTATTTCCGCGGCGACTATCGCCCGCCCCAGGATATCGGCATCCACGAACCGATGCCCGACGGTTTCCTGGCGCAGTGCATTCATCCCTTCCGGAAAGAGAAGCGGGGACCCGAAATGTCGGGCGCGGATTGATCGACCTTAGAAGTTTCACGAGTGTCGTCTCTTAGACGCTCACCCACGGTCCCCTCCAGGAATGCCCGCTCCGCCGTGCGTGGTGAATCCCTATCCGGTCAGGCAATGACCACCTTGTAACCGGCGCGCGGGAAATGCACATGCAAATCCCCGACATCAGCGTCCTTGCGGTGCAGGGTCACGGTCTCCGGACTGACGGCGACGACGACGCCTTCCACCGGCTGCTCGCCGCCGTCGACATCGGGAGAGACAACGACCTCCATACCGGGGGCCAATCCCTGCGGGTCGTTCGGGTCGTCGCCTGAAACGGCAACCGGCGTGCATTCACCCGCCCGCTCTATCGCTTCTTCCTCGGACATGTCCGTGCTGCTGCCGTGCCCCATCTTCAGGATTTCAGACTCCCAATGCATCAGATTCTCGAACTCGGACAGGAAGGCCGGTCCCTGCTCCCAACGGCCGCGCAGAAACCAGACGCAGTAGTAGACCTGGGCATCGATGGCTGCGGCGTCATTGCCGAGCAGGAAGCGCCGCCCGTCGGACAATTGCCGGTCCAACCAGGACAGCGGCGCACGGATTTGGGAGACCAAGTGCGGGAGTTCCGCGTTGGCCGCCCGCAAGCGCTCTGCCCAGTCGGTTCCAAGGTAGAGTCGCCCGCGATCCTCGGCAAAATCCGCCGGCAGATTGTCCACCCCGGCGCCCAACACAACCTTCACCGAATGGTCCAGCAAAAGCCCGTCGGTCCAGCGGCTGAGGCACCACATCAATCCGTCATCCTGCGTCGGGAAGAAACCGGGGGTGGGATGTCTACGCTCCAACTCGCGGATAATGCACTGACTGTCGCAATAGATATCCGCACCGATCTGCATCACGGGCGTACGCCGGTAACCGCCGCTGAGCTTGGTCAGCATCGGTTTGGGCGGCAGGCGCGGGATTTCTACAGAGCGCCAGGAAAGTCCCTTGATCCCAAGCGCGACACGCACTTTCTCCGCGACGGGGGATTGCGGATAGTTGTGAAGGATGATTTCGGACGAAGGGTCGGTCATGGGGAACGGTCCACGCTGAAGATAAGACGGCACGAGAGGCACCACGTCAGCGCAGACGGGGCAATACAATTCGCGATCACAGCTTTGACAGGACGCCACAACAGTTATTGCAGCGGGTTTCCATCCGCCGCTTGATCTTTCGAACGGATGCCCGTCTGCTACGCCGTTACGGGGCTATGGCGCAATGGGGGTCCTTGTGAACGAGACGGCCGCCACGGGCAATCGGAACGGATTTGGCATTCTGGCCATTCTGATCGCGATGACGGCAATCTCCATCCAGGATGCCCTGATCAAAGGAATAAGCCGGGACTATCCCCTGCATGAGATTGTGCTGATCCGGTCGGTCGGGGCCCTGCCCTTCATGCTGGTGCTGGTGCATTTCGAAGGGGCCTGGGGACGGTTGATTACCGAGAGACTGCCCCTGCTGGCGCTTCGCGCATTCTTTGTGGTGATGGCCAATTCTCTGTATTTCGTGGCGCTGGCGGAGATCCCGCTGGCCGAAGCCAACGCCATCTTTTTTGTCGCCCCGATGTTCATCACAATCCTGTCGATCCCGTTTCTGGGAGAGAAGGTCGGCTGGTATCGATGGAGTGCGGTCTTCATCGGTTTCGCGGGCGTCGTCGTGATGCTGCGGCCCGGATCGGGTCTGTTTCAGTGGATCGCAATCAGCCCGATACTGGGCGCTCTCTCTTACGCCATGATGCAGATGATGACCCGACGGCTGGGCGTGTCGGAACCCGCCTCTGTTCTGGGCATCACCATTCATTTCACCTTTATCCTGGTCAGCGTGCTGATGTTTCTGACGGTCGGGGACGGGCGCTTCGTCGACCGGATCCATCCCAGCTTGAACTTTCTGTTTCTTTCCTGGGTCTGGCCGCCTGCAGATGACTATCCGACCCTGGCGCTGATCGGCGTATTGTCGGCAGTGATCGCCTATTCCCTGGCGCAGGCCTACAGGATCGCGGAGGCCGGCCTGATCGCGCCTTTCGAATATACCGCCCTGCTGCTGGCTGTCCTATGGGGTTTCCTGTTCTTCGGCGAGACGCCGGACGCGACGACATGGACAGGTATTCTCTTGATCGTCGGTTCCGGTCTGTACACCCTCTATCGCGAAATGTTGCGCGGCAAACCCGTAAGCAAGCCGCGCGGCGCCGCACGCCCCAGATAGAAAGGCACTCCCATGCGCAAAGCCACCGCCGCTAAGGCCCTCTATGTACAGGATCTACTGGGGCCCGGTTATGACGTGCTGGAGTTCGAGGAAAGCACCCGCACCTCCGAAGACGCCGCCGCCGCCATCGGCTGCACCGTACCGCGGATCGCCAAATCCCTGATCTTCAAGGCGGCGGACGAGACCCCGGTTCTGGTCGTCGCCAGCGGCGGCAACCGGGTGGACGAGAAGAAAGTGAAGGCGATCCTGGGCCAGAAGATCAAACGGGCCGACCCGGATTGGGTGCGCGAAACGACGGGCTTCGCAATCGGCGGCGTGGGACCGGTCGGCCATGCCACACCCCCGACCGCTCTGATAGACCGGGATCTTCTGCAATACGATACGGTCTGGGCTTCAGCCGGGACGCCGAACGCAGTTTTCGAACTAAAGCCGGCGGACCTGGAAACCCTTACCGGCGGCGCGGTCGCCGACGTCGCCAAGATCTAAGGTCTAAGACAGGCGGCTTTCGAACGTCTCATAGCCGAACTGCTTCACAATCCGGACCGTGTCGCCGTGCCGGTCCCAAAGGGCGATGGCGGGAAGCGGTGTGCCGTTGAAGGTGCTGGCTTTCACCATCGTGTAGTAAGCTTGGTCGAGCACCATCAGCCGGTCACCGACAGCGGGACCGTTTTCAAACCGATAGGTCCCGATAACATCGCCCGCCAGGCATGTAGGGCCTCCCAGACGCAGGACACCGGGATCTTCCGCTTCCGCCGCTCCTGCCTGCGATATCGTCTCCCCGCCCAGAACTTCCGGCGTATAGGGCGCTTCGATGACATCCGGCATGTGGCAGGTGGCCGAGCAATCCACCACGGCGAAATGACCCTCGTTCCAACCGGTATCCAGAACCTCCGTCACCAGCGCGCCGGCATTCAGCGCAACCGCCGTGCCCGGCTCCAAATAGGTCCGCAGCCCCGTATCCGTACGGAAGGACCGCAACCGTTTGATCAAGTCAGCCACCGGATAGTCCCCTGCCGTCAACAGCTGGCCGCCGCCCAGATTAATCCAGTCAATCGCCCCGAAATGCTCCCCGAAGGTTCGTTCCGTCGCCGACAAAAGCCGGTCGAACGGGGCGAACCCCTGGTCGCATAAGGCATGAAGGTGAAAACCGCTGATCCCGGCCAGCCCGTCCTCCCGGATCTGTCCGGGTGGAACGCCGAGCCGCGACCACGGGGCGCACGGATCGTAGAGCGGCGTCTCCGCCTCGCTGTGGCGCGGGTTGATCCGCAGACCATAGGCGCACCGGCCATCCACGGAGACCAGATCGCGATACCGGCTCCATTGTCCCGCGCTGTTGAAGATCAGATGGTCGGAGAGATCTTCTATCTCGCCCAGATGGTCCGGTTTCAATCCGGGTGCGAAAGTATGCACCGCCCCCTTGAAACGCGTCCGGCCAAGCTTGGCTTCCCACAAGCCGCTGGCCGCTGTCCCCTGCAGGTAGGCCCCGATCAGGTCCGCCACCGCAAAACAGGAAAAAGCCTTCAGGGCCAGCAGGACCTCTACCTCCGCCTCCGCCGCGATGCGGGCCAGGATGCGGAGATTTTCCTCCAGCTTTACAAGGTCGATGACATAGCAGGGCGACGGCACCCGCGCCGGATCGAAACCGGAAAAGACGCCGCCGGCCTCACTGTCCGGCATCGGACCACCCGCCGTCCGGCGGCAAATCCATCACCGACCAGTCGATCCCGACCTTCGGCATCAGGTCCAGGAACGGGTCCGGGTCCAGTTCTTCGACATTGACCATCGTTCCCGGGTTCCAATTGCCGCGCGCCAGCAGAAGCGCCGCGGTCATGACCGGAACGCCCGTGGTGTAAGAGATGGCCTGCGAGCCGACTTCCGCGTAGCAATCGGTGTGATCGCAGGTGGAATAGACGAACACCCGGCGCGGCGCACCGTCCTTGGTACCGTGGATGTCGCAGCCGATGCAGACCTCTCCGGTATAGCCCGCCGCCAGGGATGCCGGGTCGGGCAGCACCGCCTTCACCATCTTTACTGGCGCGATCTTGTGGCCTTCGACCTCGACCGGGATGCTGGAGGTGAGACCGAGATTTTCCAGCACCTCGAAAACCCGGAGGTAACGCTCCCCAAACCCCATCCAGAATTCGATCCGCTTCGCCTTGGGGAATTTGTAGGGCAGCGAATGCAGTTCGTCATGGCCCATGGAATAGACGGTATGTTCGCCGACGACCGGCAGAGTCACGGTCATTTTCCGGGAATGGTGGCCTATCGTCTTGTAGCCGCCGTCTTCCCAATAGACCACGTCCTCCCGGATTTCCCGCAGGTTCGTATCCGGATCGAAATTGGTGGCGAAATACCGTCCGTGATCGCCGCCGTTCACGTCGATGATGTCGATGGTCTCGATTTCGTCCAGCAGATGCTTTGCGGCATAGGCGCAGAACACGTTGACGACGCCCGGATCGAACCCGATCCCAAGCACCGCGTTTTGCCGATTTTCGGCAAAGGACGGACGGCGGGTGAATTCAAAGATTTCGTACCAGGGGGCCGGCATGTTCTCCACATGCTCCTCCTCCGCCACCGCCGTATCGAGATAGTGCGCGCCCGTCGCCAGACAGGCATCGACAATCGCCTTGTTGCAATAGGGCGACGCGACATTAACGACCAGACCGGCATCGACAGTCTTGATCAGGGCTTCCACATCCGCCGCGTCCCTGGCGTTCACCGTCCGGACCTCAATCGTCACGTTCGGGAAACGCGCAGCGACGTCACCGGCAAGGGCTTCCAGCTTGGCGCGCGTCCGGCTGGCCAGAACGATAGTTCCGAAGTCAGCGGCAAACTGTGCGGCCTTGTGCACCGTAACGGCGCCGACGCCCCCCGCCCCGATGATCAGCAGATTTGGTTTGGTATCCATGCCCCACCTGTTGCGCGTGTGTTTCCCGCGAAGGGTCTAGGGGCAACAAGGGGTCTCCCGCAAGTCCCGAATTGCCGCGAGGGATGCGGACGACGTTCAACCCTGCGGCGTCAATAGTGCGGCGGCGGCTTCAGGTCCGACGGCGCCGGATCCTGGGCGTGCTGCATATCCAGGATTTTTCCGGTCAGGGCGGCCAGACGCCGTTGAAGTCCCCGAATGGTTTCCGCCTGTTCCGCAACGACGGCGGACAGATCCTCGCTCATCCGCTCGTAATGCGCCAGACGGCTCTCCACCTCGCGCAAACGGTCCTCGATATCATCGTTCATTATGAGGACGCCGCCATGGCCGCGGACATTTCATCGGCAATCGCCTTTAAAGCAACGTCGTCAACCGCGTCGATCTGCTCTGGGTCCAAAAAATCCTCGGCATAGCGGAGATAGATTTTCTGATCGATGAAAAGCGCGAAAACATCCGGGTCGATATGGCTGTCGCGGCACATATGCCCCATGATCCGCAAGGACTCGCTGAGCGACTTCGGCTTCTTGTAGGGCCGGTCCGACGCTGTCAGGGCCTCGAAAATATCGGCAATCGCCATGATACGGGCCGGTACGGACATTTCATCCCGCGTCAAACGCCGCGGATATCCCTTTCCGTCCATCGTCTCGTGATGGCCGCCGGCATATTCCGGAACCCGCTGCATGTTTTTCGGGAACGGCATGGTTTCCAGCATGATGATGGTCTGGATGATGTGTTCGTTGATCTTGAAACGCTCTTCGTCGGTCAGTGTGCCGCGCTGGATCGACAGATTATAGACCTCCCCCAGGTTGGTCAGATTCTCCGGAATGGTCATCTTGAAGCCGCTGTCGCGGAAGCGGGTAATGTCCCCGGGATCCCGATGGACGACATGGCTGGGCCGGTCGGACAGAAGGGTTTCTTCAGCCGGAACAGGCGTCGGCGGGATACCCTGCAGGCGAAGCGTTTCGTCCTGGGAAAGCCCCCTGCGGTTGTCGAAATGCCGAACCCAGGTCCGGGCGGCGATCTTCTTGACCCGCTCTATCGCCTCCGGCGCCATGAATTCACCGCCGATATTGCAATCGGCCAGAAACTCGAATTCTTCCTCCAACTGCGCATGGGCCTGCCGCAGCCCATCGTCGGCAACCGGGTCGCCGCCCAGCGCGGTCAGCTTGTTGCTCAGGTAATCGATTGTCAGATCGCGGCGGATGACCTCGAAGCGGGTTCGGATCTCGTGGATGCGGTTATAGATCGTCTCCAGCTTCGTCGCCTTGTCGACGACATATTCCGGCGTCGTGACCTTGCCGCAATCGTGAAGCCAGGCCGCAATTCTGAATTCCCGCCATTCCTCGTCGCCGGCGAACCCGAAATCGGCAAAAGGCCCGGATTTCGCATCGTGCGCCGCCTTGCCCAGCATCATGGCCAATTCCGGCACCCGGTTGCAGTGCCCGCCGGTATAGGGGCTTTTCGCGTCGATGGCCGACGCCGTCAATTCGACGATTGCGTCGATCAACTCGCGCTGCGCCTTCAGCAGCTTCTGATTCTCAATCGTTACCGCGCCTTGAGCGGCCAGCGCCTCCACAAATCCTTGGATTTCCTCATCGAAGGGCACGACCTCTCCGGTTTTGGAGTCCGTGGCGTTGATCAATTGCAGCGCACCGATCACCGACCCGCCGCGCGGGGTCAGCGGTACGGTCAGAAAGGACACCGACCGGTAGCGGTTCGCCTCATCGAACCTTTTCGTTCCCGAAAAATCATAGTCCTGCGAATTGTAGGCATCCGGAATATTGACGGTCTCCCGTTGCAGGACGGCGGCGGACACAACGTTGGAATTGTTCGGAACGCCGGTTTCCAGATCGTAGAGCGGTACGTTCGGGAACGGCAGGGGCGAGTCTGGTTCGCTGGCGTTCGCAATCCCCAAGGAAGTGTTTCGGACGATGCGGAACTCCAGCGCGTCTTCCTGCTCCGTCATCAGATAGAAAGTCGCCCCGTCGGCATTCGTCAATTCCATCGCGCCTTCTAGGACAAGGTCTAGCAGCCGCGCCTCGTCGCGTTCCGACGCCATGCCGATACCGAGCCGGACGAGAAGTTCCAGCTTGGCGCGCTCAAAACTCAGTTCCCGGTATTGCACGTCCTTGGAATAGTTCATCAGGCGCGTTTGATGATCGAGCGCGTTGTTGAGATCCTTGACCTCTTCCTCCAAGGACTGGATCCGTTCGGAAGCCTGCTGAAGCGGATCGGCCCCGGTTTCGGCGTCGACTTCAATAAAGCCGGTCCTCTCAACAGTGCGCTCATGGGCCTCGACCAAATCGGACAGAACAGCGCGAAGCAAGACCTCGTCATGCCTCGTATCGGCGAGGACAGCCCTCGCCCGCCGGATAATCTCCGTGTCGCGGTCGACCGACCTGGACTCCATCAAATTGGCCCCAGCACAAATATTCCGCCGATATTTGTATAAGATCCGGAGGGAATACCGAAATACATTATTCTACACGCCTTTGTTAAACGAATTCCGGTTTTGTCTTAACCGCTATTATTGCGTGCTTTATGCCTGCTTTACTCTCCCAAAGTATGCGCAGCATCATTCCAGCGGGTCGACGAGCTGTCCGGCAATCGAGACAAGCATCCGGGCGCTTTCCGGCACCGACCGGCCGCTTGTGTCGATAACGCCTTCCGCGCGCCGGTAATCCGGCTCCCGGGCCGCCAGAATGGCCTTCAGGTCATCCATCGCTTCGGCGTTGCGCGCCATCGGCCGAAGGTCCCCCTGCGCCATGACCCGCGCCATGTGCTCTTCCGGGCGGGCCTTGATCCAAACCGTGTGCGTATGTTCCAGCAGGTAGGCGAAGGTCGAGGGTTCCGAAACAATGCCGCCCGCTGTGGAGAGGACCATCGCTTCGTGCTCGCCGACCGCTTTTTCCAGACAACGCCGTTCATAGCGGCGGAAGGCGGGCTGACCGTTGAGCGCCAGGATCTCGCCGACACTTCCGCCATATTCCTGTTCGACAAGCCGGTTCAGTTCGACGAAGGGTGCGTTCCTGGCTTCGGCCAGTAAGCGCCCAAGCGTGGATTTCCCGGCCCCGCGCAACCCGATCAGGGCAATACGCTGGCCTTTTCGCTGGCTTTCCGCCGGAGAGAGGATCTGTTCGAGCGCCCGTTGAACCGCCCGTTTATCTTCTTCCCCGGCGCTCCGCGCCAGGGCGAACAGGGCGGCAAGCGGGTCGCTGCTGGCGGCGGGGTCTTCAGCGATAAGGGAGGTCAGCGGCACATCCATCGCGGCGCCGACCTGACGAAGCAGGGCGACCGACGGATTGCCGGTGCCGCTTTCAAGTTGCGCCAGGTAACGTTCGGAGACGCCGGAATCGCGCGCGAGTATCCGCCGCGTCATGCCGCGCTTGGCGCGTTCCGCGCGTACCTTTTCACCAATTCCGGTCAAATACCGTTGCAGGTCGGGGTCCGGTTCCGTTTTCACCGCAGTGATGATCCCTTGCGCCTGAGAGACCGTATACATGCATTATAATGCTTTTCATGCCAAGGGGGCGGCATTATATTGCCGAAACACACGGCGCAGCACGCGAATTCACAAAGCATGACCGATATGATCAAGATACTCGTTGGCACGATGACGGGGACCGCCGAATTGGTGGCCGAGGAGATTCTGGACACGCTGACCGACAAGGGCGCCGAGGCGGAACTTACCCTGATGGACGAAGTGCGCGCCGACACCGTGTCGGAGAGCGATACGTTGATCATATGCACATCGACCTATGGACAAGGCGACGTGCCGGACAATGCGCAGGCCCTGCTGGAGTCTCTTCAAGCGGCCAAGCCCGACCTGTCGTCTGTCCGCTACGGGCTCTTCGCGTTGGGCGATATGACCTATGCGCAGACATTCTGTTTCGGTGGGAAACGTTTCGACGAGGCGCTGCAGTCGCTGGGCGCGCAACGGGTTGGCGAGATAGTGTTGCACGACGCGTCGTCCGGGACCCTGCCGGAGGATGAAGCGGCGGACTGGGCGTCCGACTGGTACGACAATCTGGCCGCGTAACGACCGCCTGATCCTAAAGGCGGCTGAATCTTGGGGACGGAAACAATGAGCCATGAAGCCGCAATCGCGTCTTTCACCGGCCTGATACAGGAAGTGACCGGGTTGATCGGCGCCGCCAAGCTGGATGCCGAACTGGACGGCTATCTCAACGAAAAGGCCGGGCCGGACAGCGCCCTGTTCCACGCTCTGTCGGACGCCTGCCGCGCCGGTGTCGCCGAAGGTTGGCTTTGCAGCCGCGAACATGGCGGCATCAAGTTCGGACGGATCATCAAACCCACGGACGCGACAGGCGGATTTTCCGTCGATGTTGTTGAAATGAACGACTGCGCCGGTCCGCATCACGCCCATCCGACCGGAGAGATCGATATGATCATGCCGCTGGACGCGGGGGCGGAGTTCGACGAACGCGGCGAAGGCTGGCTGGTATACGGGCCGGGCACCGCCCACAGCCCGACGGTGCGGGGCGGAAAGGCGATTGTCCTGTATCTGCTGCCGGACGGGGCCATAGACTTTACAAAATGATAACCTCCGCAACGGAGGGCAGAATTGGGGGACGCGCATGCCGGAAATGGCCACGCAATTTGACGATCTGTACAACGCCGCAGAGGATCTGATCGGCCGAAATCTGGATGCGGGCCGGGCCGACAAGGTCGCCTTCATCGATATTCACGGCGAACATACCTACGGCGATGTAGAGCGCCTATCCAACAAGTTCGCCAACGCTATTCTCGCCCGCGGCGTCCGGCCCGAACAGCGGGTGCTGATGTGCATGTTGGATACCATCGATTTCGTCGCCGCGTTTCTGGGGAGCATCAAGGCCGGCGTCATCCCCGTTCCCGTCAACACCCGGCTCACGGCCAAGGACTACAGCTTCATGCTGGACGACAGCCGGTCCGCCGCGCTGATCGTTTCGGAACCTTTGTTCGATCTGTTCTCCGGCCATTTGGCGCAGCATCCCACCCTTAACCATGTCATCGTGTCCGGTGCGCCCAAGGAGGGCCATGTCAGTTTCGCGGACCTGATCGGCGATGCGGACGACAGTTTCAAGGCCGCCCCGACGCGCCGGGACGATATGTGTTTCTGGCTCTACACATCCGGCACCACCGGCATGCCGAAAGGGGCGGTGCATCTGCATTCCCACCTTATCGAGACGGCGAACCTGTACGGCCTGCCCGTCTTGGGAATCCGCGAAGACGATGTCGTCTTTTCCGCTGCGAAACTGTTCTTCGCCTATGGGTTGGGCAACGCCCTGACGATGCCGATGGCGGTTGGCGCAACGGCAATCCTGCACGCGGGACCGCCGGATCCTGCGACGGTAACCGGCATCCTGAAAGACCGTAAACCGACGATCTTCTACGGGATCCCGACATTGTTCGGCATGCTGCTGGCCAGCGGCTCCCTCCCCGGCCCCGAAGAGCACGCGCTGCGCCTGTGCACATCCGCCGGCGAGGCATTGCCCGACGACCTGTTGCGGCGCTGGAAGGCGGCAACCGGCAGCGACATCATCGACGGGATCGGCACGACCGAGATGCTGCATATCTTTCTGTCCAACCGTGCTGACGATATCCAGCCCGGCACCACGGGCACCCCCGTCGAAGGATACGAACTGCGCCTTGTCGGCGATGACGGCGAGCAGGTCGCACAGGGCGAAATGGGGACGTTGGAGGTGCGCGGCCCGACCTCGGCCGTGATGTATTGGAACCAGCGCGCCAAAAGCCAGGATACCTTCCGCGGGGCCTGGACACGCACCGGCGACAAATACACGGTCAACGACAAGGGGTACTATGTTTACGCCGGCCGCACGGACGACATGATGAAGGTAGGCGGCATCTATGTCTCACCTTTCGAAGTGGAGGCAGCCTTGGTAAAGCACGAAGCCGTGCTGGAAGCCGCCGTCGTTGCCGCGATGGATCAGGACAAGTTGGTGAAACCCAAAGCCTATGTTGTCCTGAACGCCGACGCCGGAGAGGCCGGGACCGAAATGGCGCAGCGACTGATCGACTATGCGGCCAATGAGCTTGCGGCCTTCAAACGGCCGCGCTGGGTGGAATTCGTCGACGAACTGCCGAAAACCGCAACCGGCAAGATCCAGCGCTACAAATTGCGGGATACGGCCTGAAGGGTGACGCACTTGCGCGAGAATCCGGACGTGGCGGCCCCCCTTCCCACCTTCGCCACCGCAAACGGGCACACCCTGGAATACAGCGATCTGCCCGGCAGCGACCCGGCGCTGGTGTTTCTGCATGAAGGGTTGGGCTGTCTGGCCTTGTGGCGCGGATTCCCGCAGCGGATCGCCGCCGCGACCGGCCGCCGGTGCCTCGCCTATTCGCGCTATGGCTATGGGCAGTCGGATATCCTCCGGGAAGCCTTTACCAAGGACTACATGCATCTGGAGGCGCAAGCGGCCCTGCCCGACCTGCTGAACGGACTCGGCATCCGGAACCCGATACTGATCGGCCATAGCGACGGCGCGTCGATTGCACTGCTGGCGGCGGGATCGACCGGCATCAGGCCGGCGGGAGTCGTCGTCCTGGCGCCCCATGTCTTTGTTGAGGATATTTCCATCGCGTCCATCCAGGCCGCGGGCCAGACCTTCGCCACCACCGACATGCAGGCTAGGATGGCGCGCTATCACCGCGACTCGGCACGGACCTTCCGTGGCTGGCACGATGCTTGGCTGCGGCCGGATTTCCGGGACTGGAATATAGAAGGCTGTCTTCCGTCCATCGACTGCCCGGTTCTGGCGATCCAGGGAGAGGATGACGAATACGGCACGGAAGCCCAGCTAACCGCATTGGCGGCGGGACTGGGCGGCCCCTGCAATGTCACTCTTCTGCCCAATTGCGGACATGCCCCGCACAAGGATCAGCAGGAACGGACTGAAGCCTTAATCTCTAAGTTTATCAACGGGTTGCTGGAAAGGACGGGCGCGCCTTGAATACGCACCGGGACGACGGATTGGACTATCTGGATATCGACCCGCCGCAGGCCGGCGATCTGGTCGAAGTCGCCCCCGGGATTCACTGGGTCCGCATGCCGCTTCCCCTGGCCCTCGATCATATCAATCTCTGGCTTCTGGAAGATACCGATCCCGCGGATGGGTCGCCGACCTGGACCATTATCGATACTGGCATGGGAACACGCCTGACCAAGGAAATCTGGCGGACCCTTCTGGAAGGACCGGCCGCCGGGCGCAGGCCGGCGCAACTGATCGCAACACACTACCATCCCGACCATTGCGGACTGGCCGGCTGGCTCACCCAGACCTATGGGCTGAAATTCCGCATGACCGAGGGGGAGTGGATGATCGCCTCGCTGCTGTGGCGCGTCCCGGACGAGGATTATGCAGGCAGTCAGGACCGGTTCTTCGCGCGCTACGGCATCCCCGACGAGGTTCGCACTTTTCACAGAGAGAAAGGCAACGAATACCGCAACGGCGTCGGCCACCCGCCGGAGGGGTTCGAGCCGGTCCGAAACGGCGGGACCCTTCGGATCGGCGGCAGGGAATGGTCGGTGATCACCTGCGGAGGCCATACGACCGACCACGCCTGTCTGTACTGCCCGGAACTGGACGTGCTGATCTCCGGCGATCAGGTCCTGCCCCAGATCAGCCCGATCATTTCTGTCTGGTGGTATAAGGAGGGATTGTCGCCCCTGCCCGACTACCTGGACGGCCTCTCCCGCCTTAGGACCCTGCCGGCCGGAACCCTGGTATTGCCGTCCCACCGCCAACCTTTTCACGGCTTGCACACCCGTATCGACCAGCTTTCCCAGCACCATGCGGACCGGCTGGACGATTTGCGCCGGGGTTTTGCCGCGGTCTCCGCAATGGCGGCATCCGACGCCGTCAAAATCCTGTTCCCGCGCCCCTTGGATGCAATGAATATGCTGTTCGCTGCCGGTGAGACCATCGCCCATCTGGAGCATCTGGTCCGGCTTGGCGAGTTGGAAAAAGACACCCCTTCCAACGCCGCTATCTCTTACAAAGCGACGCCGTCAATGCCGCCCCACGAAGACATCAAAGACTCCGCGGAAGATATTCATTTCTAAAGAGTCTTTCTGAACCCGTCTCAGCGTGCCCGGGCGAAGGCAAAGAGCGCCGCAACAACCGCCGTTAGATCTCAGGCGACCCAGACCTGGCCGCCGTGAACCCCCAGCACCATGCGCCCGGCCTGGAAAAGGCCCAGTTTGGCATGGAACGGATGGTCGCCGGGCGCAGCCGCCAGGGTCGCGGTGGCGGCGTGATGACACGCCATACTGGCCGCACCGGAGGCGACACGCGCCAATCCGGCGTCCGCCACGCCGTCACGCGCCAGGGCGGCCAGCGCAGCCGACATCGTAACTTCTCCCGCCAGGGTCGCGACATCGCTTAGGGAGGCAAGCGCCGCCGCCCCCTCGCCGGAAGTGGACAGCGCCGCCTTTAAGGAGCGGTACGCCGCTTCCTCCGCCTCCCACCAGGTTTGGTCCAGGGAATTGTCCCGCGTCATCTCCGCAATGGCCCGCCAGTCCGCGACCGTGCCGACCGCGGACGCATCAAGGTCCAATCCACGCGCGAAGATGAGCGCATCTTCGGTTTCATCCCGATTGAGCGGCGTTCCAATAGCGGCGAACCAGGATGCCTGGCGTATCCCGGACAAGAAGCTGCGCGGCAACACTGTCGGCTGCATCGCGCCCTGCGCCGAACGCTGCGTCACGCTGCCTGCGGGAGGGAAACATCGGGCAGGGTCAGACCGAACTTGTCCGCGGTTTCCCGGGCGCGTTTCATGTAGTCGGCGGCCATGTCCTCGTTTCGGCGGGACTTGATCCCCCATTTCCGGAACATTTCGTTGTTCTTGGATTTCGGTCTGCCGAAGAAGGCCGGCAGTTTCGGGAAATACTCGTCTACCGCCTTTTGCAGCGCGGCCTTGCCCTCTTCCGTCTTCACAAGCTCAGCGGCGAATTCATGGCCGAAATCGACGTGAAACCGCTCTTCCGGCATCGTCATCCGGGCCAGATTGCGCAGCGGATGGAAGGTGCAATTCCAAAGATCCTCCACCTGGAGAATCTCAGCCAGATCCGCGAACATTTTAATAACAACGAATTCCGCCCAATTGTTCAGATCGAACTCGAAGATGGAAAGAGGTTTCTTTTCCTCCGGCGACATCGCGCTTTCCGCGATGCCGATCTCCTTGCCCAGTTCCTTGAAGCGGACATGATGCCCGTATTCCTCCATCGCGACACGGCAAGTCAGCCATTTGGCGTAGGCGTTCGGCGCAAGTTGAATGGCGGGTTCGTCAAAGACCTGCGCCCCGTACAACTCGTTCACCGCATGGCTTTGGATGATCTTCTTGACCGCGGTCCGGTACTCCTCCGGCTGACTGTCGAACTCGGCTATCGTCTTCACCACGAAATCGGTCTCACTCATCGCACTATCCTCGCGTTACGCCTGTCACAACAGGGGATCGCCGCTGAAGGATTCCAGATCGGTCTCCAACGGCGTGAAATTTGCGGCCAGACCGGCCAGAACGTCGCCCTCGCCCAACACGGCCGTGGCCGCGGGCCGGGCTTGGGAAAACAGAAACACTTCGCGGCCGCGCACGCCGAAAATCTGCCCGGAAACATCCCGGCCGGCATCGCCCGCCAGAAGTCCGACCAGCGACCCGACACACTCAGCCGGCACCGACAACGCCCGTTCCTTATAGGCCGCCTGCGCCTCGTTCTGCGGCACGATCGTGTCTGTCACGCGCGTCGCCGCGAACGGCGCCACCGCGTTGCAAGCAACGCCCGAACGGGACATGTCCAGCGCGGTGACGCGGGTCAGGCCGACCAGACCGGCTTTCGCACTGGCATAGGCGGCCTGTCCGTAATTTCCGTAGAGGCCCGCGGTCGAGACGATATTCACGATCCGTCCCCATGCCCGGTCGGGCGTCTCCTTTGCTTGCGCACGCAGGACCGGCGTCACCGCATTCGTCATCAGAAACGCCCCGGTCAGGTTCACGCCGATCACCCGCGCAAAGTCCTCCGGGCGGGCTTTGAAAACAAAACCGTCCCTCAGAATCGCCGCATTGTTCACCAAAACGTCGATACGCCCCGCCCAATCCAGGATACGGTCAACCGCCGCCCTAACCGCATCCGGGTCGGACACATCCGCCGCGATGCCGAGCGCCCTGTCGCCCAGACTGCCCGCCGCCGATTGGACGACGCCGTCATCCGGCGCGCCGCCGTCTATGCCGCAGCCGCTATCGACAAGCGCGACCTGCGCACCGGCGTTGTACAGGGTGCGCGCAATCGCCAACCCGATCCCGCGCGCGCCCCCGGTTACGATTGCGGTGCGGCCCTTCATCATCTCGTCAGCCATGGGCCGCCTCCGCCAGCGATATTGCATTCCGCGCCCGGTCCATCTCCTCCGCCGGGTAGAATGCGTCAGCATGGATATCCGCGGCCAGTACACCCCGCTCCTTCAACGCTGCATTCGCCGCCTCCACCATGACCGGCGGTCCGGCCATATAGACCTTGAACCCCTGCAGATCGGGTAAATCCGCAAGGGCGGCGCGATGCACGAAGCCGGTCCGACACCCGGTGGATTGAGCGGGTTCCGACAGGACCGGCGAAAACCGCATATTCGCATGGGCGGCCTGCAAAGACTGGAAATGTTCGGTCAGATACAGATCCCGCTCGTCCCGAACCCCGAAATAGAGATCCACCCGGCGCGACGGATCGTTGCGAAGGGCCGCCTCGACAATCGACTTAACCGGCGCCAGGCCCGACCCGCCGGCAATCGCCAGAATTGGCCCGGTGTGATCGGTTCGCAAATGCGCATCCCCCATCGGCCCCTTGACGATCACGGTATCGCCGACCCGGGCGCGTTCGGACACCAAGGTGCTGGTCAGTCCATCGGGCATACGCCGGATGTGAAATTCCCATACCGGATCGTCGGGCTGTGAGGCCATGGAATAGTCCCGCCCGGGCAATCCGCCGAAGGAGAGATTGGCGAACTGTCCCGGCTTGAAGGCCGGCAGCATCCCGCTCTCCGCCTCCAGACAGACGCGTTTGATATCATGGGTCGCATCGTCCAGAGTCACGATCCGGGCCGTCACCTGCGTGGCGGCGGGCTCTTCGTCTTCCACCCCGACAACGGCGACCGTGCTGTCCTCCCAAACCATGCACCGGCAGGCGAGAATGTATCCGGCCGCCCGTTCCTCGTCGCTCAAGGCGAATTCGGAATAGGGCATCAGATCGACTTCGCCGTCGATAAGCCGGCTTTTGCATGCGCTGCAATTTCCGCTGCGGCAACTGTGCGGATAGTCGATCCCGTCGGCCAACGCCGCGTCCAACAGCGTCTGGCCCATCCCGACATCCACCGTCGCGTCAAAGGTCTCCAGCCGGACTTTAGGCATCTTCGGCATTTCCCCTGCACAAGAGCTTGGAGCACTCGTTTATATTTATTGTTTGCATAGCCAACAAAATTGATCTAGCGCAGCTCTGATCCCGACGCAAGAAAAACCATCCGTTAAATTCAGGAAAGCTTCGACAGAAGGTCCAGCAAGGTCCGTCGCTCTGAGTCAGTCAGTTTCGCGGAGATTAAGGCTTCATGCTCCAGAACCCGGCTTTGCATCAGCGCGACGGTTTCCTCCCCCTTCCCGGTCAGGTGCAGGGCATGGGATCTCCTGTCGACATTTGACGCGCGCCTTTCGACAAGGCCCAACCCTTCCAGCTTGTTCAAGATGGGCACCAGCGTCGAACGGTCGATCCGAACCGCACGCGCAAGGCTGCTCTGGTTCATGCCGGCATTCTCACCGACCAACAACAGAATGCGGAACAATCCCGGCGTTATGGACGCAACCACCGGGTCGCCGCTCTTCTTCATGGTCGTGCTGAACTGCTCGAACACCCGTAGCTGCGCAAGACGCAAGTGATATCCGATCAGGCCGGTCAGAAATCCGAGACTGACCTTCCCGGAGACAGTGCCCGTACCGGCGCCGGTGGGGCCGCCACTGTCCACCGTCTGTTCATTCATAGCACCCCCCTCCACGGCAGCCCGGTATCGTCCGGGTCATTATAGCCGTACAGCCATTTTATCCCACGATAAGACCGTGCTGCGGGGCTTTAATCAATCGTCTGATTGACCGGTATGATTCCGGTCGCCCAGGACCGGATCGAATACGGACAAGGACCGCGCCATTGCCAGTAGCGCCGTTAGGACCGGCCCATCCGAAGCCAGCACCGAAGGGTCCCGGGCCACAACCGTGACCGCGACCTCAACCGTTCCCTGCCAATTCAGGACCGGCGCCGCGACAGCGTTCAGGCCCGGAATGAAACGCCCGTCGACCATGGCGTATCCCCGTCCGCGCACCATTTCGCGCAAATCGTCGACGGCCCCGGCATCGTAGGCGCCATGCGCCTCCAGAAACCCCGCCACAAAGCGCGGTGGCAAATAGGAAAGGAAGATCTGGCCGGTCGCCGACTCGAACAATGGAAGTACGGACCCCAGCCCAAGCGCGGTTGTGAGACTGTCGCGGCCACGTTCCCAACGCACCACCGTCGGCCCCTGGTTGCCCCAAACGTTCAGGGTTGCCGTTTGTCCGGTCCGTTCAACAAACTCTTCCAACCCGGCAGCCGCCCGATTTACGAAATCGTTTCGATTGAGCGCCGCCAACCCGACCGAAAGAGCCCTGGGGCCGAGGTCGTAGGCACCCGACCGCTGACGCTGCACCAGAAAGCCGGCCGCAGCGAAACTTGAGACATATCTATGAAGCTTGCTGGGCGGCATTTCCATTCGTTCGCCGAGCTCCGTCAGGCTGAGCGGCCCCTCCGCCGCGACGAACGCCTCAAGAATAGACAGGCCGATATCCAGCGATTGTATGCCGCGCCGTGTCGCGGCTAGGCCCGGATCGGACGATTGGGCGTACTCTTCGGGCATCGGGCCTCCAACAGTATCTCGGCGTGCTTGGATCAAGGCGCTTGACTTTAGAATTGCATATTTGTGAATAAATTGTATATATCGGAAAAATAGCAAACACAAATTCTAGGGAGAGCCATGCGCATTGTCGTTTTGGGCGGCGGACCAGCGGGCCTGTACGCCGCCACCTTGTTGAAGCGCGCCCATCCGGAATTCCAGGTCGCCGTCTACGAACAGAATCCAAGGGACGTAACGTGGGGGTTCGGCGTGGTCTTTTCCGACACCGCCTTGTCCTTCCTGCAGCAAGACGATCCAGAAACCCTTTCCGCCATCGCCCCGGCGCTGGAAACCTGGCGGGACATCACGCTCGACTTAAACGGTGAAATCATCACCATCGACGGCGTCGGATTCGCCGCGGTCGCCCGGCTGAAGCTTCTGCAGATCCTGGTCCGCCGGGCGGAAGAAACCGGGGTGGACCTGAAATTCGGATGCGCGCCCGACGCCTACCGAGAGGGACCGGAGCCCGATCTGCTGATTGCCGCGGACGGCGTGAACTCCCGGATCAGAAACGCCGCCCCGGATCGCTTCGGCGCCAGCGTCAGTCATCTCCAAAACCGCTTTGCCTGGTACGGCACGACCAAGACATTCCCCACCCTCACGCAGAGCTTCCGCGACTCCGACTGGGGTCCGTTCAACGCGCATCACTATCGCTACGCCCCGGACATGAGCACCTTCATCGTAGAGACCACGCCGGAGGTCTGGTCCCGCGCCGGCCTGGATACGGCCGGCGACGAACAGAGCCGCCGGATCTGCGAGCGTGTCTTCGCGGACGTTCTGGATGGGCGGCCCCTGATCTCCAACAAATCGATCTGGCGCACCTTTCCAAAGGTCTGGAACGAAAGCTGGTACAGCGGCAATCAAGTGCTGATCGGCGATGCGCTCCACACCGCCCATTTTTCCATAGGGTCGGGGACGCGTTTGGCGTTGGAGGATGCGATAGCCCTGGCGGGAGCGATCAACGCGCATACGGAGGGCGGCCGCACCGACGTCCCGGCGGCGCTTCAATCGTTTCAGGACAGCCGCATGCCAATCGTAGAAAAGCTGGTGGCGGCGGCGGACGAAAGCGCCGATTGGTACGAGCGCTTCGACGAGCGCATGGCGCTGCCCGCAATGGCATTCGCGCATAGCTACATCACGCGCGCCGGAAGGCTGGCGCCGGAAAAACTGCGCGCCCTCGCCCCCGCCTTCATAGCCGCCTATGACGTCTACAAGCAGGAGAACGCCGAGTGATGGACGCCCCCGCCGACACCACCGCACCGGAAGCCGTACAGATAGCCGATAAAGTCCCGCGCGCCGGCGTCGCCGCCGACGAAATCGGCTTCTCCATCGCGGAGCGATACAACGCCGCGGCAATCCTGTTCGACAATCTGGAGAACGGAAATGCGGACCGGCCGGCCATTCTCTCCGACACGGGCCGGCTGACCTATGCGGCGCTCTGCAGGAATGCGTGCAGGGTCGGCAATGCGCTGCTTGCGCTCGGGTTGAGCCGGGGCGACCGGGTTCTTCTGCTGTTGGACGACACGCCCGACTATCCGGCCGCGGTGTTCGGTGCGATCCGGGCCGGCCTGGTTCCAGTCCTGGTGAACACCCAGTCGCCACCCGACCTGATCGCGTATTTCATCGAAGACGCCGAGGCGAAAGTCTGCGTAACGCAATCCTCCTATTTACCTCTGCTCACCGAACAGGATTGGGAAGGAACCGCGCTGCTCGCCGTTATTGCTGTCGACGATACGGCGGGCCCTTCTCTACAGGGGCTTCAGGGGCTGAGCTCCGGCTGGCTCGACAGAATGCCGGACCGGCTCAGCGCCGCCGACACCCACCGCGACGACATGGCGTTCTGGATGTACTCCTCCGGCTCCACCGGCAAGCCCAAGGCGGTCGTCCATCTTCAACATGACATGCTCTATACGGCGAAGAGTTACGCGGACGGAATTCTGGGGTTGGACAAAGACGATATCTGTTTCTCCGTTCCGAAGATCTTCTTCGCCTATGGCTTCGGAAACAGCCTGACCTTCCCGTTCTACAGAGGCGCGGCGGGATTGCTCTTTGCAGGACGTCCGACGCCGGAGAAGATTTTCGAGCAGGTGGCCAAGCATCGCCCCACCTTCCTGTTCGCACTGCCGACCGTCTATACGGCCCTGATCAAGTCCGGCGATGCGGAGAAGGCCGATCTCGGCTCCGTCCGCCGCTGCATTTCAGCAGCCGAAATCCTGTCGCAGGATGTCTTCAACGCCTGGGAAGCGCGTTTCGGTCACCGGATCGTGGAAGGATTGGGCTCGACAGAGGTTCTGCATATCTACCTCTCCAACCGGGTGGATCGGCAAAAGCCAGGATCGGCCGGCCTGCGGGTTCCGGGATACGAGATGAAATTGACCGACCGGGAGGGAAATCCGGTCGCAGAGGGCGAGGAAGGCATTCTGTCTGTGCGTGGCGATTCCAGCGCCCCGTGCTACTGGAACCGACCCGACAAAACGGCGGAAACCATGCGCGACGGTTGGATCTGGACCGGCGACCGCTTCACGGTGGACGAAGACGGCTTTTACTATTTCAAAGGCCGCGCGGACGATCTGATCAAGGTAAGCGGCCAGTGGGTCTATCCGCTGGAAGTGGAACTCTGCCTCAACGAACACCCGATGGTGCGGGAGAGCGCTGTTATGGGCGCGCCGCTGCCGGATGGCAGAACGACATTGCTGGCCGTGGCTTCCCGCCTGGATTCGGAAGGCAGCGAAGAGGACGCCACGCAACGATTGCAGACCTATGTAAAAGACACCTTGATGCCCTACAAATATCCCCGCCACATCTATTTTCTGGATGATCTGCCGAAGACCGGCACGGGCAAGATCGACCGTCAGGCCCTGCTTGCCTTGTGGCGCGACCGCCAGGCCGGGAAGAAAGAAGAAGCGCAACCATGACCGAGACCACCGCCGAACAACAGGCTGAACGCAAAGCCTTCTACGACGAGATCCGCACCCACAACATGGCCCCTCTGTGGGAGGTTCTACACGCGCTGGTCGCCAAGGAACCCGATACGCCGGTCAAGCCCGTGCGATGGCGCTATGACGAGGTACGGCCCTATGTGATGTCATCCGGTTCGCTCATCACCGCCAAGGAGGCGGAGCGCCGCGTCCTGATCCTGGAGAATCCGGGCCTGCCGGGTCAGTCCGCCGTGACCCAATCGCTCTATGCCGGTCTGCAACTGATCCTGCCCGGCGAGATCGCCCCCTGTCACCGCCACACCCAATGCGCCCTGCGCTTCATTATCGAAGGCGACGGCGCCTATACGGCGGTCGACGGCGAGCGCGCCATCATGAAGGAATGGGATCTTATCCTGACCCCAAGCTGGCAATGGCACGATCACGGCAATGAAAGCGACGGCCCGATGGTCTGGCTGGACGGGTTGGATATTCCGACCGTGCGTTTCTTCGATGCAAGCTTCGCCCAGCAGGGCAACGACGACTATCAGTTGGACCGCCGCCCGCCCGGCGACAGCCGCCGCCGTTTCGGCAGCAACATGCTGCCGGTGGGCTTCGAGAAACCGAAATCCTCGCCGGTCTTCCACTATCCCTATGCCGATTACCGGCAGGCGCTGGAAGATATGAAGGACGCGACAGAGTGGGATCCGAACCTGGGCCTGAAGCTGGAATTCATCAATCCGGCCGATGGCGGGCCGGTCATGCCGACAATCTCCGCCTTCGTGCAGTTGCTGCCGAAAGGTTTCTCCACCGCCGGTTACCGGGCGACGGACGGGATGGTGGCGACGGTCGTCGAAGGGTCGGGCAAGGCCCGGATCGGAGACGTGGTTTATGACCTGAAGCCGCGGGATATCTTTGTTGTGCCTAGCTGGCACAAGCATGTTTTCGAAGCGGACGAGGATCTCGTCTTGTTTGTCTATTCCGACAAGGGCATGCAGGAAAAACTGGGCATTTGGAACGAACAGCGGAACGCGGCCTGAAGGGCCGGCCGCTTTCTAATGGAGAGAATAATGGGCTTTGTCTTCGATCCGCCGGAAGTGACGCAGGTGCCGGTGCGCGGCTCGGACGATGCGTTTCCCGTGCGGGAAATCTATTGCGTCGGCCGGAACTACTGGGAACACCGCAAGGAGATGGGGTTCGAGGACCGTGACCCGCCGTTTTTCTTCAAGAAGGGCCGCTATAGCATCGTGAATTGCCCGGATGGCGGCGAAGCTTCCATTCCCTACGCCCCACAGACCGGGAATTTCCATCACGAGATCGAACTGGTTGTCGCCATCGGCAAGGAAGGTTTCGAGATCGCCAAGGAAGACGCCGGCCAATACATCTTCGGCTATGCCGTCGGCATCGACATGACCCGCCGCGACCTACAGATCAAAATGCGCGAGAAGGGCCGCCCCTGGGATACCGGAAAGAATTTTGAGTTCGGCGCGCCCATCGGCCCGATCACCAAGGCCAGCGGGCCGGAACCGCTGACCAAGGGCCGGATCTGGCTGTCGGTCAATGATGAGATGCGCCAGGACGCCGATCTGGAGGAGCTGATCTGGTCCGTTTCGGAAACGATTGAGGATCTGTCCAAATACAGCCGCCTTTATCCCGGCGATCTGATCTATTCGGGCACGCCCGCGGGCGTGGGCCCGGTGGTTGCCGGCGATGTCATGAAAGGCGGCGTCGACGGGCTGGGCGAGATTACAGTCCGCGTCACCTGATTTTCCCCTTCCCGATGACCGACCTGTCGCCCTTTTTCGCGCCTAAATCCATCGCCGTCGTCGGCGCGGGGGAACGTGCGACCAGTTCGGGCGGCGCGGTGCTGCGGAATCTGATCCGCGGCGGCTTCAAGGGGCGGCTGATCCCGGTCAATCCCAAGGGTGGCGAGATCCTGGGTTACACCGCCTTTCCGTCGCTCACCGCTATCGGTCCGCCCGTTGATCTTGTGGTCGTGGTGGTGCGGCCGGACCTGATCGCCGGGATCGTGCGGGAGGCTGGGGAAACCGGAAACAAGAACCTGTTGATCCTGCCGGGCGGTTTCATGGAAGCTGGCCCGGAGGGTGCCGCCCGCGATGCGGAGGTACGCCGGATCGCGCAAGAATACGGGATCACCCTCGCCGGGCCGAATTGCGCCGGGATCATGCATATGGCCGCGGATTATCCGGTCGCGCCCTCTTTCCTGCGCAACTTTCCCCCAGGCGGCGGGATCGCCGCAATCAGCCAGTCGGGCGCCATACTGGAAGAGATGATCGCCGCCGCGCACGACCGGGGCATCAGGCTATCCAGCGCCGTTTCCGTCGGTAACGCCATGCATCTGGATGTAACCGACTATCTGGAACATCTGGGCGGGGATGCGGAAACGACGGGCATTCTGCTTTACATCGAATCCGTGGACGACCGCGACCGGTTCATCCGCACCGCGCGCCGGGTCGCCGAAACAAAACCCATCGTCGCCCTGATCGGCGGCCGCACGACCGCGGGCGGCGTGGCGGCGGCGAACCATACCGGCGCCGCCGCGATGAGCGATGCCGAGGCCGACGGCTTTTGCGAGGAAGCCGGTCTGATCCGGGTGAAAAGCCTGCGCCGGCTGCTGATCGCCGCAAAGGGTTTCGGCTATTACCCAGGCGGCATGGGACGTCGCGTCCTCTTGCTCAGCAACTCCGGCGGCCCGGGGGTTATCGCGACCGACAGAGCCGTTCAGGAAGGTTTGATTCTGCCCGGGCTTCCACCGGAGATGAGCGAGGCGCTGACCGCCGAATTCCCGCCGGAAGCAGCCGTCGCCAACCCGTTGGATCTGCTGGCGGACGCCCGCGAAGCCCGGTTCGCCGCGGCCTTCGATAACGCACTGCCCCATGCCGGGAGCCATTTCGACGCAATTCTGATGATCCATGTCGTGCCGTTCATGGTGGACGCCGGGCCCGTCATCGCCGTGCTGGCGGAGAAAGCGAAAGCTGCGGGCATTCCCGTCATGCACAGCATGATGGGGACTCTGGACCATAAAGAGGACTGGTTCGAGCATATGCAGCGGTACGGCGTGCCGATGTTCAACGATGTCGAGGAAATGGCGGAGTGCGGCGGAATTCTGGCGCTCTATCCGGCGGTCCAGGCGCGCCTCCAGTGCAGCAGAATGAATGCTTTAGAAGAGAAAATTTTACATGTAAAATAAATGTCAACTGGGCTGGTAGAACCGGGGCGAATGCGCCATTCTTCCGCCAGCGCGCAAAGAAGACGGCATCTCAAGCCGCGTACGATACAGGTTCAACGAACAGGCTTGTCACCTAAGATCTGGGAGAAAACACATGAAGAAGAGCTTTATGGGCATGGCGCTCGCCGCCACGATGCTCGCCTCGCCGGCGCTGGCGGATTCCGTCAAAATCGGGTTCGTTACGACGCTGACGACACCGGCGGCGGTCATCGGCAACGACATGAAAGACGCCTTCGACCTCGCCAACGAGCATATCGGCGGCAAGATGGGCAATCTGGACGTCGAGATCATCTATGAAGATGACGGCTTCAAACCGGAAATCGGCAAACAGAAAGCCGACAAGCTGGTGAAGCAGGACGATGTCGATTTCGTCACCGGCTTCATTTGGTCCCACGTCCTGCTGGCGTCCTCCCAGTCGGTTCTGAACGGCGGCAAATTTCTGATCACCGCCAATGCCGGCCCGTCGCAGCTTGCGGGCAAGCGCTGTCACGAGAACTTTTTCAGCGTCTCCTGGCAGAACGACCAGACCCCGATGGCGCTGGGCGAGGTATTGAACCAGGAAGGCATCAACTCGGTCTATCTGATGGCCCCCAACTATGCGGCGGGCAAGAACATGGTGACCGGGGTGGAGCGCACCTACAAAGGCGAAATCAAGGGCAAGGACCTGACCAAATGGGGTAAGGACGCCCAGCTCGATTTCTCCGCCGAACTGGCGAAAGCGAAGGCATCCGGCGCAGAGGCCATGTGGGTCTTCTATCCGGGTAAGGCCGGCGGCGCCTTCATCAAGCAGTTCAGCCAGTCCGGCTTGGCCGACAGCATGAAGCTCTACACGGTCTTCACGGTCGACGCGATCGCTCTTCCCCGCCTGCAGCAGGCCGGGCTGGACGGCGTGCTCGGCACCTACGCGACGCAGACCTGGTCGCCGGATCTGGACACGGCGGGCAACAAGAAGTTCGTTGACGGCTTCCTGGCGAAGTACGGCCGTTATCCGTCCTTCTACGCGGCGCAGGCCTATGACGCGATGTTCTTCATCAAGAACGCGGTGGAAGCCGTCGGCGGCGACCTGTCCAACAAGGACGGCATCCGCGCGGCGCTGCAGGCAACCAGCGAACTGCCGACGCGCGGCGCGATGAGCTGGGGCAACAACCACTTCCCGATCCAGAACCTGTATCTGCGCGAAGCGGTTCAGGACAGCGAAGGCCGCTGGACCACGAAGATCGTGAAAACGGTTTACGAGAACCATCAGGATACCTACGCGGGCGAATGCAAAATGTAAGGTCCGCCTTCGGGCGTAATGGAGCGGCGGCGGGTTTCACGGCCCGCCGCCGGTTCCTTAAGAACCCAATTCCTTTCCAACTTTTCTCAATAAGACTTTCTTAATCGCCATGGACGTCGGTCTTCTTCTGATTCAAATCCTCAATGGGCTGCAACTGGGCGTGCTGCTGTTTCTGGTCGCCGCGGGTTTGACGCTGGTCTTCGGGATCATGGATTTCATCAATCTGGCGCACGGGTCCTTTTATATGATCGGTGCCTATATCTGCGGCACGATCACGGCTGTGACCGACAGTTTCATCCTGGGCGTGTTCCTGGGCATTCCACTGACCGCCGCTGTCGGATACCTGACCGAAATCGGCGTGATACGGCCGCTCTATCAGCGCGACCATCTGGACCATGTGCTGGCGACCTTCGGCCTGATCCTGATCTTCGATACCGGCGTTCACCTGATCTGGGGCGCGGAGGGAATGGCGATTCCCATTCCCGACTGGCTGAACACGCGGGTGCCCCTGCCCGGAACCGCGGAATTCCCGACCTTCCGCGTGGCAATCATTCTGGTCGGCCTGGCGGTGGCGTTCGGCATGTATTACGTCGTCTCGCACACAAGGATCGGCATGTTGATCCGGGCGGGCGCGTCGAACCGGACAATGGTTCAGGCCCTGGGCGTCGATATCAAGAAACTGTTCACCCTGGTCTTCGCCGCCGGTGCGGCCATCGCGGGCATCGCCGGCATGATGATCTCCCCGATCACCGAAGCCAGCATCGGCATGGGCAACGAGATTATCATCATCGCCTTTGTCGTGATCATCATCGGCGGAATTGGCTCGATCAAAGGCGCGTTTGTCGGCGCGTTGATCGTCGGCCTGATCGACACGCTGGGCCGGTCCTACCTCGATCAGCTTCTGCAGCTTTTCATGACCAACCAGAACGCGGAAACAGCCGCGCCGGCGATCTCCGCCATGTTGGTTTACATTCTGATGGCGATTGTGCTCGCGGTGCGTCCGCAGGGCCTGTTCCCGCCGAAAACGCGTTAGAAAGCTGCCTATCCCATGACCTTCCGTCCACGTTTCCGGAGCACCTGGTTTGGGCTTGCGATCCTGGCGCTCCTGGCCGTCACCCCCTTTGTCATCGACGTGCTGGACAAGCCGTTCTGGCTGGATGTCGCGACGCGTGTGGTGATCCTCGGGATCGCCGCCGTCAGCCTTAACCTGATCCTGGGTTATGGCGGCATGGTTTCTTTCGGGCACGCGGCGTTCCTGGGCATCGGCGCTTATGCGGTCGGCATTCCGGCGCATTACGACAATTTCGACGGCGTCACCCACATCCTGCTTGCGGTGGCCATGGGCGCGCTGTTCGCCTTTGTCACCGGGCTGATCAGCCTGCGCACCAAGGGCGTCCATTTCATCATGATCACCATGGCCTTCGCGCAGATGATGTTCTTCGCGATGGTCTCGATTGAAGAGTATGGCGGGGACGACGGGCTTTCGATCTATGGCCGCAGCGAATTCGGCGGACTGATCGATCTGCACGATCCCTGGACCTTGTACTATGTCTGCCTCGTGTCCCTCGGGGCTGCGGTTTATCTGGTTTACCGCCTGATGAATTCCCGCTTCGGCATGGTGATCCGGGGATCGCGCTCGAACGACCGCCGGATGGCGGCCCTGGGCTATCCGACCTATCGCTACCGTTTGACCGCCTATGTAATCTCCGGCGCGATTTGCAGCTATGCCGGCGCGCTATTGGGTAACTTCACCACCTTCATCAGCCCGGAAATGATGGATTGGACACGGTCGGGCGAGTTGATCTTCATGGTCGTGCTGGGCGGGACCGGCACATTGTTCGGACCTGTCTACGGCGTCGTCGCCTTCCTCTTCCTGGAAGAGGTGCTCTCTTCCTGGACGATCTACTGGCACCTGCCCTTCGGCATCCTGCTGATCGCGGTGGTGTTGTTCGCCAAAGGCGGGATTTCAGGTCTGCTCAAACGGGGAGAAGGCGCATGACCATGTTGCTCGAAGTCCGCGACCTGAACAAAAGCTTCGGCGGCGTCAACGCGACCGCGCATGTCAGCCTGGACGTCATGGCCGGCGAGCTGCACGCGATCATCGGTCCGAACGGGGCCGGCAAGACCACCTTGATTTCACAATTGTCCGGGGAGATGACGCCGGATTCCGGTGAAGTCGTCTTCAACGGTACGGATATTACGAAACTCTCCATGCCCGCGCGGGCGCATCTCGGCCTCGCCCGTTCTTTCCAGATCACCAGCGTCTTTCAGGATATGACATTGCTGGACAATGTCATGCTGGCGATCCAGGCGCATGACGGCCATTCCTTCCGTTTCTGGGCGCCGGCGCGCGCCGATAAACGGCTGACCGAACCCGCCATGGCGATGCTGCAATCGGTGGGCCTGGCGGAGAAGGCGGATTTGACCGCGACCACGGTCTCCCACGGCGAGCACCGCCAGTTGGAAATCGCCATGGCGCTCGCCACCGACCCCACGCTGCTGTTGCTGGACGAACCGATGGCCGGCATGGGACCGGAGGAAAGCCAGCGCATGGTCGAAATCCTCAACGGTCTGAAAGGCGAAAAAACCATGCTGCTGATCGAGCATGACATGGATGCGGTCTTTGCACTCGCCGACCGCATCTCGGTGCTTGTCTATGGCAGCATCATCGCCACCGGAACCCCGGAAGAGATCCGCCGCAACGAAGACGTCAAACGCGCCTATCTGGGCGAGGAGGCCGCCTGACATGTTGAAAGTCAGCGGATTGGAAACCTTCTACGGCGCCTCGCAGGCCCTGTTCGGCATGTCGCTGGACATCAATACCGGCGAGGTCGTGACCCTGATCGGCCGCAACGGCATGGGCAAGACCACGACCGTACATTCGATCATGGGGATCACCCCCCCGGCCCGGGGCGAGATTACCTTTGAAGGACGGGATTTATTCGGCGCGCCGTCCTATACCGTCGCCCAGGCGGGGCTCGGCCTGGTGCCGGAAGGCCGCCAGGTCTTCCCAAACCTCACGGTCACCGAGAATCTGATCGCCACCAGCGCGAACCGGTCCGGCCGTGCGTCGCCCTGGACGCTTCAGAGCATCTTCGAATTCTTCCCCCCGCTCGCCTCCCGGAAGGACGGCATGGCGAACCTGCTGTCCGGCGGGGAGCAGCAGATGCTCGCCATCGGCCGCGCCCTGATGACCAATCCGAAACTGCTAATCCTGGACGAAGCAACCGAAGGTCTCGCGCCCCTGATCCGCCACGACATCTGGGATGTGCTGCAACGGCTGAAGGAAGCAGGTCAGGCGATCCTGGTGATCGACAAGAACATCGCCGATCTCGCCCGCATCGCCGACCGCCATTACATCGTCGAAAAGGGCGCGGTGGTCTGGACCGGCAGTTCCGAAGAACTGCTGGGAGACGAGACGCTGACGGATCGGTATCTGGGGGTCTAGGGACGACCGGTCTTACGTCCAACGTGCAGTGACAGACGTTAGCTTTTCATTCGATTGAATGAAGAACCGATCAGGGTAAAAAGCCGAGTGTCGAAGATCAGTCTTTCTGAGAGTCTGTACTCGTCAGTAACTGATTGGCAACAGAAGCCAGACCTGCCCCAGCAGCCGCGCCAATCGTTGCCGCGATGAGCGGCACCGCAGCGCCGCCTGACGCGAGCGCCAAGGACGCCACCGCCCCAACGGCCGCGCCGCTCAACAAACCAGCCCTGATATTCTCGCTTGATGCGCCGGTGTTGCGCCCGGTTGAAGAGGAGTCTTCCATTCTACGGCCTTATCACCTTTTGGTAGCTTATATGGCAGGTGACAATCGTTATTGCCAGCAAAATAATTGTTACCGTGTACACTTCTGCACCCGGAACAAAGGCACTGTCATGGCGCCAAACCGCTATAAAACCAGCATAAACACAAACTGCTAATGCATCAACGATCATAGCGATTCCCAAACCTGGATGGTCTCTGAGTTTCGGCCAAAACGTATTGAGCGTGGATCCGAGCAGCGCAATTGAGTAGAAAGTGAGCCCCCACGGGCTCATGTTAGCGAGGGCATTGGCGTAGTCGGGTACGAAGCCACGCGCGCCGGTCGACCATAGCGCGATAAAGGCGGCGCCTAGCGCAATCGGCCCAATAACGGGCACAACTACCTGCCACCAGATCCAACGATAGTTCACAATTACCCCCACCGATTCAATTATATGAATAAAAACAAAAATTTCTCAAAAATTACAGCTTAGTCAATAAATACATCCAAAAATTATTAACCGAACGTGCGGCAGGGATTCATCATATCGTGCCACCATCAAAGATAGTTAATGATACCAATTGACCAATGAAGACCGCAACGTGCGCTGCAGCCCCTGGGTACGAACGAAAGAAACCGAATTATGGATGCAGTCAGCGTTTCCACGCCGTGTAGAATCAGCCCCCAACCTCAATGCACAAAGAATGCGCACGCAGGTACGATTCGTAAATTTGACATTACACCAGCAATCTCAACCCTTTAAGTGCTTCCCGCACCGTTTCCTTCTGTTCTGCGGTTGCGGGCGATGTCGGTTTCTTGGCGACGCCCGCATTCACGCCTTGAAGATTTTGCGCGTATTTCACCAGCGACGGCATGTTGTCGACGCCGATAGCATCCCACAGGGGCATCAGGCGCTCATGCAGGTCGCGCGCGGTTTCCCAATCCTGGGCGATGACGGCGTCCCAAAGCTTGACCGACGGGCCGGGCGCGGCGGACAGGATGGCTGCAATGGCCCCCCGCGCGCCCAACTGGTAGGAAGGATACAGCAGCGCATCGACCGCGCTGAAGATCAGGTTTTGCGGCTTGGCGCGGCGGACCAGATCGGCGAAGAGCTTCATGTCCCCGGCACTCTGTTTCACGCCGAGCACGCCCGGAACCTCCGCCATGATCCGCAGCAGTAGATCCGGCGACAGATAGCACCAGGGCACCACGTTATAGATCAGGATCGGCAGGCCGCAGGCGTCGTGGATGGCGCGGAAATGCGCCACCATAACATCGTCGTCGGGACGGAAAAGGTAATGAGGTGGCGTCACCTGCAGCGCTACGACCCCGAGACCCCTGACC
>JANQIT010000034.1 GCA_028282025.1 Hwanghaeella sp. | reverse complement strand
TGCCGGTTGTTCTTGTCGAGGGAGGCGGTCGGCTCATCCAGCAGGAGTATCGGATATTTCTGTGCGAAACCGCGCGCGATGTTGACCCGCTGCTGCTCTCCGCCGGAGAAGGTCGTGGGCGACAATTCCCACAAGGTTTCCGGCAGGTTCACGCGGCGTAGCAGGTCGGACGCCCGCGCCCGCGCCGCATCGGCCGGCGTACCCGCCTGCCGCAACGGATCCGCCACGACATCCAGCGCCGAAACCCGTGGGATGACCCGTAAGAACTGGCTGACATAGCCGATGGTGCGCCGGCGCAGCTCCACCACCTGGCGCGGGTCCGCCGCCGCCAGATCGCACCAGCCCGCCTGCTCGTCGCGCACCATGATGCGGCCCGTGTCGCAGGCGTAGTTTCCATAAATCATTCGGATCAGCGTACTTTTCCCCGACCCGGAAGCCCCTTGCAGGGCTACGCAGTCGCCGGCCCGCACGGTCAGATCCACCGACGAAATCACCGGGATCGTCAGGCCGCCCTGATTGTGCAGAGTGAATGATTTCCCGACATTTTCCAGCCGGAGCAGGTCGGTTTTATCGATAGCGGTCATGGTTGCAGCACCGAAGAAACGAGGAGTTGGGTATAGGCGTCCTGCGGGTCGTCGAGAACGCGGTCCGTCAGGCCGGTTTCGACCACACGCCCGCGTTTCATGACCATCAGGCGCGTGGACAGCATGCGGGCCACCGCCAAATCGTGGGTGACCACGATGGCGGAGAGGCCGAGGCGCATCACCAGATCCCGCAGCAGGTCGAGAAGGCGCGCCTGAACCGAGACATCGAGCCCGCCGGTCGGCTCGTCCATGAAAACCAGCCTGGGTTCGCTCACCAGGTTCCGGGCGATTTGCAGCCGTTGCTGCATGCCGCCGGAAAATGTGCTGGGCAAATCGTCGATACGGGCCGTATCGACCTCCGTCCGGTCCAGCCAGTCTGTTGCCGAGCTTCGGATCGCGCCGTAATGCCGCGCGCCCACCGCCATCAGTCTCTCGCCGACATTGGCCCCGGCGGAGACGTTCATGCGCAAACCGTCGCGCGGGTTCTGATGCACGAAGGCCCAGTCGGTCCGCATCAGAAGACGGCGTTCCGGTTCGTTCATCCGGTAAACGTCGGCCGGTCCGTCGTGTCTGGTGCTGTAGGTGACCGACCCGGCATTCGGCTCCAGCCGCCCGGCGCAGCAGTTCAGCAAAGTGGTTTTGCCGGAACCGCTTTCACCGACGATGGCCAGAACCTCCCCAGGCCAAAGCTCGAATCCGATATCCCGGCACCCGGCTTGGCGGCCATAGAATTTGGTCAGGCCCTCGACGCGGAGAAGCGGGTTCATTGCGCTTCCTCCGACCAGAGTTCCGAAGCGGTCCCCGTGTGGCCGCTGTCGCGCCGTTCGCGGCAAAAGTCGCTGTCCGAACAGACGAACATGCGCCGGCCCTTATCGTCCAGGATGACCTCGTCCATGAAGACTCCTTTCGCCCCGCACAGCGCGCAGGCTTCATCCCAGGTTTGCACCTCGAAGGGGTGATCCTCGAAATCCAGGCTGGTGACCTTGGTATAGGGAGGGACCGCATAGATGCGCTTCTCCCGGCCCGCGCCGAACAATTGCAGAGCCGGCATCTCGGTCATTTTCGGATTGTCGAATTTCGGCGTCGGCGAGGGGGCCATGACGTACCGGTCGTTGACCATCACCGGATAATCGTAATTGGTGGTGATCCTGCCGTGCCGGGCGATATCCTCATACAGTTTGACATGCATCACCCCATATTCCGACAGGGCGTGCATCCGGCGCGTCTCGACCTCGCGCGGCTCCAGCCAGCGCAGCGGTTCCGGGATCGGGACCTGGAACACGATGATCTGTTCTTCGGTCAGTTCCTGCTCCGGGATCCGGTGCCGGGTCTGGATGATGTCCGCCTCGCCGGTCCGCTCGGTGGTCTCGACGCCCGCGGTCTTCTGGAAGAAGCGCCGGATCGACACCGCGTTCGTGGTGTCGTCGGACCCCTGGTCGATGACCTTAAGCGTATCGTCCAGCTTCAGAAGCGCCGCGGTCACCTGAATGCCGCCGGTGCCCCAGCCATAGGGCATCGGCATTTCCCGGCCCGCGAAGGGAACCTGATATCCCGGAACCGCTACCGCTTTCAGAATGGCGCGGCGGATCATCCGCTTCGCGCCCTCGTCGAGATAGGCGAAGTTGTAGGTCTGTTTGGACTCGTCAGACATTGCTGTTTGGGCTTGTGCGGTCATTCGGCGGCCTCCGCTGACGCGTGGGTATCGGCGTGAAACTCGTCCTGCATCCGGCGGACCATCGACAGTTCGGATTGGAAATCGACATAGTGCGGCAGCTTCAGATGCTCCACGAAGCCTGTCGCCTGGACATTGTCGCTGTGGGACAGAACGAACTCTTCATCCTGGGCCGGGGCGTTTGTGGCCTCACCCAGTTCGGCGGACCGCAGTGAGCGGTCGACCAGGGCCATGGACATCGCCTTGCGTTCGGAATGACCGAAGACCAGGCCATAGCCGCGGGTGAATTGCGGCGCCAGCACGGCCGACCCCTTGAACGAGTTGATCATGTCGCATTCGGTGACTTCGATTTCGCCGATCTCTATCGGGAAGCCCAGTTCTTCCGGCGTAAATTCGACCGTGACGACGCCCTGCCTGATTTCCCCGGCAAAGGGGTGGGTCCGGCCATAGCCGCGCTGGGTCGAATAGGCCAACGCCAACAGGAAGCCTTCGTCTCCACGGGCCAGGTTCTGCAAACGCAGGTCGCGGCCGGCGGGAAAATCCAGCGGCTCCCGGGTCAGGTCGCGGATTTTCTCCTCTTCGTCCGCCCTGGGCTCGTTCGACGGCTCGTTAGCGGGCTCGCCGTCCGGCGGTTCCATCAGGCCGTCTTGCGACAACAGTTCCAGAACGCGCGGCGTTTTCTCCGGGTCCGGCACGGCTTCGTTGGTTTCCGGCGGTGCCTTTCCTTCGGCCGCCAGAGTGAAGTCGAGAAGCCGGTGCGTATAATCGAAGGTCGGCCCCAGGACCTGACCGCCGGGCAAATCCTTGAAAGCGGCTGAAATCCGGCGATTCAGCGCCATGTCGCCCGTCTCCAGCGGTTCGGAATAGCCGAACCGGGGCAGCGTGGTGCGATAGGCGCGGATCAGAAAGATTGCTTCGATCAGATCGCCGCGGGCCTGTTTAATGGCCAAAGCCGCCAGATCGGGATCGTAAAGCGACCCCTCCGTCATCACGCGGTCAACGGCGAGCTTCAACTGCTCGCGGATTTGCGCAACGCTCAACTCCGGCACGTCGGCCGCGCCCCGCCGGTCTTCGGCCAGCAGCGCGTGGGCGTTTTCAATGGCCCGTTCGCCGCCTTTCACCGCCACATACATGGTCTAGATCTCCTCTGCGATGCCGGTGGGTGCGATGCGCGTGCTTCTCGGCAATCCGACGACCGCATCGTTCGACACGATCAGAATATCGACGCCCAAGGGGTACAGCGCTTGGTTGGCGAGCAGGCAGGACCAGAAGTCCCGGCCGCCCTGGATATGCAGACCTTCCTTGTCCTGAATGCCGGGGCCGGTCAGCTCCGCGCCCGGCTGGTCCGAAAAACCGTCGATCTGCAAAATCGCGGTCGCCGCCCGGTCGGGATAGTCGGGTGTGCCGGCATGCAGTGCGGGCAACAGGGATGCAGCCTCCGCGAATGACAGCACCGCGAAGGCCGCCCGTTCCGGCCTATCGACCACCGGCGACCCGCAATGGAAACGGATATCCGTGCGCGCCGCCGCGGAATCCACGGCGGGGGACAGAAACACCGTGGTGTCGTGATCGAACAAAGTCTGGGCAACGGCGAAAGTGCTTGGAAACAGCCCGTCGGGCGCATCGCCCCGATAGGCCAGGCTTTGCGGGCGTCCGGGCCTGGACATGGCGTTCAGGACGGTCCGAAAAATCTCCGCGCTGTCTGCCACGGGGTTTTCCAACGGCCGGCTGAGGGGGATTTGATCCTGGGTCATGGAATGGGTGTCCGGCATCGTTAGTCCTCGCCGCGGGCGACAGTGAAAAAGTCCACCTTGGTCGCCGCCACTTTTCTGGCGCGCGACCCCAGCGCGTCGGCGCGCGCTGTCTCGATCGGCTCTATGACGGTTTCCATAACCGCCGCATGCCAGGCGTCTGTCTGCAGAAGCGCGTCCAGGACGGCGGCGTTCTCTGCGTGCCGCTTGTCGCGGCCCACAATATAGCCATGTCCGGTCCGGGGCTCGGCCTCCAGTTGGACGACGCACCGCGTGACCGTGGTTTCGCCCATCGCAAAGGGCGATCCCGTTCCGCCGGCGCGGCCGCGAACCATGACGGAACCGATTTCCGCCGGTCTGACGACCGCGTAGCCGGGGATGTCTCCAAGCTGTTCCAGCCGCAGGGCCAGATTGGCGCTGTCCGCTTTCGCTAAAGCGCCCATCCACCGCTGCCGCGCGGAGACCTCGCCATGCTGCGGGGCGGGCGACGGGGTGGGGTTGGGGTGATGGTTGTTGCCAGACAATTGTTCGACTTTCCTGTCAGTGAACAAATGGATAATTTATCTAGACATCTATATAAGATGGCCGATATGGTGATACCGAACGGGCGGGATCAGGTAAAGCCTTCGTCCGTGAAGTTTTGATGACGAACCTGATTTTTGCGGTGGAGAGGCGGATGGCCGACGGGTTGGCGATCTGGAAACAGATCGAACAGGCGCTGATGGCGGACATCGTTTCCGGCACCTATCGGCCGGGCGACCAATTGCCGACCGAGGCCCAACTCTCAAAGCGTTTCGGTGTGAATCGCCACACCGTCCGGCGCGCCGTATCGTCGCTTGTCGATCAGGGGCGGCTGCGTGTGGAGCAAGGCCGCGGCATGTTCGTACAGGAAAACAAGCTGGATTACCCGATGGGGGCCCGCGTTCGTTTTACCCAAAGCGTGTCGGCGGCGCACCGGCTGCCGGGCCGCGCCATCCTGCGGGCGGAAATCATTCAGGCTGATAAAATCGTTTCGGACAATCTGAAGATCGCGGAAGGGGCCGAGGTTGTTCTGGTCGAGTCCGTCGGAGAGGTGGACCGGCGTCCGGTCAGCTTCGCGTGTTCCTATTTCCCCGCCGAGCGGTTTCGGGGTATTGCCGGGCATGTACAGGAAACCCAGTCCATTACCGAGGCCCTGAACCGGTACGGCGTCACGGACTATACGCGTTCGGGAACGCGGATTTCGGCAATTCTGTCGACGGCGCAGGTTGCACGGCATCTGCAGATCTCTCCGGGCCGCCCGATCATCCAAACGGAAGGCGCGGACATCGACCAGAACGGGCGTCCGGTCTCCTACAATGTCAGTCAGTTCGCCGGGGATTGGGTGCAGCTTGTGGTCTCTCCGGACTAGCCCCGGCAACCCCGGTCCGGATGCGGTCCAACATCGCATTCAGATCATTGGAATGTGAAAAGCCAAGCAGCCGCCGCGTGTCGTAGGATGGGCGATCCGCTGAGAAAAGGGGTTGTCCATGGGATACCGGAAAGCCGTTCTGATCTTTTTTGCCGCCGTGCTGTGGTCGCTGCCGTTGCCGGCGGCGGCCCAAAGTGAGACGCCCGAAACATCCCCCGAAACGGGGATGACGATAGAGCGGTTGACCCGGTTGATCGAAGCCGTCGATGCGGAGGCGGAGCGCCTGGGCGGCGATGCCTGGCGTTTCACGGTGGCGGAACTGCCCGTGACGGTCATTGCCGACGCGACGCATGACCGCATGCGGATCATCGTGCCGATAGCGGAAGCCGAAAAGCTGGACCGGGAAATCCTGGTGCGCGTGATGCAGGCGAATTTCGATACGGCCCTGGATGCGCGTTATTCCATCGCCCGCGGCCTGTTGTGGAGCGCTTTCGTCCATCCCCTGGGCTCTCTCTCCGACGATGATTTTCTTTCCGGCATCGGACAGACAGTCAATCTGGCGCGCACATTCGGCACGACCTTCTTTTCCGGCGCCTTGAGTTTCGGCGGCGGCGATAGCCGGGGCCTGCTGGAGCGGGAATTGATCGAGGAACTGTTGAAGAAAAAACAGGATATCTGACCGTACTTGCCACCCGGATAGAGGATTTAAGGCGCGCCTCGCACATTTTGTAAAAATCTCCATAAGTTATCTGCTGTTAACAGGGTCGAATAATTCGGGCACAATAAGAAACAGTAGGTGTCGGCATCCTGGTATTGCCGACCTCGCGCCAAAAAACCGGCGTGATATGTCGGTGTCGGAATTTTCGGGATACCTGTTTGCGAAGGAACGCCTGCCGAACCGGCAAAGGGGCGTTCCAAAGGTGACGGTGCGCGGTCGTGTCGACGGTGGACCGTCGTTGGGGAAAGGGGCGGCATGAACGTCGTCGCCATCAGTAAAAGCGGCCAAGATCACGCTCACTTGCGGCCGCCCTCCATGGTCATGCGCCTGGAGCGATTGGGAGCTTTCCACGCATCGCGCCTCAGTGTGATGCGCGCCCTGCTGCGGCGCATGCATCGCGAGGAATGGCGGATACGGACCGTGCGTCGTGATCTAGACGAGGGGGGGTGCGGGGTCGCTGTGTATGCGGTGGAAACACCGGCTTCCGACCTTTGTCTTGTCTGCTTTCCAGGTGCGTCGGCGGGGTTTCAGGCGGGCTCGGAACCTGACTTCGAAACGGATCTTGTGACAAGCTTTGTCCTTTTTGAGGGCATTCCGGGCGACGAGGATCTGGAGCGGCTGCGGCGGAATGCGCCCCTTCTGGAAAAGGGCCGTTTCGCGCCGGGAGACCTGATCCTGGGCCGGGCGGAACCCTGCGCGGGGGTCTTCGGCGCGGCGGTGACCGATTTAGCCGCCGGCCGGCAGCCCGCGGCGGAAACGTTGGACCGTTCCGGGTGTCTGATGCGGACGACCGTCTTTTTCGGCGACGGTAAGTTCGGGCTGGCCGACGATTTGAGGACACTTCGGGTGCCGGGCATAACCGCGCCCTTCATGGCGGAGATGCTGGCCCAGTATCTGATCCGGGAATTCAGTTTCGATCTGGCGGACCATCTGGCCGCGGCGCGGGGCGGCAAGCTTGCGGCCCGGATCGGGGCCGACACGAAACGCCGGACCGGCGTTGGATTTGTCGCGGACCTGGCGGACGTGGCGTTCCTGGTCGACCGTCCGCTACTTCTCAATCATTGGATTTCCGAACGCGAGAAGGCGTTGTCGCGGGTGCGGCATATCCGGGCGGTGAAGCCGGAACATGCGGATGAGTTCTCCAAACTGCTTTCGCAGGTCCACGGCATCTGTAGAGGGTGGCGGTCCGAGGATCCGGTTCAAACCCGCAAGATCCGGGACCTGACCCGGGATCTGGAGGATCTGATCGGGTTTCTCAGCGTAAATGCTGGACAATGGTGGCGCGGCGACATGCCGTGGAGCGACCTTTTGGACCGGGTTGAACGGGACTATTCGCTGGAAACCCTGGAACTGGTGAACAGTCTGGTTCTGGAACCCTATCCCAGTCTGGTCGACAGTCTGATGGACCGGGCCTCCGGCACGGAAGACGCGGACATCGACCCCGAAATGCCCTTGTCGGTTCTGCTCGATCTGATAGAGCGGCATTATGGTTGGGCCCTGTCCCTCGATTTCTCAGATCCCCGCGCCAGCGCGTTGTACTGGTACGTCCGGCGCGGAACGGAACGCGTCGGCGTGCGCCCGCGGCCGGCGAATGCACCGCAAGGTCAGGAACTGCGAATCGGCATGGCCCGGGAGGCGGTGCGGTTGCGGACCGCGATTCTGTCGGAAAAGGGAAATCGCCGCACGATCTCCGTAGCCCGGTTCCTGCGCGGCCATCCGGCGTGCCGGGCCGCGGTCCGGCGGGTACAGACCATCGCCCAAGCGCCCTATGGGGAAGTCAGGGACAATCTGCTTCACGAGGAAACCTCTCCGGAAGCTCTGCTGCGGTGCAAACTCTCCATCCTGGGAGCGGCCTATTTCGATCCCCTGCCCGACCGCCGCATGGGGTCGGTGATGTACCGTGGGGCGCCCGTGGCGGATGGGGTCCATCTGGAAGATCCAGATGCCTGGCCCTATGCGCGCGTGTCCGCGCTTTGACAGCCTGGGCGTGCGGGGATCCATGCAGCGTTCGTTGAAGGAAGTTGGCGATATTGTGCAGCGCGCGGGCGCCGCTGTGCACTTGCCCGCCGGGTTGGAGCGCGACGTCGGCGATGCGGCCCTGTGGTTGGCGGGGCGCGGCCTGCATGGTGTGGAGATCGCCGCGGCCAGCCTGTCCCACTACAGCGGCGATGGCGAGATACAGAAAATCGGCCTGATTCACGGGGTCGAAATTCTGGAGGAATTGACGGAAAGCCAACGGCTCAATCCGGGACTGCCCGCGGCCTGGAGCGATAGTATCTTCTGTCCGGCCGGTCTGCTGCCCTATGCCGCGAAGCTTTCGACAAGCGGATTGGCGGTACATTTGACCTGGCAGGCGCCGGACCGTTCCGAGCGGGGACTGGCCCTGTGCGCGCACGGCTCGATACGGCTTCGATTCTCGGAACCGTCTATTATGTCCGCCGAGGCCGCTTTTCCGACCAGCATTGTCATCTCCGACCGCCCAATGGCCGTCAGCGGGCCGATCCCCACGCAGATCGTTCTCGATGCGTGGGAGTTGGACCGGCGCCTGGATGCGGCGGTCATGAAAGGCGTCGCGACGCCGGAGGCGCCCTGGGCGCAGCTCAGCGCCCTATCGGATATCACCCTGGTGGCGGACGACGCCTAACGAACCAGACAAGTCAGGCCGCCGTGGTTTCCTTCAGGCCGCCGATAAAGGCGCGGATACGGGTGGCGGCCTCTATCAGAACCGGTTCCGGCTGACAGAGGGAGATACGGACATGATCCCGAAGGGCCGGTCCGAAAGCCCCGCCAGCAAGCACCGAGACGTCCTGCGCCTCGAACAGCCGCTCGGCAAAAGTGGAGCCGTCCATGCCCAACCCGCCGACATGCAGCAAACAGAAAATACCGGCGTCGGGCCGGAGTATGTCGACCCCGGGAAGGCCGGAAAGATACTGAACCAGTATTTCCCGCCGCGCCTTGTACGCATCCTTCATCGCGGTCAAAGCGTCGTTCTCGTTGAGCAGTGCATGAGCGGCCGCGTGCTGGATAAACGCGGACCCGCCATACTGAATATTGTTCAACAGGTTACGGGCATGGGCGCAAAGGTCCGCCGGTCCGACGATCCAGCCGACGCGCCAGCCGCTCATGGCGTGGGATTTCGACATGCTGCGGATAACGACCGTACAATCCCGGCCGCCCTCCATGGCGATGGGCGAGTCGAAGGACGTCTCGAAGCAGAGGTCCGCATAGACCTCGTCGGAAATCAGCCAGATATCGTTTCGGCGGCAGATCTCCAGCACACGGCGGACGGTTTCCGGCGGCGCGACCGCGCCGCTTGGATTGTGCGGACTGTTCATCAGCACCACGCGGGTGCGCGGTGTGATCGCCGCCTCCAGCGCATCCGCATCGATGGTGAAGCCCGCGTCGCCGCGTAGCGGCACGTGCACCGGGGTCGCCCCGCTGCTGCGGACGACGCCGTCGAACATTACGTAGGGCGGCGCCAGAAGAATGGCCTCGTCACCCGGTTCCAACAGGCAGCGCATGGTCACATAAAGGGCGTTCTGCGCCCCGGAAGTGACGACGATTTCGCTGGGAGCGACCGTCATGCCGAGCCGTGCGCTTTCATTCCGCGCGACGGCGCCGGTCAGATCGGCGATCCCCCCCGCCAGCGAGTATTTGGTCGCGCCTGCGTCCAGGGCGTCCTTGCAGGCCTGAACGATCCCCGCCGGCGTCTCAAAGTCCGGGTCGCCGACGCTGAGCACGATGACGGGGTCGCCAGCCTGCTGCCGTTCCTGAGCCCGGGAATGGAGGGCCCAGGCATCCGAACCGGATGCGGCCAATTCCGACACAAAAGACGCATATCGCATAGTATCGTACCTGCTGGCCGCCGCGTGGGCGGCCGGCCGAAAGGGAATGGAGCGCACGGGCGCAGGATCTTCGTTCTTGACGCTTCGGAGCGGGCGCGTCAACGCCCTCCGGCTGAGCGGCAAGACCGTCTCTGTGGCTCCACGTAAAGGTGACAGGCTTTAGAAAAGAGGATGGGCCGGTGCTGACAACGCGCCGTAGAGCAGGCCGCCGCCCAAGGCCAGGATCACCCCGCCGCCAAGCAACGCGGTTCCCGCGCCGATGGGGGCTGCCGGAAGGCCGGCCTTCTCGCTAAGCCGGGCCAGCGGCCATTTCGCGCTTTGCGCGGTCAGTGCGATGGCGGCGACTGTCGCCCCCGTTCCGACGGACATCGCAATGACGGCGGCGACGCCGCTGGCGAACAGCCCGACGCTGTAGGTCAGCACCAACACCAGGATGGCGCCCGAACAGGGCCGGATGCCGACCGACAGCGCCACCATGGCGGCGCGCCAGGGTGTTGTGGCGCGCGCGACATCCTCGACGCTCGGCCCGTGCGAATGTCCGCAGCAGGCATCGTCGTCCGGCCCGCTTCCGTGCGCGTGGTCATGACCGTGAGAGTGGGGGTGGCTGTGCACAGAGGCGGAATGCCGCTGCATACGCGACACGTAGAGGCGATAGAAGCGCCGCAAACCCAACAGGGCGAGATACAGGCCGACCAGGGCGACCGCGCCGTAACTCACGGGTTCCAGGTAGTTGTCCACGGAAAGCGCCGCGCGGCGCATGCTGCCTTCGACCAGCAGCGCGATGCCGCCGACGGCCAGAATGGCGGTGACGCCCTGCACCATCGCGGAAGCGAAGGCCAGGGCCGCGGTGCGCCGCAGTTGGGATTGGTGGGTCACCGCATAGGCCGTAATCACCGCTTTGCCATGACCGGGACCGACGGCGTGGAAGATCCCGTACAGGAAACCCAAACCGATGAGGGAGAGAAACGGGGCCAGATCGTCCGCCTGCGATAACCGGCTGACGCCGGTGCCGAATTCCCGGGTGAAGTGGCGTTGCTGTTCGTGCGCGTAGAGGATTGCCTGATCGTACCAGGAACCGCTTTGCGCGGCCGACCACCACAGGGCCAGTCCGGCCGCGACGGTAAGGCCGAGAACCAGGGAAAAAAGGCGCTGATCCTGGGTCAACGGCCGCATCGAACCGTCACCACTTCCGCGAACAACTGTCCGAGGTTATCCGGTCCGATCTCCGTTTGGCCGAGGCTGGCGGCCAGACTGATCGTTTCCGCGTCCGGATTCGGTTTCTCCAGGTCCGCTGAGCAAGATCCGCTGCTGGCGTCGGCGATTGTGATCGCGTTTTCGTCGAAATGCAGGATCTCGATATAGTAGGATGGATCGAAGACGGCATATTCGACGAGCGTTGTGCGCGGGTCGACCGGCGTTTCCAGCGGGATGGTGAACACCATGCGCAAGCGGTCTTTGTAGACTTTCAGGGAACTGTCCGTCGCGTCGGCCAGGCCGATCCGTTCTCCGTCCGCCCGGATGTCCGCGAAATAGTTGAAGGCTCTGAGGCCCCCCAGATTTTCCTCGTTCACCTTCCGCAGCGCCGTCTTGGTGTCTTCGCCGGCGCGAGCGATGTCTTCCAGCACGAAGGTTGAGTAAAATTCGTCGAACGTCCACTCGACCCGGATGGCGGCGACGGCGCCGTCTCCGTTGAGGACAACGGTGCTGCGCAAGTCGATCCAGGCGTGCGGATGCGCGCCCGCGACGCTGATCACGGCCAGGTAGGCCGCAAGCGCCGCAACGGTTCTGCGTAAAATTGCCGTCATTCCGTCTCCCGCGGGTCTTCCGCCGCCGAATGGTCCGTGGGCGACGGGGTCATTGTCATGACCGTCACCCCGGTCGGCGCCGTAAATTTATGCCAGCATCCCTTCGGCACGATTGTCACCATGCCTTCCGACATGTCGAGGTCCTTGCGATCCGTATCGGTCAGGATCGACAGTCGGGTTGCGCCGGCGATCACCTGCACCAGTTCGTCCCCGTTCCGGTGGCGTTCCCAGGCGCTCTCTCCGTTGAAACTACCGGCGTAAACGCCGCTGCGCTCCGTCTCCGCAAGGGTTGCGAACACCTTGCCCTCGTCATCGCCCGGGGTTTCCGGCGTGCGGTTCTCCAGAACCTGAAGCCCTTCCAGGGCGTTTCGAATGTTTGTGGCCTCGATCACCTGTTTCTCCAAGTCCCCAATAGAGTTGATATAATCTGTTTCACCCGTCTCGCCTATGGGGTCCGGCGGCTGGGTGAAAATTTTCACTATACGGAGATCAACGATCTCTTGAGCACAGATCTGGCATAGCCGCTAATGGGAGGCGCTCAACAAATCTGCATGGGAGATGTGCAATGAACCATCTGGAGGAAAGACGCGCCCTGGCGGCGGCGTTTCGTTGGACTGCGCGCCTGGACATGCATGAAGGCGTCGCCAACCATTACAGCCTGGCGGTTTCGGAGGATGGATCCCGGTTCCTGATGAACCCCTATGGCCGGCATTGGTCCAAAATGCGGGCCAGCGACTTGCTGGAACTGGATGCGAACGAGGAGCCGGAAGGTATGGGCGACGCGGTCGACCCGACCGCCTGGGCGATCCACGGGGCCTTGCACCGGACCTGCCCGCAAGCCCGCTGCATCATGCATCTGCACCCGAAATACGCGACTGTGCTGGCGGCGTTGAAGGACCCGGTCATGCCGCCGATCGATCAGAACACCATGCGCTTCTATAACCGCTTTGCGGTGGATGCGGGCTTCGACGGGATGGGGTTGGGCGACGAGGCGGAGCGCCTGGCCCGCGCGCTTGGCAATCATTCGATCATGCTGCTGGGACAGCACGGCATCCTGGTGGCCAGCGCCTCGGTCGCCCAGGCGTTCGACGACATCTATTATTTCGAGCGGGCGGCGGAAACCTATATCACGGCGATGCAGACCGGCCTGGAACTGAATGTGGCAACCCCCGATGTCGCCGAGAAAACCGCGCGCCAGTGGGAGGAATACGAAGCCATCGCGGACAAGCACATGACGGCCATCCGCGACATCCTGGACGAGGAAGAGCCGGAATATCTGCACTAGGAACAGCCGCGTCAGATCGTCAGCTACGACAAGGGGGAGCCCGTGACGAAAGCCAAGAACTTCCTGGTCATTTGCGCCGATGAGCACCGGCCGGACGCGTTGGGTTGCATGGGCCACCCGGTGGTCAAAACACCGAACCTGGACGCCCTTGCGGCGCGCGGCGCCGTGTTCGAGCGCGCCTATACACCGTCTCCGATCTGTGTTTCGGCGCGCGCGGCGCTGGCTTGCGGCGACTATGTGCACAAGCTTGGCTATTGGGACAGTGCGACACCCTATGACGGGAAGCGCCGCAGTTGGATGCACGCCCTGCGGGACGGTGGGGTGCGGACGGCCTCGCTGGGCAAGCTGCATTTCAGATCGGGAGAGGACGATAACGGCTTTTCCGAAGAGATCCTGCCGATGCATGTGGTCGGCGGAATAGGATGGGCGATAGGCTTGTTGCGCGACGACCCCACTCCTTTCGAGGGTGGGCGCGAGTTGGCGGCGGATGTCGGCGTCGGACCGACCCGATATACGGATTACGACCGGGATATCGCGGCGGCGGCGGAGGATTGGATCGCGGCCCGCGCGTCGGACGACCGACCCTGGTCCGCGTTCGTTTCCTTCGTTTCGCCGCACTTTCCGCTGAGCGCGCCGGAGGAGTATTTCGCGCTGTATGACGAGGACACGCTGGACTGGCCTGTCGGATATGACGAAGCGCTGGGCCTGCGGCACCCGGAAGTGGCGGCGCTGGCCCGGTTCTATGACTATGGGCCGCATTTCGATAGGGCGGCCGTGCGCCGCGCAAGGGCGGCCTATTTCGGATTGGTGTCCTTTGTCGATGCCTGCGTCGGGCGCGTGCTGCGGGCCCTGGAACAGAGCGGCCAGGCGGAGGACACGGTTATCGTCTTTACATCCGACCATGGCGAGATGCTGGGCGACATGGGGTTGTGGACCAAGATGGTGATGTATGAACAGTCCGCAGGCGTCCCGATGATCGCCGCCGGCCCCGGCGTGCCCCGTGGGCGACGGATTTCGACGCCGGTCTCATTGCTGGATATCGCACCCACGGCGCTGGATGTGTCGGGGGTCGAGGATGCCGGGTTCGAAGCCGGGTGCGCCGGCCGCTCTCTTCGCGGATTGGCGGCCGCCCCAAACGATCCCGGGCGGACGGCGTTCAGCGAGTACCATGACGGAGGCAGTACGACAGGCAGTTTCATGGTGCGTTGGGACCGCTGGAAATATGTCCATTATGCCGGGCAGACGCCGCAGCTCTTCGACCTGGGGACCGACCCGTTGGAACTGATGGACCTTGCTGCGACGCCGTCGTCTACGCCGGCGATCCAGGACGCTCTTGCCGAGGGGCGGCGCAGGCTTAATCGAATCTGCGACCCCGACGCCGTCAACCGCCGTTGCTTCGAGGATCAGGCGCGTAAAATTGCGGAATTGGGCGGGGAAGAAGCGTGCCGCAACGCCTATCTTTTCAACCATACCCCGACACCTGCGGAACAATCGGCCCTGGCGATGACGCAGGCGTGATAGTCGATCCCTCCCCACGGTAATTCCATAGGGGAGACTATGACGTAAATTTACTTATATAGGTCGCTTTATGGCATCGTCCGGGGATTTTTTATTTCCAAACTCCACCGACATGCGCGACAATTGTCGCCAACAAAACAAATAGAACAGGGAGAAAAGCATCCAACTCCGGTCCTATGCGACCGAAGGTCCGGTTCGATGGGCGGAATTGCTGAGAAGCCGCGCCCTGCCGCCGGGTCAGATGCACCGTGAAAACCGATAGCGACAAACAACATTCAATAAATTCCAGTAATGGACCTGTTCGCCACAATAACGGTTACGGTGCGCAAAGATGAACGGGGTGCTGCCCTGCCAGGGGAGCATTCGAAAGAAACGCCTAAAGGCGACACAAAGGAAACGCCGAATGGCGTAATTCAGTCCCGAAAACGGGGGCTGGTTTGAACAAGGAGGTAGTATGTCTGATATCAAGTCGAACGATCCTGTTTTCGGGAGCCTGAGCCCGCGGGATCGCGAAATTGTCATGAGCATGGTTCGCCAGGGCGCGAACCGGCGTCAGGTCATTGGATGGATGATGGCGGCGGGCGCGTCGGCGGCCGCGGCCGGCACGGTGTTCGGTTCCGCTTCCGAAGCCTGGGCCAACACGCCGAAGTCCGGCGGCAAGATGATCCTTGCCGGCGACCAGCACGGCCCCGCCGATACCCTGGATCCGGCCCTCTACACTGCGGCCATCGATTACTTCCGCGGCCGGATGTTCTATGGCTCGCTGACCCGCCTGACGGCCAATCTTTCCTATGAACCGGAGTTGGCTGAGGAAGTCCTGTCCAACGACGACGCGACGGAATGGACCTTCAAGATCCGCAAGGGTGTGGAATTCCACAACGGCAAGACGCTTACGGCCGACGACGTGCTGTACACGATGAACCGGCATCTGGGTAAGGATTCGATCTCCAAAGCCTCGTCGCTGGTCTCCATGGTGGATAGCTGGGAGAAGGTCAACGACTATGAAGTCAAGGCGAAGCTGAGCAGCCCGAACGCGGATCTGCCCATCGCGCTGGGGACCTTCCACTTCAAGATCGTCGAAGACGGCCAGACCGATTTCACCACCACGAACGGCACCGGCCCCTTCCGCGTGAAGGAATTCAAGCCGGGTGTCCGCACCGTCGGAACGAAGTTCGAAAACTATTGGGGCGACGGCCCATATCTGGATGAGATCGAGCATTTCGGGATCGGCGATCCGAACGCCCGTCTCAGCGCCTTCCTGAACGGCGACGTTCACGTGATGGCCAACCTGCCGCCGAAGGCGATCGATCAGGTCAACGCCACCGATGGCCGCGATATCTGGTCGGTGGAATCCGGCGCCTTCATCAACATCGCCTGCCGCCTCGACCTGGCGGAGAGCAACAACCGCGACATGATCCTGGCGATGCAGTATCTGATGGACCGTCAGCGTCTTGTGAAAGGCGTCTTCAAGGGGCAAGGCACCTTGGGGAACGATCAGCCCATCGGTCCGGCCTATTTCGACCACTGCCCGGACATTCCGCAGCGTATGCTGGATCCGGAAAAGGCCAAGTTCCACTTCCAGAAATCCGGCCTCGGCAATACCGAGATCGAAATCGTCGCAGCCGAAGTCTCGCCGGGCGCGGTCGAACAATGCACCTTCCTGCAGCGTGAAGCCCGCAAGATCGGGATGAACATCAACGTGAAGAAGGTCACCACCGACGGCTACTGGGGTGCGGTCTGGCTGAAGGCGCCGATGTGCGTCGTCTCCTGGAACATGCGTCCGACGGCGAACATCATGATGACGCTGTCCTACAAGTCGGATGCGGCCTGGAACGAGTCCTACTGGAAGAGCGAGCAGTTCGACGAGTTGCTGGTCGGCGCCCGCGGCGTGACCGACCCGGCGAAGCGGAAGCAGATGTACTGCGATATGCAGACACTGATCCACGAGGAAGGCGGAACGATCCTGCCGTCCCACAGAAACTACGTCGATGCGGCGGCCACCAGCGTGAAGGGCCGCACATATGTACCGCTGAACAACTTCGGCGGTGCAGAGAGCCCGGAATTCCTCTGGCTCGACGCATAAGACTAAAAGCCAGCGGGCGTCCTGATCATCAGGGCGCCCGCGGTCTTTATGCGGTTGGCGCTTCTCGACCCGAATAAAATCAAAATCACGGGCGGTCGACCGAAGCCTCGCTTCGACTACTTCGGTTTGGGGGACAGAGAATGTTTGCCTTGATCATGAGGCGGCTGGGCATTGGTATCATCACCATCCTCGCCGTTTCGATTATCTTCTTCTTGATGCTTAAGGTTCTGCCCGGCGACGCCGCGCAGATCAAATTGGGGCAGGAAGCCACAGAGGCGAATATCGCCGCCTTGAGAGCGAAGCTGGGCCTGGATCAGCCCATACCCATCCAATACTGGAACTGGTTAACGAGCTTCCTGTCAGGCGACCTGGGCGTGTCGCTGGCCTCCGACGGGGTGCCGATCACGACCCTGATGGCCGACAGATACGAATACACGCTGTATGTCACGCTTCTCACGGCGGCCATCGGTGTGCCGATTTCGCTCGCCTTGGGGATTCTGGCGGCGATGTATCCCGGAACCCTCTACGACCGGATCCTGACCTTTGTCTCCGTGACCTTGGTCGCCGCGCCCGAATTCTTCGTGGCGACGATCCTGGTCATCATCTTCGCCAGAACGCTGGGGGTCAGCGACGCGGTCGTTGTCGGCAGCATAGAGGGTATGAGCATCCTGGAACTGCTGGAACATTTCCAGCTTGTCGTCGCGGCCCTGTGTTTCGTGATCGCCTCTCAGCTTATCAGGATGAGCCGGGCGGCGGTGCTGAACGTGATGAGTTCGCCCTATATCGAAATGGCGATCCTGAAGGGCGTTTCCCGCGGGCGCATTATCCTGCGCCACGCGCTGTTCAACGCGATTGGACCCATCGTGAACGTGGTCGCCCTTAACCTCGCCTATCTGGTCTCGGGCGTTGTCGTTCTGGAGGTGTTCTTCGCCTATTCCGGTCTGGCCACGCTGATGGTCCAGGGCGTGCAAACCAGGGACTTCATCCTGGTTCAGGGCTTGGGCATGATTTTCTGCGCCGTATACGTCGTTCTGATGTTGATCGCAGATGTCGCCTCCATTGTTTCCAATCCGCGCCTGAGGCATCCGAAATGACAGATACATCACAACAAGTGGACGAACATTACGTCGCCCCGTATGACGAGAATGTCAGTTTCGACGAGCTTCAAGATTCTCCGCCGTCCGGAAAGTTCCGCTTCTCTCTGACGGGCTGGATCGGGATCACCGTCGTTTCCTTCTGGATCTTCATCGCCGTCTTCGGCCAGGTGCTGGCCCCTTACGGCGAAAACGAACTGCCCTTCCCGGACGATTACAGCGAGTTCCAGTCGCCCCGCGCGGGCGCCTGGCTGGGCACCGACCTTGAGGACCGGGACGTGTTGTCCCGTTTGATGTACGGCGCGGGGCGGACCATCGGCATCGCCACGACCGCCACCGTGATCGCCTATTTCCTGGGTGTTGTCCTGGGGATCGGCGCCGTTGTCGCCGGACCGAAGACCGATATGGCCTTAAGCCGGATAAACGATGCTCTCTTGAGCATACCCAGCATCATGTTCGGTCTGGTGATTGTCACGGCCCTGGGGCCATCGATCATCGTTCTGATCGTCGCCGGCATTATCGTCTATACCGCGGTCGTCTTCAGGCTGGCCCGCGCCATCGGGCTGGAAGTCATGGTGATGGACTATGTGGAGGCGGCGAAGGTCCGCGGCGAGGGGCTTTGGTGGATCGTCACCAAGGAAATCTGGCCGAATGCGGCGATGCCTCTGATTTCGGATTTCGGCCTCCGGCTGATCTACATGACCCTGTTCGTCTCCAGCCTCAGTTTCCTGGGCCTGGGCGTTCAGCCGCCCGCCGCCGACTGGGGTTCGATGGTGCGCGAGAACCAGGGCGCCTTGCAGTATGGCGAATCCGTTTTTTCTGTAATGTCACCCGTGATCGCCATCGCAACCCTTACCGTCGCGATCAATCTGATCGTCGATGACATCTCCGCCCATGCCGGCGGCAAACTGTCGAAGAGGATGTAAGCCGTGAGTGATGATATCGTCTTCGAAGCCAAGGGCCTTAAGATCAACGCAGTTCGCGACGACGGCAGCGAGCTGCCGATCGTCAAGGGCGTGGATTTCAAGGTCAGGAAAGGCCAGGTCGTCGCCCTGATCGGGGAATCCGGTTCGGGCAAGACCACCATTTCCCTGTCGGCGCTCGGCTATTGCAAGCCGGGGCTGAAATTCGCCGGGGGGGAGGCCGTGGTCCTGGGAGAGGACGTCACCAAAAAGACGACGGAAGAACTCCGTCCCTTGCGCGGGGAAAGCGTGGCCTATCTGGCGCAGAGCGCCGCGGCCACCTTCAACCCGGCGATCAAGATCAACGAACAGGTGACGGAAAGCTCGGTTCTGCATGGAACCAAGACCCAGGAACAGGCGGACAAACGGGCGAACGAGCTTTATCATGCCTTGGAACTGCCCAGCCCGGACACCATCGGCGACCGCTATCCGCACCAGGTGTCCGGCGGTCAGCTTCAACGTCTGATGGCCGCCATGGCGATGTGCGGCGATCCATCGCTGCTGGTGTTGGACGAACCGACCACCGCGCTCGACGTGACGACCCAGATCGAGGTTCTGAAAGCCTTCAAGAAGGTGATCAAGGAGGAAGGGGCGGCGGCCATCTACGTGACCCACGATCTGGCCGTCGTGGCGCAGATCGCGGACTATATTGTCGTTCTCTATCATGGAGAAATCCAGGAGAAGGGGCCGGTCGACACCATCATCAATCATCCGCAGCATCCCTATACGAAGCGGCTGATGGCGGCGGTCCGCCCGACGCCGCAAGCCGGCATGGGAGAGGATGACGGCGTCGATCACTCCCGCGACGTTCCGGCGCTGGAGGTGAAGGGCATCGATGCCGGCTATGGCAAAGGGCCGGGCGGCCAGCCGCTCGTTCAGATCCTGCGCGATGTCGATGTCAAGGTGGAGCGCGGCCATACGGTCGGCGTGATCGGGGAGTCCGGCTGCGGAAAATCGACGCTCGCCCGGGTGATGGCTGGCTTGCTGCCCGCTTCCAACGGGCAGGTCGATCTCAACGGCGTGCAGCTTCCCTCGGCCTTGGAAAGCCGGTCCCGGGAACAGCTCAAGCAGGTGCAGTTCGTCTATCAGATGGCGGATACGGCCCTGAATCCCAAACAGCGGATCGGGGAAATTCTGGCCCGGCCCATTGAGTTCTATCACGGCCTGAAGGGCGAGGCGAAACGCAAGCGTGTGGCCGAGCTTCTGGAGATGGTGGAACTGCGGCCGGAATTCGCCCAGCGCTTTCCGGGTGAGCTGTCCGGCGGGCAGAAGCAAAGGGTCAACCTGGCCAGATCGCTGGCCGCGGAGCCCGAGGTCATGCTGTGCGACGAGGTGACGTCGGCGCTCGACAGTATCGTCGGCGCGAACGTGATCGAACTGTTGAAGAAGCTACGCCGGGAAACCGGGGTCTCCTTCGTCTTCATCAGTCACGACCTGTCCACGGTGGCCTCCTTCTCGGACGAGATCGTGGTCCTTTATGCGGGCCGTGTCGCAGAGATGGGGCCGACCGATCAGGTCCTGTCGCCGCCGTACCATCCTTACACGCGGCTGCTCATTTCCTCTGTTCCGGAAATGCGTATCGGCTGGCTTGAAGATACGATGGAGACCCAGGAGGCGCTGGCCGGGATTTCCCGCGGGGTGAAGATCACCAAGGTCGGATGCCCGTTCTTCGAACGATGTCCCCTGGCGATTGAAGGGACCTGCGACACGGTAGACCCGCCGAAGCGGGAAGATCCGCATGGCCATGGGCACATTATCGAATGCCATCGGGAAATCTCCGAACTGGGCGGAGCATGACCGCGACATAGCGTGGATGGCGGCGGCGCGCTGTGCCGCGCCGCCCGATACGCCCCGATAGGAATGATCGCCCGCACACTCCGGCCTTCATGGAGGTGCGGGCGCTTTCTTGTACTGCGCCGGTCGGTACGTTGATGTTAAGCTGTGTCAACCGCCGGCGTGTGACGGGTGACGGGTGACGGCGGGCAGGCCGGATGCCTGTGCGGTGGACGTAGAGGGATTTGCAGAAATGATCGCCGTTTCTCGCCATTGTTTTATCGTTCTCTTGACCGCCCTGGCCTTTGCCATCGCGGCACCACCCGCGCAGGCCCAATTCGCCATCGGCGCGGACGAAGCGGCCGATAGGGCGGTCGAACTGCCCGACCCGTTGACCCCGGAGGCGGTCCGCGAACTGGTGTCCCGCCTGTCGGACGCGGAAGTCCGCCAGTTGCTGCTGCAGCGTCTGGACTCGGTCTCCGAGGAGAAGAGCGCCGCCGAGGCCGCCAGCCGGGACCCCGTAACCTTTATCGCCGACAATCTCTCCGGCGCGTTCAACAGCGTGCTGGAAGCGTTTGTCGCTCTGCCCCATCTCTTCGACGGCATCGCGACAGGTATCGGAAATTTTGTAGAGCCGCGCGGCACGGCGGGGACCGTGCAGTGGTTCGGTATCCTGTTGGGAGCTATCGCGGCGGGGCTGGCCGTAGAATTCGTGGTGAACCGGCTGGTCAGGCCATGGCGCTACAACACCAAGAGCATCAAGGACAGGAATCTGCGGCAAACGCTGCTGGCCCTGCTGAACCGCTTCCTTCTGGATTTCGGCGGGATCTTCGTCTTCCTGGCGGTTTCCGGTCTGGTTATTCATCAGATCATGCCGGCCGAGCCCAGATTCAGCCGCGAGGCCGCCTGGGCCATCGTGTCCCAATTGATCATGTTTCCCCGGATTGCGGCGGCGCTGTCCTGGTTCCTGTCGGCGCCGACCCGGCCGGACTTGCGCCTGGTCCATGTCGATGATGCCACGGCGGTTTTCTTCCACCGCAACCTGATGGTCCTGGCGTTCCTCATGGCCCTGCCTGCGGTCACGATCCCCTTTCTGGCGTCCCACGGTGTGCCGATGGGGGAGATCCGGTTGGGCTTCTGGTTGAGCACGGCCTTCTATGCGCTGCTTTTCTGGTCCGCCTGGTACAAGCGGGAGGCGCTGACCAGGATGCTCATCGGACCTGCCGGCGATGCGACGCCGGCGGAGGTTTCCGTGGCGCGCGCCTATCCGACCGCGCTGATGATCCTGATCGTGCTGAACTGGTTACTGATCGAGATGCTGGTCGCGGCGAAACGCTTCGACCTGCTGGATGGACGGCAGCAGATCACCTTGATCCTGATCGTCTTCGCGCCGGCCTTCGATACCGCGGTGCGCGGGCTTGTCCGCCATATCGTGCCGCCGATGAAGGGCGAGGGCCGCATCGCCGAGCAGGCGCATCGGGACACGAAACGGGCGTTGATCCGCGTCGGGCGTGTTCTGGTGCTGGGCTTCATTCTTTGGATCACTTTCCGGGTCTGGCAATTGGATGTGGTCGATCTGGCGGCCGCCGGCGCCGGCTTTCAGTTCGCGGCGGGGCTGATCGATCTGATGGCGGTCCTCGCCGTCGGATATCTGGTCTGGGAACTGGTCACGCTCTGGATCAATTTGAAATTGGCCGCGGAAATGACCGCGGCGGGTATAGAGGAGGACGAGGAGGAGCCGGGCGGCGGCGAAGGCGGCGGGACCGGTGTGTCGCGGCTTTCCACCATCCTGCCGCTGATGCGCTGGAGCCTGCAGGCCCTGATCGTGGTCATGACCCTGTTGATCGCCCTGGGCACGATCGGGATCGACATCACCCCGCTGCTGGCCGGCGCCGGCATCGCCGGCATCGCCATCGGCTTCGGCGCTCAGAAACTGGTGACCGATATCGTCAGCGGCATCTTCTTCCTGATCGACGATGCGTTCCGGACCGGGGAATATGTCGAAATCGAGGGCACGCTGGGCACCGTTGAGAAAATCTCCATACGATCCCTGCAACTGCGGCACCATCGCGGGGCGATCCACACGATTCCCTTCGGAGAAATCCCCAAACTGACGAATTACTCTCGCGATTGGGTAATCATGAAGCTGCGCTTCACGGTGCCGTTCGATACCGATCTCAATAAGGTCAAGAAGCTGTTCAAGCAGATCGGGCGCGAGATGATGGAGGTTCCCGAATTCGCCCAGGACATGCTGCAGCCCTTCAAGTCGCAAGGCGTGCTGGAGGTGGACGATGTCGGCATCGTCATCCGGGGCAAATTCATGGCCAAGCCGGGGAAGCAGTTCACGCTCCGCAAGGAGATTTATTCCCGTGTTCAGAAGGCCTTCGACGAGAACGGCATCCAGTTCGCCCGCAAGGAGGTTCGCGTGCGTCTGGACGGCGCTGGCGGCGACGGGCCGCTCAGCGCGGAAGACAGGCAGGCCATCGGCGCGGCCGCGGCCCAGGCCGCCGATCTGCCGGAACCGGAACCGGGGAAGGCGTGACCGGCGGCGGAGGCGTGAAATCTCCGGGTGGCGCTTTGTAGGAATCGCGGGGAGGTGCGGGCGTTCCGCCGAGACTGATCTCGCCATCGTTTCTGTTTTCTTGCACGCCCGGCGGTGGTGGGGAAAACTGCCGCCCATGCAGCGACACGATCTGACGGCAGTTTTCGGGATGCCGGGCCCCTATCTGTTCCCGGTCATCCATGTCTTGGAGACGCAACAGGTCCTGGACAACATCCGGGCCTGTGACGGTGTTCCGGTCAGCGGTTTCTTTCTGATCAATCACGACTTCGGGGTGGATGCGTTTCTACCGATTGTCCGGGAAGTCCGGCGCGCCCATCCGGATCTTTGGATCGGCTTGAACTTTCTGGCCGTCACCGGCGCGGACGCCTTTCCGGTGTTGGGACGCCTTGCGGAGGAAGGTATCCGCATCGACGCCTATTGGGCGGATGACGCCAGGATCGATGAACGCGCGACTATCCAGGCGGAAGCCGACAGGATAGATCGCGTGCGGCGCGACAGCGGCTGGTCCGGCCTTTATTTCGGGGGAACGGCATTCAAGAAACAGCGCCCGGTCGCCGCGGAACATTTTGAGGTTTCGGCGCGTCTGGCCGCCCGGCACATGGATGTCGTGACAACGTCGGGGGTCGCGACCGGCAAAGCGGCGGACCTTGCCAAGATCGAGGCGTTCCACCGGGGCGTCGAGGGGCGGGCGTTGGCCATCGCGTCCGGCATTACCCCCGAAAACGTGATGGCCTACCGGGAGATCGATTGTTTCCTCGTCGCAACGGGAATCAATCTTGAAGGCGATTTTTACACCATCGACCCAAAACGTCTGAAGCGGCTGATGCACCGCCTCGACGCGTTGCGCCTGGAAAGGGAGGGTGAACCCAATGCCTAACGCCGGAAGCGGCTATGTGCCGGATGCCCAAGACAAGGGGACGCGCGACGACCGTTGGTACCTGAATCTGATGGCGCCCAATACCAAGGGAGAGAAATTCGCCTGGCTGGACCCGACGTCGATCTATATAAACGGCGCGGCCTTTCACGATCTGGTCGATGATCTTGTGGCCGACCTGGCGGACTTGAATGCCGATGTAGTGGCTGGGCTCGATGCGATGGGGTTCGTGCTGGGCTCCGCACTCGCAACCCGGCTTGGGGTCGGCTTTCTGCCCGTCCGAAAGTCCGGCAAACTGTGCGTCGAAACAGACGCGGTCAGTTTCTCGAACTATTCCGGCAGAACGCAGCAAATGGAAATGCGGATGCCGGCCTTCGCCGCCGGCGCGCGGGTGATCCTGGCCGACCAATGGGTTGAAACCGGCGGCACCATGGCCGGTGCAATCGATTTGGTGGAGCGGCAAGGCGGAATGGTCGTCGGACTGGCGGCCATCGCTATAGAGGAAAACGAGGCGACGGCGGCGTATCGCGACCGTTATCGCTGCGCGGCCGCCGTGCAGCCGGGCAGCAGATGGCAGACCGAGTGCAATCGCCAGCATCTGACGAGTTTCTCAACCTACCGTCCCGAACATGCCTTTCCGGCAAAACGGGGATAGACCGCGTGTCTTGTGACTCCCTCTACCTCTTGGGCGGTAAGGGAACGGCCCATGGAGAGGCGTCGCCGTAAGAACTGTCAGGCCCCCAAGGCGGACTCCCGGGCTCCATAAGCGCCAAAGCCACTGTAATAGGGTATGAACTCCTCGCTGCGCTTGTGGAATTCGCCGCCCTTCATGATGACCTTCAGCTTGGACGCGTCGGTCAGGATCGATATGTCGGCCAGCGGGTCTCCGTCGACAAGCAGCAGGTCGGCGATATAGCCTTCTTTCACCTGCCCCAGTTCGTTGCCGCGCATCATGATCTCCCCGCCCAGCCGGGTCGCCGCTTCAATCGCTTGCATCGGCGTGAAGTCCAGATAGCGGACGAAGTGGTGAAGGTCGCGCGCGTTGGTGCCGATCGGATTCCAGGCGAAGCCGTAATCGCCGCCGGGAAGGACGCGGACGCCGCGCTGCTGAAGCTCCTTCATATTCCGGATGGCTGTATCCAACTCGGCCTTCAACCCCATGGCCGTCGCCGCCTCGGTCGTGATGCCCCAGCCGGACGCCTCGTACAGGGTGGTGTGGGTAATGCCCAGGGTGGGGGCGACAAACACCCAGTTACGCGCGCTCTCCAGCGCCGCGAGCGCCTCGTCATCGGACAGGGTGGCGTGATAGATCACTTCCACGCCGTGTTTGACGCATAGTTTCACCGACTCGGCGCTGCGCGCATGCGCCGCGACGCGTTTGCCGCGCTGCCGGCCGACTTCGCAGACGGCGGCGATTTCAGCTTCGCTCATCACGGTCTCATTGGCCCGCGCATGGGGAACGAACTCGTCGCCGGACGGGTTGATCTTCAAGGTATCGACGCCGTACTTCACCATGCGGCGCGCGGTTTTCTGAAATTCCGCGGGCCCGTCGCAGATCAGCGCGAAGGAATGCCGCTCGATATGCGGCAGATGTTCGTCGCCCAGGCCGCTTGTCACGGTCAGTTCGGGGGACGCCGCCAACGAGCGGGGGCCGGGGAACCGTCCGGCATCGATTGCATCGCGCAGTACGACATCCAGCCGTTCCTTGCCGGCTGCCGCGCTGTTCACGCTGGTGAAACCCTGATCCAGCATCTTCTTCGCATTGCCTAGCGACAGTAATACATGTTCTTCCGGCGGTATGTCGCCCAGCTGCTCAGGGCGCTCGACATCGGTGAAGGTCATGTGGCCGTGCGCTTCGACAAGGCCGGGCATCAAGGTGCAGCCCCTGCCGTCAATTACCTCGGCATCGCCCTGATAGGGCCGATAACCACCATTGCCGATGGATTGGATTTTGCCGTTGGAGACGCGAACTTCTCCGGCGAAGGGCGCCTGGCCTGAGCCGTCCAGGACCCGCACGTTTCTGAATATCGTATCCGTCATGGCCGGAAGAATGGCACAGGGCGCGCGGTACTGTCATCCGATAGTTGGCCGTCCTTTTCCTTCTGCGTCAAATCGGGCACCCTTGGCGGGTGGAGGATGCCTGTGACCGTCGATCCGCCGAAAGCGAAATTCCTGGTCGCCGCCGCCGTCGGGTCCGGCGGTACGGCGCTTGCGGCCGAGCGCGGCGGCGCCGACATGGTCCTCGCCCTGAATGCCGGGCGGTTCAGAACCATGGGGGCGCCCTCTATTGCCTGCATGCTGCCGATCCGGGACGCCAGCGCGATGACGGAGCGCTTCGCCCGGGAAGAACTGCTGCCGCAATGCCGCATTCCGGTCTATCTCGGTTCCAGTGTCTGGGGGGCGGATCTCGACCCGGTTGAACGGGCAAGAGAACTGCGCGATCTGGGGTTCGCCGGCATGGTGAACTTCCCCAGTTGCATGCACTATCCACGGGCGATGCAGCAGATTCTGTCCCGGGCCGGCCGGGGAATCGAGAGTGAGGTCGCCCAACTGCGCGCCGCGCAGGATGCCGGCATGTCGTCCATCTTCTACTGCGCGACCAGGACGCAGGCGCGGCTGGCGGCGGACGCCAAACTGGATTTTGTTTGCCTGAATCTGGGATGGAATGCCGGCGGCGCCATCGGTCACCGCGTGCGCGCGCCGCTTGATGAAGTGGCGACAGCCGCGCGGGAAATCGGCCGTCTGGTGAAGCGTATCAGCCCGTCGACGCGGTTCCTGTTGGAAGGCGGACCGATTGCGACGCCCGAAGATCTGGGGCGGGTGATTTCCATCGCGCCGGTCGACGGATATATCGGCGGTTCGACCATCGAGAGAATGCCCTTCGAGGTGTCGGTCGCCGATCAGATCGACGGGTTCCGGCAGGCCGGGAACAGAAGGGCGGCGCTGGACAGGGCAAGCGCACAGCTTGTCGGTTGGTCGCAGCGGATGGGTTTTGCCGGCCGCTCCGCGATGCAGCTTACGTTTCTTCGCCGTCTCCGGGACCTGTCCGGCGGGGCGCACCCGATCCTGGTGATTGCGGAAGACGGCACGAACGAGGAACCGATCCTCACCGCGCTGGGATCGCACAAGGAACCGGGCCGCAAAGCCGCCGTCGCCCATGTCGATTGCGGGGAATTGAACGTTGTCAGCAGGGCGCGGAACGTGCTGTTCGGCCATCGGGACACGGCGGACCGCCGCCAACCCGTGCTGTCCGACCCGGATGTCGCGGTTCTGGCCATCCATGCGCCGGAGAACCTGTCCGCCGGTGTGCAGAACAAGTTGGCGCGGGCGCTGACAGACGGGGCGTTCCGCGTGCCCGGCGGCGGCCGCAGTCTGCCTGTGGTGCCCCGGGTCGTTCTGTTGACCAGGGCCGCGTTTCAGAATGTGGAAGGCCATCCGGACGCCACATCCCTGCAGGGCGAATTGCGGCAGGTTTTTTCCGGCTGGACGTTGGGTGTGCCGCCCTTGCGGGACCGAAGCGAGGATATCTTCCCGCTGATGCAGGCGCTCGCGTTGCGCGCCACGGGAACGCAAATGCAGAAAGCGCATTTCACCTCCGCCGCATTGAAAATGATCCACGCCCACACCTGGCCCGGTAACGACCGCGAACTTACCGCCATGATCGGCGCGCTTGCCGGGCGGGTCCAGGAAGGGCCGGTGCAGCCCAAGGAAGTCGCCCAGGCGCTGAATGCCGAACCGCGCGCCGTCAACAGCCGCCAAAGCGAAAAGGAGAGGGTTGTCGACGCGTTGTGGCGGAACGGCTTCAGCCGGACGCGGACGGCGGATGCGCTCGGCGTGTCGCGGAAGACGCTCTATAACAAGATGCGGAAATTCAACCTGCTGGGTTAGGGCGTGACGACGCCGCGTGGATGCAGTGGGGATCGCGTCCGCCGCCCTAGCCGGTGCATCCAGCATTGCCGCGCGACGCTTTCAACAAAGGAGAAAGATGAAGATTGCGCTACGGCGGCTCCCCGGGCGTCACGACCGTTCTTTTGCCAAAGCCGCGGCGACCGGGCGTCCGACGATGCCGTCGACCGCCTCCGGCCATTGGCTGGGCTGCGCGGCTTCCCGTTCGTCTCCATACCCGAGCAGGGGCCCCGACCAGGCCGCCGCATGCAGGGCGGACCGGATGGATTGGGCGGTGGCGCTTCGCTGCCGCGGCGAGGGGAAGCCTGCCGCGAAGTCGGATACACGCGGCAGTACGAAAACGGCGTCGGCGTCGAATGCGGCGACCTGTGCGGCGCTGTCCACGCTGGAGACAGCCGCCGCGATCTTCAGACCCGCGGCTTTAAACGCACCCAGGACCCGGCGTTCCATGTCCAGGTTCAGGCCGACATCGTCCAGAAACTGGGTGAATTCCTCGTCATGCTGATCGACGGAGGGAATGTTCGCGACCCATCGGATCCCCATCTCCGCCAGCCGCCTTCCGTCTTCCCGGGCGGAGACGAACGGATCGGCCATGAAGAAGGCGGCTGCCGAGGGATTTACATCCCCGCGCGTCGCCGCAAGGGTCCGGAAGAAGGCGGATGCGCCGTCGCTGGCCGGCAGCAGCATGGCGACTTCCGGCGGCATGCTTTCATGCTCAAAGGCTGGTGCGGCGCTGTAGAAACAGTCCGGCAGGCCGGCGTCCCGATGGCGGTTTTCACGCAGATGGAGGGGCCATGTCAGAACATTGGTCATCTATGTCGCAGCCTTTTGGGCGTGGTTGGGTACCGCAGGGCGGCGGGGGCTCATTTCCGGCCCTCGCCAATTCCGAAAACCGGGGCGATGTACGTTCAAGAACCCCCGCCGCACTCTCGGCTACGGTGCAGTTTTACCGTGAGGCCAATCGCAAGTAGAGCGGGATTCAAAATTCTCTTCCCAAAAGATTACCCGTTTTTACCCAAATAGGCAAAATATCCGCTTCCCTGGTGAACGATTGTCTGCGCACGATTTTCAGGTCGACCGCGACCCAATGGCCGGAAGCAGCCTTGAATGAACAGGGCCATGTTTCCGGAGTATAGGGCGAAAACAACAGTGCGGGGCATGTCGAAGCCGCCGAAGAGCGGCTGTGACGGGAGGAAACAGGGATGCGTTTGGCGGTTTTATGGCCAATGCCGCGCCGGCTTCGCTTGGCGGCCGTGCTTCGATGAGATCGTTCGTCGAACGGCATACTTTTTGGGCCATCGTGATCGTCCTGGCCGCCGCCGTCTTTGCCTGGCTGATCTTTGCCGTCTGGCCCGACTGGCTTGTCTCCGCCATCGGGCGCAAGAAGACCTTCGTCAACACCCTGCTCAACGGTATTACGCTGGCCGGACTGTATTTCCTGGTCGCCAGCGGGTTCACTTTGGTCTTCGGACTGATGCGGAACGTCAATCTGGCGCATGGCTCCATGTATCTGCTCGGCGCCTATATCGGCTATGAGGTGGCCGATGCGTCGGGAAGCTGGTTCCTGGGGCTGATCGTCGCCTTCCTGTCCGTCGCGATTTCCGGCGTTCTGCTTCAGGTTCTCGTGTTCCGGCGCATGCAGGGCGACGATCTGCGGCAGACCCTGGTGACAATCGGCATCTCCATCATCGCCGCTGACCTGATGCTGGCGATCTGGACCGGGACGACTTACCAGTTCTCCCCGCCGGAATGGTTGTTCGGGGCGGCGGAATTGCCGGTGATTTCGACAATCCGTTCCTCGGGTCAGGAAGTTTACATCAAATACCCCGTCTACCGGCTGGCCGTGCTGGCCGTGGCGGTAGCCATCGGCGTGGCCCTGTGGCTGTTCCTGAACCGGACCCGGTTGGGCATGATGATCCGCGCCGGCGTCAACGACCGGGAAATGCTGGCCGCCACCGGGGTGAATGTACAACTCGTCTTCGCGATGGTGTTCGCCATCGGGGCGGGGTTGGCCGGTTTCGCCGGGGTGGTCGGGGGCACGGCGCTGTCCATCGCGCCCGGAGAGGACGTGCGCTATCTTCTGGCGTCCCTGGTCGTCGTGATCGTCGGTGGGCTGGGGTCGGTGACCGGGGCGGCCATCGGGGCCTTGCTGGTCGGTCTGGCCGAGCAGTTCGGCCTGGCCTACTTCCCGACCTACGGCGTCGTTCTGACCTTCCTGATCATGGTCGTCGTCCTGGCGGTCAGGCCCCAGGGTATCATGGGGGGACGCTGAACCATGAATGTCAGACGCCTGTTTTCCGGATCCTGGTCCTTCAGCGATATTCACCCCGCCAACTATGTAATCGCCGTATTCCTGCTGGCCTATCCGGCCTTCACAAGCGACTTCTTCACCTTTCAGATCGGCGCCTATTCGCTGATCCTGGGGACCATCGGCCTGTCACTGATGCTGCTGGCCGGGTATGGCGGCATGGTCAGCCTGTCGCAATTGAGCGTGGCCGGCGTGGCCGGATATTCGATGGCCATCCTGGGAACCAACAGCGTCGAGGTTATGGGGCTGGGCTGGCCCTGGTGGCTGACGATCCTTGCGTCGATCTTCATCGCGGCCCTGTTCAGCGCGTTCGTCGGTGCGATTTCCGTCCGGACAGAGGGCATCTACACGATCATGATCACGCTGGCGATCGCCGTCGCCTTCTTCTATTTCGTGCGGCAGAACTATGTGCTGTTCAACGGGTTTACCGGATATGCCGGCATTGAGCCGCCGACCCTTTTCGGCGTTTACTGGCGCGACCCGATCCCGTTCTACTACCTCACGCTGACGATTGCGGCGGCCTTCTATTTTGCCGTCGTCTATGCGGCGCGCTCTACCTTCGGCCTGGGCCTGCAGGCCATTCGCGATAATCCGCGGCGGATGCGGGCGCTCGGCTTCAACGTCACGATACACCGCATCGCCGCCTACTTTCTTTCCGGTTCTATCGCCGGGACCGCCGGGGTGCTGATGGTCTGGTTCAATGGCCGGATCTCTCCCGGGTCGGTCGGGGTGGATGTGGTGATCGATATCCTGGTCATCGCCGTCGTCGGCGGCATGCGCCACCCGATAGGACCTTTCCTGGGCGCTATCGCCTTTGTCCTGTTGGAGAATTTCGCAATCGACCTGATCGACCGGGAGCGCTTCAACACGGTTATCGGGATCGCTTTTCTGTTGATCGTTTTGTTTTCGCCCGACGGTCTTCTGGGCCTTTGGGAGCGTGCGAAAGCAAAACTGTACCTTCGCCGCAAGCCGCTGCACAGCACCGGCCGGGCGGTTGAAGACTCATCCGACCGGGTGGCTTCTGAAAGAGTTTAAGTAAAAAAACCATATAGGAGGAAAGAGATGTTTGGGTTAGTGAAGAAAACACTGTTAGCGGGCGCGGCCGTGGCGATGTTGACGCCCGGCGCGGTGTCGGCGGAAACCATTAAGATGGGTGCTCTCGCTGTTCTCGAAGGCGCGTTTGCGGCGCTTGGCGAGGACAGTATGCGCGGCGTCGATATGGCGCTGGAAGAGTTCGGTTATACCGCGGGCGGTAAGAAGATCGAGGTGATCAAGGGATCTTCCGACGCGTCCCCGGACAGCGCGATCCGCGCGACCCGCAAATTGGTCGAGCAGGACGGCGTGCAGATCATGGTCGGGCCGCTGTCGGGTTCCGAAGGCCTGGCCGTGAAGGACTATTCCAAGACGCAGCCGAATGTGACCTTCATCAACGGATCCTCCGGGGCGCAGGACACGACGCTTCGCAGCCCGTCGGAGAACTTCTTCCGGTTTAACACCGAGGGCGCCCAGTGGATGGCGGGCCTTGGGGAGTATGTTTACAACGAGAAGGGCTATCGTAAGCTGGCCGTGCTGGCGGAAGATTATTCCTTCCCCTATACGCAGGTCTTCGGATTCCTGGAGCCGTTCTGCCGCCTGGGCGGGGAAGCGCCGGTGGACGCCCGCTTCTGGGTGCCGATCGGCAACAAGGATTATTCCTCCGTCATCGCCGCGCTGCCGGATGATGTGGACGCGATTTATGTCGCATTGGGCGGGGCCGATGCCGTTAACTTCCTGACCCAATACGAACAGGCCGGCGGCGACCTGCCGCTGATCGGCGGATCGATCACCGTCGATCAATCGGTTCTCGGCTCCAAGGGACGGACCCGGAACTTCATCATCGGTACGCCGGCGGCCGGCCCGATTTCCGATACCTGGGACGATCCGGCTTGGGTTGCGTTCACGGAGCAGTATCAAAAGCAGTTCCCGGACGGGTTCCCCTCGCCGACGATCTTCTCCTGGGCTTATTACATCAACACGAAGGCGGCCCTTCTGGCGTTGGAACAGGTCGGCGGCGATCTGTCGGACGGCGGTAAGAAATACCGTGAGGCGCTGGCCAAGCTTGAATTCGAAACGCCGACGGGCGTGGTCAAGCTCGACGAACGCCGTCAGGCCATTGGCGATACCTTCATCACCGAAGTGGCCGAAGGCCCGGACGGCAAGTTGGTGAACAAGACCGTCAAGGTGATCAAGGGCGTCAATCAGACCCTCGGTCAGCCGTACGAAGAGTTCCTGAAATACGGTGCGGTCAGCCGCTCCAATCCTGAGTGCTGATCTAGCGTCTCCGGGGACCTGGGACAGTGGCAAACGTCAACGACGCTCTCTCGCAACTTCAAAGCACCGGGCGGTTCGCCCTGGAGCTTGAGGCGGTGAGCCAGCATTTCGGTGCCCTTGTCGCACTGGCGGATATCAATATCACCGTCAGAGCGGGGGAGCGTCGCGCCGTCCTGGGTTCCAACGGAGCCGGCAAGACAACCCTGTTCAACGCCATCACCGGGGACTTTCCGCCCACGACCGGGCGGGTCCGTCTCTTCGGTGAGGATGTTACCGACCTGCCGGTCTATGACCGGATACACCGGGGGCTGCGCAGGACCTATCAGATTTCCCTGCTGTTCAACGGCTTGACGGTGATCGACAATATTTTCCTCGCCTGCCGTGGGGTCAAACGTGGGCGGTTTTCGCTTCTGCGGCCCGGCGAGACGGACGCCGCGATGGAAATGACCGAAACCCTGATCGGCGCGGTTCACCTGGAAGACGTGCGCGACACGCCGGTCGCGGAACTCAGCCACGGTCAGCAGCGGCAGTTGGAAATCGCTCTGGCGCTGTCGGGCGCGCCGCGCCTGATCCTGTTCGACGAGCCCGCCGCGGGCCTGTCGCCGGCGGAACGGACGCAGCTTGTGGAGATTCTGCAGGCGCTGCCCGAACATATCGGCTTCATCATCATCGAACACGACATGGATGTCGCACTGCGGGTCGCCGAAAGCGTCACCATGATGCACAACGGGCGTATTTTCAAAGAAGGCACGCCGGAAGAGATCGAAAACGATCCTGAAGTTCAGGAACTCTATCTGGGCGAGGGCTATGGTCAGGAGGGAGGGCGCGCTGGTCATGGCTGACCGTTCCCGCAACCGCAAAGCGCCCGCCGCAATCCTGCAGGTCCGGGACCTGCATGTCTATTATGGCCAGTCGCACGCCCTGCAAGGGGTCGATCTGACGCTGGAACATGGCGTTCACGCCGTTGTCGGCAGGAACGGCATGGGCAAGACAACGCTGTGCAACGCGATCATGGGCATGCTGCCGATCCGGCGCGGGTCGATCCGCTTCGGCGGGACGGAGATTTCCGGTCAGCCGCCGCACAAAGTCGCCTCGCTCGGGATCGGTTACACGCCGCAGGGCCGCCGTCTATGGCCCTCGCTGACGGTTCACGAGCATCTTCGGCTGGCCGAGTCCGGCTCGGGCGCCTGGACCATCGAGCGCATCTACGACACTTTCCCCAGACTAGCGGAAAGGCGGAACAACAGCGGCGGACAACTCTCCGGCGGAGAGCAGCAGATGGTGGCGATTTCCCGCGCCCTTCTGCAGGACCCGCAATTGTTGATCCTGGACGAACCGACGGAAGGGTTGGCGCCTGTCATCGTCGAACAGGTCGAATCGCTGCTCAGCGCGCTTGCCGAGGAGGCGGATGTCGCAATCCTGCTGATCGAGCAGAATATCTCGGTGGCGACGGCGATTGCCGAAGATGTGGCGATCATGGTCAACGGCCGGATCAATCAGATCCTGCCGGCGGCGCAGCTTGCCGCCGACCGCACCTTGCAGGAACGGCTGCTCGGCGTCGGGCGGCATTCGCATGAAGAAGCGCAGGCGATTATTCCGGTAGAACAGGCGGCCGGCCCATCGGCTCCGACGCCGCCGCCATCCGAGGATGTGCGGGAGGAGGAACCGGAAGTCCCGGTTCCGGAACAGGCCGGCGGGGCGGACTCCCTCGTCTACGTGCCTCCGACGCGCTGGTCGCGGGCCGCCTGGCTGGAAGGGGCCGGGGGGTCGCAAGAGCCTGTGCGCACCGTCCGAACGGAAGCCGGTGCGCGGCCCTTTGACGAGAAGCCGGAACCGCTTTTCGCGGCGCCCCCGACACCAGCCGCTCAGTTGCTGGGCGACGATGTCTATGTGGCCGGCACTTTCGATACTAAGGGCGTCGAACTCAGTTACATTCGCGATTGCCTGCAGGAGCACGGCATTCCGGTGAAGACAGTGGACCTGTCGACGTCGGGCAAGCCATCCTCGGCGGATGTGCCGCCCCATATGGTCGCGGCCTATCACCGTGGCGGCGCATCCGCGGTCTTCACCGGGGACCGCGGCGAATCCGTCCGCAATATGGCGGACGCGTTCGAGAACTGGATTCTGCGCCAGCGCGGCATCGGCGGTGTCATCTCGGCCGCCGGGTCGGGGGGGACGTCGCTGGTCACGCCCGCCATGCGGCGGCTGCCGGTCGGGGTCCCGAAGGTGATGATCTCCACGGTGGCGTCCGGCGATGTTGGGCAATATGTCGGCCCGGCGGATATCATGATGATGTATTCCGTCACGGACGTTCAGGGCCTGAACCGGATTTCGCGCACCATTCTGGCCAATGGCGCGAATGCCCTTGCCGGTATGGTGAAGAACAAGGAACCCGCCTCGGCGCGCAACCGGCCCCACCGCGACAAGCCGGGCCTGGGCCTAACCATGTTCGGTGTGACGACGACCGCCATTCAACAAATCGCACGCCAGCTTGAGGACAGCTACGAATGCCTGGTCTTCCATGCGACCGGAACCGGGGGACGGTCGATGGAGAAGCTGGCCGATAGCGGCCTGCTGTCCGCTGCCGTAGATCTGACCACGACCGAGATCTGCGACATGATGATGGGCGGTGTCTTCCCATCGACGGAAGACCGATTCGGCGCCTTCATCCGCACGCGAATCCCCTATGTCGGGTCGGTGGGCGCGCTCGACATGGTGAATTTCGGATCGCCCGACACGGTGCCTGAGAAATACCGGCAGCGGACCTTTGTCGAGCATAATCCCCAGGTCACGCTGATGCGCACGACCGCCGAGGAAACCGCCCGGATGGGGGAGTGGATCGCCGGCAGGCTGAACGAAATGACAGGGCCGGTCCGTTTTCTCCTGCCGGAAGGCGGGGTCTCCGCGCTGGATGCGCCGGGACAGGCCTTTCACGACCCGGCTGCGGACAAGGCGCTTTTCGACGCCATCGCCGGGCGGTTTCAGGAAACCGCGAGCCGCCGGCTGATCCGCGTGCCGCATCACATCAACGACCCGGCTTTCGCGGCGGCGGTCGTGACAGCCCTGGATGAGATCAACCCGATAAGAAGGACGGAAAGACATGCCGCGCTTTGAACGCAAGGACCTGTTGGAGAAATTCCAAGACATGAAGCGGCGCGGAGACCCGATTGTCGGCGGCGGCGCGGGGACGGGCCTGTCGGCCAAGTGCGAGGAAGCGGGCGGCATAGACCTTATCGTTATCTACAATTCCGGCCGTTACCGGATGGCGGGGCGGGGATCGCTGTCCGGTCTGCTGGCCTATGGCAATGCGAACGAAATCGTTATGGAGATGGCGCGCGAAGTCCTGCCGGTGACGAAGAAGACGCCCGTGCTGGCCGGCGTCAACGGGACCGATCCTTTCTGCATGTTCGACCATTACTTGGATCAGGTGAAGGCCGTCGGATTCTCCGGCGTGCAGAATTTCCCGACCGTGGGCCTTATCGACGGAACCTTCCGCGCCAATCTGGAAGAGACGGGCATGTCCTACAGCCAGGAGGTCGATATGATCGCCCTGGCGCATCGGAAAGACATGCTGACGACGCCCTATGTCTTCAACGAGGATGAGGCGGCCGCCATGGCCGCCGCCGGCGCGGACATCATCGTCTGCCATATGGGGCTGACGACCGGCGGCGCAATCGGGGCCGAGACGGCGCTGAAACTGGAAGATTGTCCGGCCCTGGTGGATGCCTGGGGTTCGGCCGCGCTGAAGGTCAATCCGGACGTCTTGATCCTGGTGCATGGCGGTCCGGTCTCCATGCCGGAAGATGCGCAATACGTTCTGGACAATACGGAAGCATGCCATGGTTTTTACGGCGCTTCCTCCATGGAGCGTCTGCCGACCGAGGTGGCGCTGACCGAACAGACCAAGGCCTTCAAGGCTTTGACGTTACAAAAGTAGGAGGATTGAACCATGACGGCGGGACTGATCGGGTCAATCATACTGTGGCTCATTGTGGCGATCATCGCGATCGCCATCGGCGTCTATCTGCTTCATTGGCTGTATCACCGTTCCTCGAAGGAAATCGCCTTCGTCCGCACGGGCTTGGGCGGGGAAACCGTGGTCATCAACGGCGGCGCGCTGGTGCTTCCCATCGTGCACGAGGTGACGCCGGTCAACCTTAACGTCGTGCGGATTCCCGTCGCGCGCGCGAACGAGGATGCGGTGATCACGCGCGACCGCATGCGGGTGGATATAGAAGCGGAATTCTTTGTCCGCGTGGTCCAGAAGAAAGATGCCGTAGCGGCGGCGGCCTCCACCCTGGGCCGCCGCACGATGGAGGCGGACGGTCTTGCCGACCTTCTGTCCGGTAAGTTCGTCGGTTCCTTGCGTTCGGTAGCCGCCGAAATGACGCTCGATGAAATGCACGAGAAGCGCGGCGATTATGTCGAGCAGGTGGAACACCGCGCCGCGGAAGCGCTCGCCAAGAACGGTCTTGAGCTTGAATCCGTTGCGATCACCGATCTGGACCAAACCAATCTGGAATATTTCAACCCCGCGAACCGGTTCGATGCGGAAGGTTTGACTCAACTGATCGAAACCATCGAATCGCGCCGGAAGCTGCGGAACGACATCGAGCAATCCTCAATCGTGGCGATCCGCTCCCGCAATCTGGAAGCGGAAAAGGAAACCTTGAAGCTGGAGGAGGAGAGCGAGAATTCCCGCCTTGCCCAGGAAAAGAACCTGGAAGCCATGCGTGCGGAACAGCAGGCGAATATCCAGCGCACCCGGGTCGCTCAACAGGCGGAAGCGGAAAAGTCGCGGATCGAAAGCGAGAACGAAACGCGGCAGTTCGATATTCAGAAGCGCCGCACCCTGGAAGAGATCGAAATCAAGGCGCACCAGGAAGTGGAGGCCGCCCGGATCGCGCAGGAACGGGAGCTGGAACAGGCCCGGATCGCCCGTGAGAAAATCCTTCGGTCGGAACAGATCAAGCAGCGCCACGATATCGAAACGAACGAAATTGCCGCGCATGAAGATATCGAACGCGCGCGGATCGTTTCGGAGCGCCAGTTGACGGAAGCCCGCATCGCGGCGGAGCAGGAGACCGAGGATCGCGAGATCGCCCGCAACCGGGAGATCGAAAAGGCGCGGATCGAGCGGGATAAGCTGATCAGCGCCGAACAGATCGCCCAACGGCAGGCGACGGAAAGCGCCGAAATCGCCGCCCGCGAGGAACTGGAACGCGCGCGGATCCTGTCCGAACGGCAACTGACGGAAGACCGTATCACCACCCAACAGGAAACGGAGGCGCGGGAGATCGCCCGTAACCGGGAGACCGAGAAGGCGCGGGTCGAAGCGACCGAACTTGTCGAACTGGCGAAAATTACGTCCGACCGGCAGTTGCGGGACTCGCGCGTGGAGGCGGAGGAACAGCATGCGGCGCGTCTGCTGAAACGCAACGAACATGTGGAACAGGTTCGGATCGCGGGGGAACGCGCGCTCGACAAATCCCGGATCGAACGCGAACGGTTGCTGAAATCCCAGGAGATCGCGCAGAAGCAATCCGTAGAGGAAGCGGAGATTGCCGCGAACGAAGAGGTGGAGCGCGCACGCATCGCCTCGGACCGGGGGCTGGACGAGGCGCGGATTCTGCAGGAGCAGGACCTTAAGAAACTCAAAATCCAGCGGGACCAGGTGCTCGAACTTGTGGAGATTGAGCGGCAGATCGCCCTTCTGTCCAAGCAGGCGGAGGAAGCTTCGTCCCGGATCGAAACCGAAGCGGCCCGGGCGAAAGCCGTGGACGCCGAAGAGGCGGTATCCACAATGCGGGAGAAACGGATTGCCGAACGCATCGCGGAAATCGACCGTTTGATGGCGAAGAAGGATGCCGATGCCGCGCTGATCGCGGCGGAGGCGGCGAAGGTGACCGACGCGGTGGCGGCGGAAGCACAGCGGCTTCGCAACGAGGCGGAGAACGTCCTTACCGTGGAGGCGCGGGCTTCCCTGCTCAAGACGCAGCTTGTCGAGCGGCTTGAAGGGATCGTGCGCGAAAGCGTCAAACCCATCGAGAATATCGACGGCATCAAGATCCTGCATGTCGACGGTCTTGGCGGCGACGGCGGGGGTGGCGGCAGAAGCCCGACCGACGAGGTCATCGACAGCGCCCTGCGCTACCGCGTTCAGGCCCCCTTGATCGACGAAGTCATGAAGGAGATCGGCGTCGAGGGATCGAACGTGGCGCGGATGGGAGATGTCTTCCGGTCCGCCAAGGATGCGCAGAGTATCGCCAAGGCGGCGGCCAAGAAAGACGAGGAAGGGGAATAGAAGATGGCGGAGGTCTATGTCTCCTCTGTAATCGGCGCGTCGGCGGAGAGTGTGTGGGCGCGGATCCGGGATTTCAACGGCCTGCCGAACTGGCATCCGGCGATTGCGGAAAGCCGTATCGAGGGCGGCGCGCCGCCGGATCAGGTCGGCTGCGTGCGGGCCTTTCACACCAAGGATGGCGGGTTTATCCGCGAGAAACTGCTGGCGCTGTCGGATTTCGATTTCGCCGTCACCTATTCGATCCTGGAAAGCCCGATGGGTGTCGAAGATTATATCGCGACCATCAAACTCACGCCGGTCACCGACGGCGGTGGAACCTTCGCGGAATGGTCGGCGGAGTTCAACTGCCCGCCGGAGCGGGAGGCCGAGCTTCTCGACTTTATCGGAAACGGCGTTTTCCAGGGTGGCTTCGACGCCCTGAAACAGCATTTCGGCGGTTGACCGAATGGTCCGTGTCTGCCGATCGACGGTCCTGAATGCGCCGGTTGATGCGGTCTGGCAGGTGTTGCGCGATTTCAACGGGCACGACCAGTGGCACCCGGCGGTGGCCACAAGCCGCATCGAACGCGGGTTGCGGTCCGACCAGGTGGGCGCGGTGCGCGACTTCCGCCTGGGCGGCGGGGAACGCATCAAGGAGAAATTGCTGGGCCTTTCCGACAAGGATCACAGTTTTCGTTACACGATCACCGAAGCGGACGTCCCGCTTCGGAATTATGTCGCCGAAGTGCATCTGAAGCCTGTCACGGATGGGAACAGAACCTTCTGGCATTGGTCCTCCCGCTTCGACACGCCGCCGGGGCAAGAACGGGACCTTGCGGACCTCGTCGCCGAAGGCGTGTACGAGGCCGGCTTCGAGGCCATCCGGGATCTTGTCGAAGGGCGTCCGCAGCCATCGCGATATTCCGTCAGCGGGCCGGCCGCGCCTTCGGTGTCAACCGGCGCCGGCGAGGCTATCGCGGGCGAAGCGATTACGGTTACCCGTCACGGCGGGCCGGAAGTGCTTGAAATGGCCGGTACCGCCGCCCCCGCACCGGGGCCGGGCGAGGTGCGCATCCGGCATACCGCCATCGGTGTGAACTTCATCGATGTCTATTGCCGCACGGGCTATTTAAATCTTCTTCAGCCGCCGGGCGTCCCGGGCATGGAAGCCGCGGGACTTGTCGTCGATACCGGCCCGGGCGTCCGCCACCTGTCGCCGGGCCAACGCGTCGCCTATGCCTGTCCGCCGGTCGGCGCCTATGCCACCGTTCGAACGATGGCGGCGGGTCTGGTGGTCCCCTTGCCGGGCAGGATTAGCGACGAGGCGGCGGCCGCCGGCTTATTGAAAGGGCTGACGGCGGAATTCCTGCTCCATACGGTGCATCCGGTCGAACGCGGCGACACCGTGCTGGTTTATGCGCCGGCAGGCGGCGTCGGCCGCTTACTGTGTCAGTGGGCCAGCCATCTGGGCGCACGGGTCATCGGCGCGACGTCCAGCGCCAGGAAGGCGGACATCGCCCGGGCCTGCGGGGCGCGCGATGTCGTGACGCCGGGGGAGGTCAGTCTGGAAGAACAGGTGATGAGTTTGACGCAGGGGCGCGGTGCGGATGTCATCTATGACGCGGTGGGCCGGGATAGTTTCAAACACTCTGTGGCGGCCCTCGCCAATCGCGGGCATCTCGTCAGTTACGGACAGGCGTCCGGCGATATCGGGATGTGGGATATCGGCTCTCTCGCGTCGAAGTCCGCGACGCTCTCCCGCCCCAATTACGGTCATTACACGGATACGCGGGATAAGCTGGCGGGCATGACCAAGCGGCTGTTCGATGTGATCGACCGGCATGTCGTCACCATCGATATCGGCCAGAGGTTCGTGCTGCGCGACGCGGCGGATGCGCATCGCGCACTGGAAGGGCGGTCGACGACGGGTTCGACGATATTGATCCCCGATACCAAGAGTGGAGAGGCTGTATGAAACTTGTCGCATTTGATTGGCAGGGGTCGGCCCGCCTGGGTGAACTCGACGGCGATGGCGAGACGATCCATCGCTTCGACCTGCCGCCCGAAGCGGTGTCGGACGCAGGTGTCGCGGCCTTGATCGGGGCCGACCCTCCGCCCGTCGCCGGTACGGTCGCGTTGGCGGATGTTACGCTGCGCGCACCGATTTCACGGCCCCGGCGCAATGTTTTCTGCGTGGGTAAGAACTATCACGAACATGCGCATGAATTCGCGAAGTCGGGTTTCGATTCCTCCGCCGCCAAGGGAGCGGTTCCGACGGCGCCGATTGTCTTTTCCAAAGTGCCGGAATGCGTCATCCCGCCGGGCGATGCGGTGAAGATCGACGCCGGCGTTTCCACCGCCATAGACTACGAAGCCGAACTTGCCGTCATCATCGGCAGGGAAGGACGGAACATCCGGCCGGAGGAGGCGATGTCGCATGTCTGGGGCTATACAATCGTCAACGATGTCACGGCGCGGGATCTTCAGGGCAAGCACAGTCAGTGGCTGATCGGAAAATCGCAGGACACGTTCTGTCCCATGGGCCCCTGCGCGGTGACTGCCGATCAGATCGACCTTTCCGACACGCTGGTGCGCTGCTGGGTTAATGGCGAATTGCGTCAGGACTCGAACACCGGTCTACTGATCTTCGATGTGCCGACCATTATTGCCGCAATCTCCAATGGGGTCACCCTGCGGCCCGGCGATGTGATCGCGACGGGCACCCCGGCGGGCGTCGGAATCGGTTTCGATCCGCCAAGATATCTGACGCCGGGCGACAAGGTGAAGATCGAGATCGGCGGCATCGGCGTCCTCGAACATCCGGTGGAGGCGGCCTAGGTCATGGCGGACCATAGGCTTGGCAGTCTGGTGTCCGAGGTGACCGGCGACGGTCCGCCGGTGGTGATGGTGCATGGGCTGGGCGGCAGTTCGAACAGCTTTCAGCCGATTGCTGGTATGTTGGACGGATACCGGGTGGTGCGGATCGACCTGCCGGGGGCCGGGCGGTCGGGCATGCGGCCGGGCTTGAACGGTCTGATGGGGCTTTGCGGGGCCGTCCGGGATGTGATGCGGTCGCTCGGCATTCAGGAAGCCCATATGGTCGGCCATTCGATGGGGACGTTGATCTGTCAGTATCTGGCGGTGGCGGAACCGCGCATGGTGTCCAGCCTGACCCTGTTCGGTCCGATTCTGGAACCGCCGCTGCCCGCCCGGGATGCTCTGCGCCAGCGCGCCCGAACGGCGCGCCGCGACGGTATGGCGTCGATAGCGGACGCGGTCTCGACTGTCTCTTTGGCGGCGGAGGTGCGTGAGAAGTTCCCGGCCGCCGCCGCCTTCGTGCGCGAAAGCCTGATGCGGCAGGACCCGGCCGGTTATGCGCTGCATTGCGAGGCGCTGGCCGCCTGCGAACCGGCGGACCATGCGGCGATCAAACAGCCGACCGTGCTGATCGCCGGGCGGGAGGATCCGGTCGCCCCCGTCGCGATGGTCGAACGGCTGGGTGAGGCGATCGGCGGGGCCAGCGTGGAGATCATGCCGTCCTGCGGCCATTGGATGATGGTGGAATGGCCGGTCGACGCAGGGCGTTTGTTGAAGACCTACATAGACCGGTTTTCGGCCTAGTCGCCTGGACGGGAAATATGGGCGGGTTGCGAAAGGGAGGATAGATCATGGCGGAAACGGAATTCACGGGCTGGGGCGGCCGCAACGGCAATGGCCACAGCAATGGCGAAAGTACGATCACCTTCTCCAACGTGCGCATTCTGGACGCCACGGGCGAGCAACCCTATCTGGGCGAGGTGGCGGTTCAGGGAAACCGGATCAAGTCGGTCAGCCGCGCGGGGTCTTCCATGGCCTGGGGCGCACCGGGAAGCCGGCGGATCGACGGGCACGGCATGACCCTGATGCCGGGCCTGATCGACGCGCACCTGCATCTCAGTTGGAACAACGCCCCCGGCATCGATCCGATCCAGATGATGCCGCTGGAAGAGCATGTGCTGAGTTGCGTGGAGATGGCGAAACTGTTGCTCGATTCCGGCTTTACGGCGGGACGGGGCGCGGCAGCCGCCAAGCCGCGCCTGGATGTGGTCATCCGGAACGCCATCAATGAAGGCCGGTTCCCGGGACCCCGCTATACCGCGGCGGGGCCGGAGATCACGGCGCTTGGCGGCTTGGGCGACGCGACCCTGCCGCATATTCCCGACCCCGGATTGAATCTGGGTATCGTCGTGTCGGGGCCGGAGGATGTGCGCCGGGAGGTCCGGCAATTGATGAAATGGGGCGTGGACACCATCAAGCTGAACCTGTCCGGCGAGGAAATCACCGGCATGGGGGCGGAGGAGGACCAGCTTTCCGACGAGGAAGTGGCCATGGCGGTCAATGAGGCGCGCCGCCGAGGCCGGTCGCTCGCCGCGCATGCGCGGTCGAAAAACTCCATCAAACGCTGCGTCAAATTCGGGATCGACTATATCTATCATGCGTCCTTCACCGATGAGGAAGCGCTGGACATGCTTGAAGCCGCCAAGGACAAGCATTTCGTCGCGCCGGGCATCGCCTGGCTGATCAACACGGCGCGCAACGCGGCGGAGTACGGCATCAAGCCCGGCACGCCGATCACAATCGCCTACGAGCGGGAGTTGGAGCATGCTGTCGAGAGCATGCGGAAGATGCACAAGCGCGGGATCCGGGTCCTGATCGGCGGCGACTACGGTTTTGCCTGGACCCCGCATGGTACAAATGCAAAGGATTTGGAATATTTCGTCGAAATGATCGGCATGTCGCCGATGGAGGCCATCCAGGCGGGCACCAAATACGGCGGCCAGATCATGGGGATGGGGGATGAGTTGGGCCTGATCCGGGAGGGTTATCTGGCGGACCTGCTGCTGGTGGATGGCGACCCCATCGCCGATGTCCGCATCCTGCAGGACAAGAAGAGGCTCGTCGCGATCATGAAGGACGGCAAATTCCATAAGGCGCCGGAAAACCTGCCCGCCGGGATGCGCCTTACCGCCTAGGAATAGCTGAATGAGGAGGGAGCAACATGGTGCAGAAAGTTGGATCGGACGTTGTTTTCGAGAACGATAAGATCCGGGTTTGGAATTTCGAGCTTCGACCGGGCGAATCCACCGCGATGCACACGCACGAGCATGACTATCTGTGGTACGCGATTTCGGGTGCGCCGCTTCAGATCTATGACGAGAACGAGAAGGACCGCGGCGTCTTGGACGTCCCGACCGGCGCGGTGTTCAATCTGAAGATCGTCGGGGATGAGATCGAGGTCCTTTCCGAGCCGGGCAAGGGCATGCGGGCGCCGGCGCGCCACCGCGCCGTCAATGCCGGCAAGGACCCGTACCGGGAAGTTCTGATCGAATTCAAGTAACCGGCCTTTTCGGCCGATTTGAGAGATTGTCGCGGGGGAACCCTGTTTTTCCTGTTGCCGCCGGACGCCGCCGCGGTATCGTGACGATGGGTTCGAACAATCGAAAGGAGGTGATCCAATGTCGAGTGATTACAGCGCAATGTCGTGCAGTCAGCGTGGTCGGGTTGGGTCGCGGAGCAGCCTTTGCGGTCTTGCCTGACACAGTATCGAAGATCACTGACTGGCGCACAGGCGCGGTCACGGAAGGGAGGCTTCGGCCTCCCTTTTCGGTTTAAGTGCGTCGAACTGACCCGGCCCGCGCCGAAACCGGAAAGCGCATTGCTTTCGCCGGGATTATCAATATAAATCCAATTCAATCAGTTAATTAGAACCGCCCAGTAGAGCCGCTGAGGCCGTCTTTCGGGCGGGCGTCGCGAGTTTTCTGCCGGTTCGCTGAAAGCTTATGCTAATTTGCGTCCCGGCCGCCGTGAACATGACAATGTTGGGGACATCATGAGCTTCTATACAGATTATCTAAGCGAGATCGAGGATCGTAAATCTCAAGGATTGAGCCCGAAGCCGATTGAGGGCGGCGCTCTCCTCGGCGAGATCATCGAGCAAATCAAGGATGCCGGTCACGAGCACCGGGAAGATTCCCTAAAATACTTCATTTACAACACATTACCGGGCACGACCGGCGCCGCGGGCGTGAAGGCGAAGTTCCTGAAGGAAATCATCCTGGGCGAGGCCGCCGTTGCAGAAATCCCGCCTGCCTTTGCATTCGAACTGTTGTCGCACATGAAAGGCGGCCCGTCGGTTGAGGTTCTGCTGGACCTGGCGCTGGGCGACGACCCCGCCGTGGCGAAACCCGCCGCCGATGTGCTGAAAACCCAGGTTTTCCTGTACGATGCGGATACCGAACGCCTCCAAGCGGCCTACAAGGCCGGCAGCGAGACCGCCAAGGATATTCTCGACAGCTACGCTAAGGCGGAGTTTTTCACGAAACTGCCCGAAGTCGAGGAAGAGATTAAGGTCGTGACCTATGTCGCGGCGGAAGGCGATATCTCCACCGACCTGATGTCGCCGGGCAATCAGGCGCATTCGCGCGCCGACCGGGAACTGCACGGCAAGTGTTTCATTTCCGAACCGGCGCAGAAGGAAATCCAGGACCTTCAACAGCAGCACCCGGACAAGCGGGTGATGATGATCGCCGAAAAAGGCACCATGGGTGTCGGATCGTCGCGGATGTCGGGCGTCAACAACGTCGCTTTGTGGATGGGCCATCAGGCCAGCCCCTATGTGCCGTTCGTGAACATCGCCCCCATCGTGGCCGGGACAAACGGCATTTCGCCGATCTTCCTGACGACGGTCGGCGTCGCGGGCGGTATCGGCATCGATTTGAAGAACTGGGCCAGGAAACTGGATGCGGACGGTAACCCGATCCTGAACAATGACGGCAGCCCGGTTCTGGAAGAAAAATATTCGGTCGAAACCGGCACCGTTCTGACCATCGATGCGAAGAACAAGAAGCTGCGCAACGAGGATGGCGGGGAAGAACTGGCCGATGTCTCGTCCTCCTTCACGCCGCAGAAGGTGGAGTTCATGAAGGCGGGCGGGTCCTATGCCATCGTCTTCGGCAAGAAGCTGCAGAATTTCGCCGCCGCGACCCTCGGCGTGGAAGCGCCGGCGGTGTTCGCGCCTTCGCAGGAACTCAGCCATGCGGGCCAGGGCCTGACGGCTGTTGAGAAGATCTTCAACAAAAACGCCGTCGGCGTCAGCGAGGGAACCGTGCTGCATGCGGGTTCCGATGTCCGTGTGCGGGTGAACATCGTCGGTTCCCAGGACACGACCGGACCGATGACGGTTCAGGAGTTGGAGGCGATGGCCGCAACGGTGATCTCGCCGGCGGTCGACGGGGCCTATCAGTCGGGCTGTCACACCGCCTCCGTCTGGGACCTGAAGGCGCAGGCCAACACGCCCAAGCTGATGGAGTTCATGAACAAGTTCGGCCTGATCACGGCGCGCGATCCCAAGGGTGTCTATCATTCCATGACGGACGTCATTCACAAGGTGCTGAACGACATCACCGTCGATGACTGGGCGATCATCGTCGGCGGGGATTCGCACACGCGGATGTCCAAGGGCGTGGCCTTCGGTGCGGATTCCGGCACCGTGGCGCTGGCTCTGGCGACGGGGGAGGCGACCATGCCGATCCCTGAATCCGTCAAGGTCACCTTCACGGGCAGCATGGGCGACCACATGGATTTCCGTGACGTGGTCCATGCGACGCAGGCCCAGATGCTGGATCAATTCGGCGACAATGTGTTCCAGGGCCGCGTGATCGAGGTTCATATCGGCACGCTTCTCGCCGACCAGGCCTTCACTTTCACCGACTGGACCGCGGAGATGAAGGCGAAAGCCTCCATTTGCATCTCCAACGATGAGACGTTGATCGAATCGCTTGAGATCGCCAAGGCGCGCATCCAGGTGATGATCGACAAGGGCATGGATAACGGCGCGCACATGTTGCAAGGCCTGATCGACAAGGCCGACAGCCGCATTGCGGAGATCAGGTCCGGGGAGAAGCCGGCATTGACGCCGGATCCGAACGCGAAGTACTTCGCCGAAGTCGTCGTCGATCTGGGCCAGATCGATGAACCGATGATCGCCGACCCGGATGTCGAGAATATCGATGTGTCGAAACGCTATACCCACGATACGATCCGGCCGATTTCCTATTACGGCGCGGAGAAGAAAGTCGATCTGGGTTTTGTCGGGTCCTGCATGGTGCATAAGGGCGATCTGAACATCGTCGCCCAGATGTTCCGGAACCTGGAGAAGATCCACGGCAAGGTCGAATTCAAGGCGCCGCTGGTCGTCGCCCCGCCGACCTACAATATCGTCGACGAGCTGAAGGAAGAAGGCGACTGGAGCATTCTGCAAAAGTATGCCGGTTTCGAATTTGACGACGATGCGCCGAAGAAGGATGCACGCACCACCTATGACAATGTGCTGTATCTGGAGCGGCCCGGCTGTAACCTCTGCATGGGCAACCAGGAAAAGGCGGCCAAGGGCGATACGGTGATGGCGACCTCCACCCGTCTCTTCAAAGGACGCGTGGTCGAGGATGCCAACGACAAGAAGGGCGAATCCCTGTTGGCCTCGACGCCGGTCGTGGTCCTTTCCACGATCCTGGGAAGAACACCCAGCATCGACGAGTACAAGGCCGCGGTGGACGGTATCGATCTTACCAAGTTCGCACCGCCACGGGCCTAGGGCCTTGGGCGATGGACCGGCCCCGGCTGCCGGTGTGATTGGATAGGGAATAAGGGGCTGGCCGCAGCCCCTTATCTCTTTATCGAACCTTCATCATCCTGTTCGCGTGGGGCGCCCGGTGTGGCGCTCTTTGGGGACAGTATTTCTCCTACATGTAAAGATCCGGCGGAGGGACGCATGCAAAAGACAATCGTCAACAGTTGGAACGAATGGGATCCGCTTAAGCATGTCATCGTGGGGCGTGCAGACGATTGCCATATTCCGCCGGAAGAACCGGCCCTGGATGCTAAGGTGCCGGAAGACAGCGACATGCGCGGCCAGTGGGGACGGCGTCCGCAGGAGACCATCGACCGGGCGAACGAATTGCTGGACGGGTTCGCCCGCCAGTTGGAGGCGCGCGGCATCCGCGTCGACCGGCCCAGTTCCATCGATCATTCGACGCCGGTGACCACACCGGATTTCCATACCGGCAGCCAGTTCGGCTGTATGCCGCCGCGCGACGTGCTGCTGACGGTGGGGTCGGAGATCCTGGAAGCCACCATGTCCTACCGATGCCGCTGGTTCGAATATCTGAACTACCGGCCGCTAATGCAGCAATATTGGGAAGAAGATCCGAACTTCCGGCATGAAGCCGCCCCCAAGCCGCGCCTGACGGATGCGGACTATCATCCGGACTATCTGTCCGACAAAATCGGGGTGGAGAAGCGGCTGCAATGGGCCGAAGAGAAGTTCTTCGTCACGACCGAGGAAGAACCCCTGTTCGACGCCGCCGATGTGCTGCGTTTCGGGAAGGATCTGGTGGTGCAGCATGGGTTTACCACGAACCTGAAGGGTATCGAGTGGATCCGCCGGCACTTCCCGGACCACCGCGTCCATACGGTGAATTTTCCGGGCGATCCCTATCCGATCCATATTGACGCAACCTTCACGCCTCTGCGTCCGGGCTTGATCCTGAACAATCCGCAGCGGCGTTTGCCCGACGATCAGCGCGCGCTTTTCGAAAAGAACGATTGGGAAATCGTCGATGCCGCCCAGCCGGCGCACAACGCGCCGCCGGCGCTCTGCTATTCCAGCGTCTGGTTGTCGATGAACGTTCTTGTACTCGATCCCAAGACCGTCTGTGTCGAGAAGTCGGAGGTCTACCAGGCCGAACAGATGGACCGGCTGGGTATGGAGGTCGTCGAAGTCGATCTTCGCGATGCCTATGCGTTCGGCGGGGGGCTGCACTGCTGCACGGCGGATGTGTACCGGGAAGGGAATTGCGAGGATTATTTTCCACGGCAATAGGCGGCGGTCTTCCCGTGATGGCGGGATGGGGCAGATCCCGCCACGCTTTCTCCAATGCGACGGTGCGCTCTTAGAAAGGGATTTGAACGCGCGCTAAAGATGAGAATGATTTGCATTTGCAAAAAGAGGTCGGTTTGCTAAGAATGTCTCCGACACCTCCGGCGATATTCTTCTCTTCCAGATAGAGGACTGGTTTCGATGTCTGACCGTCAGTACGACCTGCTCAATTTTGTCTTTGGAAAGCGTTCGCGAGAAATCCGCGTCGATTCTTATATGTTCCCGCCGGAAGATGCGCCGCGTCCTCTACAGCCGGAGAAACTGGTCGGGATGGGATTCCGGGCGGCCATGACCCCCTGCATCGATTGTCCGGGCGGCGTGGAGTGCCCCGCTTTCATTGCCACCAAGCGGCAGTTCGAGGCGCTGGGACTTTTGGAGGTGGACGAACTGGCCGCCTTGATGACCTGCATGGCGCGCTGCATCAAAGGGCACGCCCTTCGCCGGATCGAGACGAATCCGCGTTCCGCCCCCGGACTTTCCGAGGATGAGCGCTTGATGGTGTCGTTGATCGCGGCCTCCCAGCACGGGGAGAGGAATGCGGTGCGGGCTTGCGCCTATACGCTTTTCGATACCAGCCAGGGGGTCGATTGCGCGGCGTATAATGCTTCCGTTGTTGCCCGGCGGCTGTATGAAAACGGGATCAGATTGGGAAAGAATGCGATCATGCCAGCGATCGGACGCCATGAACCCGTCGGCAGGCTGTGCTGAAAGAACGGGCCGTCAGCCTGAAGCCCGACGTCACCCGATGACATGCTACAGGCCGCCCTACGATGTCGGGATCGCGTATCGGTCCGGTTCGGATTGTTTTTTGCGCTCGATGGATAACTGAAACGCAAAGCCTTCATCTACGAAAAGGCGGCAGCGCGTCATGACGATTTGATCCGTGCCGACATTGCTGCGCACACGGTCTTCGACAAGCGGGCGGTCCACTTGGCACAAGGATACGTCTTTCCAAATCGCCTGCCATGTTTCCAGCGGTTTGCAGTGAAGTAAGTCCGCATCGCATATGGCGACCAACATGATCGCGACAATCGCTTCCATCGCCCTGAATTCCCCATAAAGCCAGGGGTCTTTTAATGCGAATGATTATCAATATCAATATGATTCTATCCTGCGCTGAAAACTGGATTTAGCGGTTTCTCCGTCGGCGCCGGCTGCGCCTTACGCTCTCCGCTTCTGCGGCCGGTTGGCGAAAACCAATACGAGCAGGGCGAGCGCCAGGAACAGCAGCGCCAGGGGCGATTTGATCAGGAACCACGGGTCGCCGCCCGATGCCGAGAAGCCGCCCCGGATCAGTTCCTCCAGGCGCGGGGCCAGCAGGAAGCCGATCACAAAGGGAAGGATGGAGATGTCGAGCCGCCGCAACACGTAGCCGATGACCCCGAAGATCATGACAACCCAAATGGCGATGAAACCGCCGTCCTGGGCGTAGACCGCGGTCAGGCAGATCAGCAGCACCACGGGCAGCATGATGCTTTTCGGGATGCGCGCCAACACGCCCAGCGCGCGCAGAAAGACCCCGCCGACCGTCCAATTGAAGATGTTCGCCAACACCATCAGCGTGAACATGGCGAACGCGACCACAAGGTCCTGGTTGATGATCGTGCCGTAATCTTCGATCACCTTGATTTCGGTGAATTTGAAGACCTGCGGGCCGAGCGTGAAATCGCCGACGGACTCAACCGCCAGGATAATAAAAACCGCAGCGAAGTTACCCGGGATGCCCAGACTCATGACGGGGATCAGATTCGCACCGGAGACGGATGAGTTGGCGGCTTCCGTGGCGGCCACGCCTTCGGGTGTGCCGGTGCCGAATTTCTCCGGCGTTTTGGAAAACCGTTTGGCCGTGTCGTACCCCAACGTGGCGGCAAGCGTCGTGCCGATGCCGGGAAGTGCGCCGACGCCCGTGCCGATGGCCGACGAAATCAGGATGCGCGGCATGAGGGAGCGTTTCTCCGCCCAGAGAAACGTATTGTCCGCCGCTTCGCTCAAGGTTGCTCTGATCCTGGCGGCGCGGTTGCGGGTCGCGTCTTCGATGCCGATGAACACTTCGCCGACAATCAGGATGCCGAGAATGGCGGATGACAGCGGCAGGCCATTGCCCAGTTCCGGAATGCCGAAGGTGAGGCGCGGGCCGTTGCCGCTCAGTGTGGAGCCGACCAAGGCCGCCAGCATGCCGAGCACACCGACCGTCAGACCTTTCAGCGGGGACTTCCCGGCAACCGCGGCCATGAAGGAGAGCGACAGGATGATCAGCGCCGCTTTCTCCGGCAGGTCCAGGGCGCTTTCGATCAGAATGGCGAGTACCGGCGCGGTCATGAACAGCGCGATATCGCTGAACGTGTCTCCGCAGACGGAACTGAAATGCGCAACTTTCAGCGCCTTCGGTCCTTGCCCCTTCTCGGTCATCGGGTGACCGTCGAGTGTCGTCAGATAGGCGTCGGGGGTTCCCGGCGTGTTGAACAGGATTGCCGGCACCGCGCCGCCGACCGTCGCGCCCTTCATGATGCCGATGAGAAATCCGAGAATCGGCAGCAGCGCGTCATTGCTGACCCCGAAAACCCAGATCAGCACCGGCAGGGACAGCGCCATGGCGAACGGACCGTTAAGGCCCGGTGTCGCGCCGACGGCGATTCCCGTCATCAGGCCGCTGAACACCATGGCGACGGGCAACAGGTCCAGGCTGCCGTCGGAATGGGTGAAAACGTCAAGCGCGCCGCGCAGGATATAGTCGAGAACGAGTTCCATCGCGCCGCCCTTCTAAAACTCGCTGTTGGGGGGCAGCAGAACGTTCGTCAGCAACCCGTCGAAAATCAGAATGGAGCCGCCTAGGATCAGCGCCACGGTGATCAGGCCGGCGCGGCGCACTTCACCCTCCGTCCAAACGATCAGCGCCACGGTCATGGCGAAGCCGCCCACCACATAACCGATATATTTATAGGGTGCGGTATCGGTGAATTGCCGATAGGTCCCATCGAGCAGGCCGAGGGCGTTCAAGAGGCCGACGGTCAGGGGACCCAGCCAATACATGACAAGCAGCCCGACGCCGACCACCCCCAGAAACCGGGCCATGAAGAACAGGTTGGCGCCGGTTACGCGGGGGCGTTGTCCATCCGTGCGCAGCGTCCGGCCCAGCAAAGAAAATGCAATCTGAATCGCGCCCAACCCCGCCAGCAGCAGGGCCAGGATAATGGGAAAGAACGCATCGCCCGGTTCCCTCCGTCCGATGGCGCTGACCTGCATGAAGCCGCCATTGATGTCGTTTGGAAACCAAACGAACAAGGCGGCCAGGGCGGCGACTAAAATGACGACGCCGAACCCAAGATCCCAAGGGTCCGGCGTCGGCTTGTCGCGTCGAGCTTCAGAATTGTTCGACAAGATTCACCTTACTGAAGAACTTTCAGCATTTCTTTGTTCGCCGCCAAATTGGCTTTCAGGCGGTCGGTCAACTCGGAACCGGAAACCAGCAGCGGGCCCGGGGGATACTGTTTGGTAACGAACTTGGCCGTCTTGGACTCAGGATTGCTCAGCACTTCCTGCACCGCGGCGGTGATGGCTTCGGCGGCTTTCGGGTCCATGCCTTTCGGACCGGCCAGGAGAAACTGGAAACCCAGGCCCTGATCCAGGATGCCGCGTTCGATCAATGTCGGCGTGTCCGGCGCTTGAACCAGGCGAGCCGGTTCGGCCGACGCCAGGATGACCAGTTCACCGGCGGCGACCAACGGGCGCTGCACGCCGCCGCCCCAGCCGACATTGGCGTCCTTCGCCACCAAGGCGTTTACGGCGGATTTGCCGCCTTTGCCGCGCAGGTGGTTTACGTTGATGCCGAAGTGGCGAGCGACGACTTCCGCGCCGGCTTCCACCTGGTTGCCCCAGTTGGCCCACACGATGTTGGTGCCGGATTTCGCCGCATTCACCATGTCGTCGAGCGTTTTCCAACCGCTGTCCGCCCGCGCCAGCACTGCCATCTGCGAACCCGCGGTCATTGTCAGATAGGTGAAATCCTCGATGTTGATATTCTTGTTGGTGGGGAAGTCGAAGGTGGAGTTGATCGCAAGGCCGACGGTCAGGCCATCTGTCGGGGCGTCTTTAAGCTGGGCCGCCATGACGCGGCCGCCACCGCCGGCTTTGTTTTCCGGGATGATGCGCCAGCCCTTCAGCGCCTCGATCTCTTCCGCCAACGCACGGGCCTGGGTATCGGTGCCGCCGCCGGCGCCGAAACCGATCCAGAACTTGATGGGGCCGTTCGGTTTCCATTCGGCGGCGGCCGGGGCCGCGAACAGGCCTATCGCCAGAGCGGCGGACACTAGAAGCTTCATAATTTCCTCTCCTCGGTTCAGATAGGGTCTCTTCTCTTGCCCTCGCAGGCAATCATGCAGCGGGCTGCCGCATGCATGTCTCTTCGATTTCAACGGCGGCATGGCCGGGCGGCAGATGGTAGCGCTGATACAGCACGGGCTGATCCCGCAAGCTGTAGTCGCGGATGTCCCAAACCATTCCAAGTGTTCCCGGCGTCAGATCCAGCGGCGCCGTCGCCTCCAGGGGCAGCGGCGCGCAGCTTAAGCTGTGTTCCATCCGCAACGTCGGCAGACCGAATTGATCGATCAGCATCCGGTGCACGGATGTGCTGTTCAGTTCGTTCAGCGGCCTGTCCTGAAAAGGCCGGCCGTGTTCGGGCTTGAAATAGACGCTGGAAAAAGCGGGGGGTTGACCGTCGAAACCGACAATCCGGTCCATGCGGATGCAGGTCTCCACGTTCAGGAAATCCCACCAGGGACCGCTGCTTCCGTCTGCTTCCACCACCCTTGTATCGACCCGCGGCAACATGGTTTCGCCCGTTTCCGGATCCTTGAAACGATAGACGAAAACCTCGCTGACCTGCGCGTGCCGGTCGGTGATGAAACTGCCGCTTTTCCGGTTGCGGACAATCAGGCCGCTGCTGGCCAATTGGCCCAGGGCTTTCTGTATCGTGCCGACGCTTAAGGGCAGCCGGTCCGCCAGGTCCGTTTCGGTGGGCACGCGCTGTCCGGGTTCGAAAATGCCGGACAGGATTCCTTCCTGAAACGCATCGGCAAGGCGCACATATTTCGGCGCATTGGGGCGCGACGGCGTCCGCGTCAACAGCAGTTCCAGTTCCTCTATGGCGATTTGCGTCTCGGCGCTCATTCTGATCCCGGCGCGTTTGATTTATATACTATATAGTATAAGATCGAGCGTCCGGGTCAAGCGGTCGTCGGCAACGAAAGGATGGGGACGGTCTGTATGAAGATCACGTTGCTGGGGACGGGAACGCCCGCGCCGTCACTGACGCGCCAAAGTTCGGGCTATCTGATCGAAGTGGGAAAGGACGTGATCGTCATGGATCACGGGCCGGGTGCGGCGCACCGGCTGCTGGAAGCGGGCATCGCGCCGTCGCAGGTAACTCACCTGTTTCTAAGTCATCTGCATTACGACCATATGGCCGATATGCCGCGGCTGGTGCTGCAGCATTGGGATATGGGCGCGGGGCTTGTCCCGGAGTTGAAGATGTACGGGCCTTCGTCTCTGAAGCATATGTGTGCCCAACTGTTCGGCGATGACGGGGTCTATGGCCCGGATCTGGAAAGCCGTGTAAGCCATCCGGCAAGTATCGATGTGATGGTGTCGCGCGGCGGCACGCCGCCCAGAAAAAAGCCGGACCCGGAGGTTACCGAACTTGCGCCCGGCGACCGGGTCCAGGGAGGGGGCTGGACGCTCACATGCGGGGAAGCGCAGCATTTCCAACCCTATCTCAATTGTTTGGGATTTCGCCTTGAAACCGCAGAGGGAGTGTTGGTCTATAGCGGGGATAGCGGCGGGGTTCCCGACAGTATGATCGGCTTGGCGCAAGATGCGGATGTGCTGATCCATATGTGTCATTTCGCGACGGGAATGGAACCGTCACAGGCCTACCGGGATGCGGCCGGCAGCCATATGGACATCGCGGAGATTGCCAGACGTGCAGGTGTTGGAACCGTGGTGCTGAGCCATTTCATTCCCATGCTGGACCGCCCCGGCGTGCTGGAGGGGATGGTCCGGGAGATGGGCGAGGTGTTCGACGGAAACATCGTCATCGGCCGCGATTTGATGACCGTACCGCTTCAGGTAACGCACCCTCATAAGATTGATTGAGAGACTGGAGATGACCGCAGTGCGCGCTGACCGATTTGTACTTTCCGCTGGACATGAACTGGCGACGGCCGCCGGCCTTGCCGTGTTGGAGGCGGGCGGCAACGCGGTGGATGCCGGCTGCGCGGCCGGGATCGCGCTTGGGGTCTTGCACAGCGACCTTGTCGGCTTTGCCGGCGTCGCCCCGATCATGATCCGCATGGCGGAGACAGGCCAGGTCGTGACAATCGACGGATTGGGCGTCTGGCCCAGGGCCGCCACCGTCGATTTTTTCGAACGCGAACACGCGGGCGCCATGCCTCAAGGCATCCTGCGCACCGTCGTGCCGGCCGCGCCGGATGCCTGGATCACGGCGCTGGCGGATTTCGGCACCATGACATTCGGCGAGGTGGCCTGCTTTGCACGCGACTATGCCCGCGACGGTTTTCCCATGTATGGGTTGTTCGCCGATTTCGTGGCCAAGAACAAGGACGCCTATGCCCGCTATCCTTCCAACGCGGCGATTTATCTGCCGAGTGGGGAGGCCCCCAGGGCCGGGGAGACATTCGTGCAGTCGGATCTGGGCGGCGTCATCCAATATATGATGGATGAGGAGAAAGCCGCGCCGGGCGACAGGCTTCAAGGGCTGCGGGCGGCACGGGATGCGTTTTACCAAGGCGACATCGCGAAAACCATTTGCGCCTATCATGCGGACAAGGGCGGGTTTCTCGGGCTGGATGATATGGCCGCATTCAAGGTTCGCCGCGAGCAGCCGATCCGGGCGCCTTTCGACGGCGCGGACATCTACACATGCGGGGCCTGGTGTCAGGGGATTTCGCTGGCGCAAGCCTTCCGCATGCTCGACGGTCTGGATCTGACCGGCCTTGCACACAATTCAGCCGATTACATTCACCTTGTGACGGAAGTCCTCAAGCTGGTATTCGCGGACCGGGAGGCCCATGTCGCCGATCCGGCAGCGGTCGATGTTCCTGTGGAGGCCATGCTGTCTAATGACTACATCGCCGCGCGGCGCGCACTGATCGACCGGGACCGGGCCTTCCCCGACATGCCGCCCGCCGGGGACCCCCTTGCCGGGGCCGCTATCGGGACGGGCGATGCGCCCATCGGCGGCGTGCCGTCGCCCAAGGACGCGGGGGACGCTCATGCCTTCAAGAACCCCTCCAGCGCCGATACATCCTATGTCGCCGCGATTGACCGGGACGGGAACATGTTTTCGGCCACTCCCAGCGATACGTCGGCGGATACGGAAGTGATACCGGGTACCGGACTCGCCGTTTCCTCAAGGGGGTCGCAATCCCGCGGGGTCGCCTCTTCCTTGAATGCCGTTGCGCCCGGCAAACGTCCGCGCCTGACGCCGAATCCGGCCCTGGCGGTAAGGGATGGGAAACCGTTCCTGGCGTTCGGTACGCCGGGCGGCGATGTTCAGATTCAGGCCATGGTGCAATTCTATATGAACCTGACACAATTCCAGATGGATATTCAGGAAGCCATCGAAGCGCCCCGGTTCGCCAGCTATAGCTTTCCGTCCTCCTTCGCACCTCACGACCATTTTCCCGGTCTGTTGATGGTGGAAGAAAGTCTGGAATCGGTGGTGGGCGACGCGCTCCGGGCGAAAGGGCATGACGCCAGGCCTTGGGCCGAGCGGACTTGGAAAGCGGGCGGCGTCCTGGCGGCGATGCGGGATGACGCCGGTGGATTGCACGCCGGCGCGGATCCGCGCCGCGCCGGAAAGGCGGACGGTCGATGAGTGCGCCCAAGGATCCTGACGGCGCCGCCGCACGGCAAACGGACCTTTTGACGCTCTGCAAATATACCGAGAAGGCCGCGCAGGAACTGGTCGGTCACCGGCTTTTCACGGTGATGCGGTTCGATCCGGTCGGCATGGAGGTGCAGCGCCTCTATTCCAGCGATCCGGCTTCCTACCCGCCGGGTGGAAAAAAGCAAAAGCGCGATACCGCGTGGGGCCGCCATGTGCTGGAACAGGGAAAGCCCTATATCGGGGCGAGCGCGGACGACATCCGTTGGGCGTTCGACGATCATGAGCTGATCCTCGGCCTTGGGCTTCAGTCGGTTCTGAACATACCGCTGAAGCGCGGAGGCCAGGTGGTCGGCACTGTAAACCTTCTGCACGAACCGGCCTATTTTCGACCGGAGCATATCGACCTTCTAGGGCCGATTTCGGAATCGCTGGCCTTGAAGCTCTGAAGGCTGGCCCGGTGGGTTATTCACCCGCTTTATCCCGGCGTCACTGAATAGGGTGAGTCCCAAGCCGATGGGGCGCATTGCCCGCGCTGCACCCCCAACCGGGATGAAATCAATTGAAGCCGCGTCAGTCTTGACTTGGTTTTAAGGCGGGTTGTCGGGCAAACTCCACCAGGAACAGGATTTACGAAAATAGAAGGACTAGGACCGATGACGAATGAGGTGGTTTTCCTGGATGGCGTCCGGACCGCGATTGGGACCTTTGGCGGCACTCTGGCGGGCGAGGCGCCCACGGCGCTGGCGACGGCGGTCACGCGCGAAGCTTTGGCCCGCAGCGGCGTCGACGCCGCGCAAATCGGACATACCGTTTTCGGTCATGTGATCAATACAGAGCCGCGCGACATGTATCTCAGCCGTGTGGCCGCCGTGGAGGCCGGCATTTCGGAGGATGCGCCGGCGCTGACCGTCAACCGGTTGTGCGGGTCCGGTGCGCAGGCCATCGTTTCCGCCGCCCAGCATGTCATGCTCGGCGATGCGGACTTCGCCGTCGCAGGCGGGGCTGAAAGCATGTCCCGCTCCCCCCATGCGACGCAGACGCTGCGTTGGGGCAAGAAGATGGGCGACGCCGGTTTCGTCGACATGATGATCGGCGCACTGTCCGACCCGTTCGGGGTCGGCCATATGGGCGTGACGGCGGAGAATGTGGCGGCGGAAAACCAGATCAGCCGCGCAGACCAGGACGCCTTCGCCGCGGAAAGCCAGAAGCGTGCGGCGAACGCCATCGAAGAAGGACGCTTCAAAACCCAGATCCTGCCCATCGAGGTGAAGGTCAGGCGGAACATGGTGACCTTCGATACCGACGAACATCCCAAGCCCGGCACCACCGCCGAGTCCCTGTCGGGCCTGCCGACCGTCTTCAAGAAGGATGGGTCGGTGACCGCGGGGAATGCATCGGGCATCAACGACGGCGCCGCGGCCTTGGTCCTGGCCTCCGCGGAGGCGGCGGAGAAAAACGGCCTGACGCCGAAGGCGCGGCTGATGGGCTATGCCCATGCGGGCGTGCGCCACGAAGTCATGGGAATCGGACCGGTTCCGGCGGTCAGCAAATTGCTGGAAAAGCTCGACATGAGCGCGGATCAGTTCGACGTGATCGAATCCAACGAAGCCTTTGCGGCCCAGGCCTGCGCGGTCAATAAATCGCTGGGCCTGAACACCGACAAGGTCAATCCCAACGGCGGGGCGATCGCCCTGGGCCATCCGGTCGGCGCGACAGGCAGCATCCTGGCCGTCAAGGCAATCTACGAACTGCAGCGGATCAACGGCCGGTACGGTCTGGTCACCATGTGTATCGGCGGCGGCCAAGGCATCGCCTTGGCGATTGAGAATCTGCAGCAGAACGGCGGTTAACGGCCGTTAGACCGTGTAAGCGCGGGCCGAATTGAAGGTTCTGCAAAACCCCTTGGGATTTCCCAAGGGGTTTTTGCGTGCCGCTTGTAGCGCCCGCCGATTGGGGCGGATCGACGGGCTGTCCAAGCCGCATCCGGGATGGGGCTCCGGTCATCGATTTGGGGTGCGCGCAATCGCCCAAACTGTTATTGCGGTCTGTATGCTGCGCGCGCTTTTGCTTCTGGCTCTAACCGCGACTCCCGTGTTGGCCTGGGAGTTCTCGCCGCGCGACGTCTGCGAACTGCGCCACAAAGAAGCCGCCGCGGACGTTCTGATCACCTATGATCCTGGCGCGCGCGAATACGCTATTGCGGTCACGTTGAACCGGCCCTGGCTTCCCGGATCTGTGTTTTCGATCCGGTTCGACGGGCCGCGCGGCATGAAAATCTCTACGGAACGGCACCGTATCTCGGAGGGTGGAAAAACCCTGACCGTCAAAGACCGAGGTTTCGGTAATGTCCTGAACGGGATTGAGTTCAACGGCACGGCCACGGCGCTGCTTGGCGAACAAGCCGTGACGGTCACGCTGGACGGCGCAGGCCCCGCTGTGCGCGCCTTTCGGGCATGCGCAGATGGGGTGGGTGTTTAGGCCGTTTCTCTTTTTCTTCAAAGCCGGGTTATCGGCCGGAATTTTTTTAAGGTTCATTTCCGAACCGGCCGCCGGACCTTGTCTTCATTGCAAGAGACGGTTCAGAAGAAAAACGCATCCTGTTCCCGGCGCAGCCGGACAAGCGGCGTGTCCTCGTTCAGGTCCACCGCGCGGCCGGCGATTACGGTTCCTTCCGCGATATCCTCCTTAAGCACCTGATCGGTGGCGAGGTAATAGGGGCAGGGGTTCTCTGCGGAGAGAGGGGCGGACGGAACAAGCTCGGGCGTCAGTCCGGCAACCTCGTGATGGTGCGGGTCGGTTATCGAAAGCCGGTCGCCCTTCTTGAATGCCCGTGTCGTTCGCGCGATCAGGTCCACCCTTGGCCGGGACGCCGTCGCCCCTGTCGGCAGTCCCAGCAGGCCGGCGCTCAAGATAGAGATCGGCGCTTCGATGCCGAGCAGATGTTGCGGATTGTAAAGCGTGGCCACCCTGCCGTTCGCCGCGACGATGTGACCTTTCCCGCGCAGCAGGTTCCATGTTTTTTCGTCGTCGCACCGGACGGTGACGAAGACGCCGCCGGCGAAACTGGCTTCATCCGGACGCCGCAGACAGTTGAAGACATCGATGCATCCTTCTCGCACGAAAAGGCCGCCGCCGTCCGCGGTCTGCAGGGCGTCGGCAAGTTCCGTCGGCCGAAGAAGCGGCGCGTGGAATTCCGCACGGTCGGGAATAAGGCCCGTCGCATTTGCGACAACTCCCATCTCGCAGAAATCCGGAACGGTTCGCATGGGAAAGCCCGCGCCGGCCAGGATGGCGCGGCGTTCCTCGGTAAGGCTGCGCCAATCCCGGCCGTCCGCATGCCAAAGACTACGCAGCCCGGACCGAGGCAGCGTCTTGTCGAGCCAATCGAGCCGGTCGTCGTCATGCAGCACAAAATCGTATTCGCTGGATTTTCCGGCGGCCAGAACCTCCAGGCCCAGCGTCCTCGCCCAACTGACCAATCCGATCAGCAGGCTCGGTTGGTCCCCTTCCACTTCCGTGTAGACGACGCCGTTTCGCCGGGCCAGTTCGGCCAACATGGGGCCGACGATGATCGCGGTTTCCTTCGATGCTAGGACCACATGCCGTTTCCGCTCTATCGCCCAGGCGGCGGCCTCGGCGGCGGCCGCGGGATGTCCCGTTCCCTCGACTAGCACATCGAAATCCGGGTTCGCCGCATCCGTGATGTCCTGCGTCATCACCAGGTCGGCCTTGTTCAGGCCGCAGGCGGCAACGGCCGCCTTCATACGCTCTATGCTCTTGTCGCAGATAACGACGATTTCCAGATTGTGGATCCTGCGCGCGGCTCCCAGCAGGCTTGCGCCGAAATCGCCGATCCCGATGACACCGACCCTGACGATCCGGTCCTTCTTGTCCTGAAAGAGAGCTTCGAAATTCATGGGATATCCTTACAGTATATTACTCATATAGTGTTATTAGGCTCGCGACGAACCTTAGAGTCGCGGGTGTATGCGGCGCGATAAAAGCGCGAGTAAACCCATCGCCACGGCCAACACCAAATACACCGTCTCAATCGGCAGGAAGGACAGGAGTACGGAAAACACCAATGCCTGGGTCAGCTCCGACATATCGCGATAGGTGGTGAAGACGGACGCCATGCTGTCGCGCTGCAACGGCCGGCAGGCCCGAAAGAACAGCGCGTTTCCATATCCGTCGTTCACGGCCATGAAGGATGTGGCGACCATGATCCCGGCGGCCCCGAGCCAAGGGGTGCCGGCGAACCACCATGCGCCGAACGTGCCAATGGCGGCCCCTGTAAAGGTCACCGTCGCCACTAGGCGAATACCGACTTTCCGGGCGACCCAGCCCCACAATGGCATCGCCAGCATCATCGCCGTTCCCGCCGAAAGGATCGCGCCGCCCATGGTTTTGCCAAGCCCGACCTGCACGGCGTAGACCGGCGTATAGATCAGGAAAGTCAGCCAGAAGAAGGCGCGGCCGAAGGAATTGACCCAGGCGAGCACCAGGCGCGGCTGGCGGGCGAAATCCCGAAGAAACCTGAAAGGGTTCGCGAACTTCCGCATCTCCGCCGCGCCGACGATTTTGGGCACTTCGGCGTCCGCCGTGACGACTTTGGGCGCGACGCGCAAACTCCAGAAGAAACCGATCAGCGTTACCATGGCTGCGGCGCTGGCCAGATATGGCGCATCGCGCCCGATCCAGGCATCCAACCCGACGCCCAGGATCGGCCCGGCGGCCCAGCCGATGCCAATCGCCAGCATGCGCAGCGGTTCGGACCGGCCCAGATCCGTCCGCTTGATATGTTCCATGATGAAAAGATTGAACGCCACGCTGAGAAGCGCGACGGCCCCGGCCCGGCACATGAATCCGATCACCTGGCCCGCCGGGATGGCGGCGATGAACAATGCGACCGCGCCGATGGCCAGCGCCGCCGCCAGGGTCGCCATGCGCGCCCTGCCGATCCGCCGGGCGATCATCGGTGCTGTCATGATCAGAAAGACCGAGAAGACGGCGCCGGTAAACACGCTGGCGCTCAAGGCTTCGTCGCTGCCGAGCAGTTCGACCGTGTGCAGCGGCAGTACGGTGGCGACAACGCCGCGCGACAGGGCTTCCAATCCGAACAGGATCGCAACGGCAAAGGCGCCGGGCGCGCGCAACCGCTCCAAGCCAATCACGGAAATGCCGAGCATGACGCCTCCCTCAGTATCCGCCCAGACGGAATCCGAACCTTAGCCCGAACCGCGGCTAAGCGTGCCCAATTCGTAAGCGCAGGAGCCGCAGCCCTCCGGCGAAAAGGGCGGCGGGCGAACGCGCCCCATGGAATCGCCATCGAGCGACAGAAGGCGCTGAAGGTCCTGGCGAACGGTGCGCCCGATCCAGGGGGCGTTGCAGCGGTACTCCGACCGACCGGCGTCTTTTGCATCCGGCCCCTGGCCCCTGGAACGCCGGTCCAGGTTTGTCTGCGCGCGCCGAAAACTAGGTGCGATACTTGTTCTGCGCAACGAAGTCGGAAGGCTCGACGGCGCGGGGTGCGCGCACCCAAACCTCGCGGTTCGGATGCAGCCCGCCGCCCCGCGACGCGGGAACGGCGGAATGGCGCGCCCGGTGCAGCAGGCGGGTGTCGGCCTCCCCGCAATGGGGGTGCACGCCGCCATTGTCGGCGACGACCTTGTCCCACGCGGCCTGGCGCGCCGCCCGTGTTCCGGCGTCATCCAGGGCGGGACAGTTGATTTCGTTGCTGTTCAGATCGACGACGATCTCGTCGCCATCCTCAAGCAGCGCGATGGGGCCGCCGACGGCGGCCTCGGGTCCCACATGGCCGATCACCAAACCGACCGAGCCGCCGGAGAACCGGGCGTCCGTCATCAGCGCGATCACGATGTCGCGTTCCCGGCACAGGGTGGTGATCCGCGACGTGGGGTCCAGCATTTCCGGCATGCCGGGTGCGCCGGTCGGGCCCGCATAGCGCACAACGATCATGTCATTGTCCTGGAATCGGTCCGGGTCTTCGTCGAGCGCCTTCAGAAGACCGGCCTCGCCCTCGAACACCTGGGCCCGGCCGCGGAACAGATTGTCTTCAAGGCCGCCTTCGACACCGGCGAGCTTGAGGATCGCCGAGTAGTCCGGCGACAGATTGCCGCCAAGCATACGCAGGCCGCCTGTCGGCTTATAGGGGCTGCTGACCGGGCAGATCACGTCGTCGTCCGGGGCCGCCGTTTCCAGGTCGGCCACCTGCTCCGCCAGAGTCCGCCCGGTGCAGGTCATCATATCCCCGTTGAGCAACCCGGCTTCGAGCAGTTCACGCACGATCACCTGAACGCCGCCGACGCGGTCGATGTCGATCATGGAATAGGCGCCGTAGGGCCGGGCGTTGGTCAGAACCGGCACGATATCGCGGGACAGACGGTTGAATTCTTCCGGGGTCATGATGTCGCGCCAGAAATTTTCGAAGCCGGCGGCCCGTGCGATTTCCGGTGTATGAAGCACCGCGTTGGTGGACCCGCCGACCGCCATGGCGACGATGACCGCGTTGCGGATCGAATCCGGCTGGACGATATCGCGGGGCCGCAATCCGGCCTCCATCATGTTCGCCAGATAATCTACCAACTGGCGCGGAAACTCATTGATCCGGCGCGGGTCGTCGGAGGCCGGGGCCACCATATGCAAGGGCTGAAGGCCGACAACGCCGATGAAGGTCTGCATTGTGTTGTAGGTGAACATGCCGCCGCAGCTACCGACGCCGGGACAGGCGTTGCAGGCGATGAGATGACGGAATTCCGGGTCCGGGTGGCCGGCGACCTGATAGGCGCTGACAATATCCAGCGGCTCGCCCGTCTGCGGGTTCTGGCCCGGGCGGATCGTGCCGTCGGACATGATGATGGCGGGCTCGTTATGCTCCAGCACCGCAGCCAGCGTCCCGACCGGCGGCTTGTCGCAGGCGACGACAGCGATTGTGCCGGCCAACCCGGTGGCCGACAGGTGCTCGCACAGCGCATCGTGCGTGACTTCCCGGCCGATCAGGGAATAGCGCATCTCCGGCGTGCCGTTGCGGATGCCGTCGGAGGTGGCGATTGTAT
>JANQIT010000014.1 GCA_028282025.1 Hwanghaeella sp. | reverse complement strand
AGCACCTACCTCGCCGCCCTCGAAAGCGCCAGCACCGCGCAGGACATCAAGCCGTTTGCCCGATTCATCGCCGAACGTGTCGCCTGGTCGCTGGAGCGGTCGGCCCGAGGCTGAGGCGACCTGGCGACGGGACCCGGCGGTCCCAGCCGCCGTCGCTATGGCCACAGCATGCGGGCCGCGATTTCCGCGGCGATGTTGTCGAGCGACGCCAGGGCGTTGCGCCGCTCGGCGCTGGCGGGCGCGCTGCGGGCAAGGGCATTGAACACCGCGCGGTGCAGCGCGTGCAGCTCTGGTTTGCTGCGTGACGCCAAATCGAAACGGGTCAAGAGTTTCATCGTCATTTCCTCCGTCTTGGAGGCTCCGACCGCCGGAGCCTTTCTGGCTCCGGTCCCCATCATCGCCATGAGAAAGGTCCCCGGCGGGAAGGGGCCGCCTCGATGGAGAGGAAACGGATGAGACGTGCGGTGGAGGGCAGGTGAGCGCCAAGCAGCGATACCCGTTGCGATCGATCAGATGCGTCTGGATTCAATGCGGAAGGTCAAGGCCGGCTACGCACCAGGCGAAGCGGACGGGTCGTCAATCGGCCTTCTCGGGGAACAGCCCCGGCATCCATCGCGAGGCCAGGGTGGCGGGGAAGGCGAGGCGCAGCGGTGCGCGCGAGCTGTTGGCGGTCAGAACTCCGTGGTCGATCAGGGCGGCGGCGATGCGCCGGGCCTGGCGATTGCCAGTTCCGACGATGCCGGCGGCCTCGCCGCGTGGCACCAGACGGACTGGGATAGATGGATGTTTCAGTACCAATCTGTGCGGCTATCGTTGTTGAAGAATTTCTTAGTGATCCAGCAGGACTTCCTCAATATCCAAGATCCTCATCTCCATCTATGGCTCGACCTTCTCCACCAGGATAGTCATTACTGTGCCATTCTTGAAGATGAATGGCGCTCATGTCGGCTGTCGTCGCTGATAGATCTCGATCTAGCCAATAAAATGTTTCGGTAGGTTGGCGATCTAATAGATCTTTGTGTGAGAATGCGCGAAGTGGCACGGTCCAACTTCCGCCAACTTCTCCCTTCATGTCATGTAGCGCACGCCTTGCCCAATCCGTTAGTCTATCTAGAGTGTGAATATGCGCAAAAGATCTACAATCGTAGCTGATTCTCTTCATAGTTTCCTTGTTTCTTGGTGTCAATTCTGCTCTCCGACCAATGAAAAGATAACCGTAAGGATAGCGGATGCCAGGCATAAATGTTCTGGCATAACTCAGATTTTCAGTGATCCAGTCATGCCAGTTTCGAATTTGCTGAATTGCATGATTGAATTCCGCCGTGGTATCACCGTTTTTCCTGAATATATTTGCGCGTGGGGATTCAATTTCTATAAGTTTCCAATCGGGTCCAAAGCTGCTAAGGTCAAAATAGAGAAAATCTGTCTCGTATTCATTGCCTAGTTTGACTTTCGAATAAAGAGGTGACTGCCCTCTCATGCGCATTAGACCATAGAAAAAGTATGAATTCTCTTTAATTATATTGTGGATTTCTTTTTCATCCGACGAGGCATCTAACAAGGAAATATATTCATCGATAGCTCGTGTAACATCGCCTCTAGTGAGTTTCTCTACGGCGGGATCTCTTAGGTAATGTCCTTCGTGTTTCTTGATAAACCTATCAAGCGTCGGGGCCATCTCTATTTTTTCTCCATTTTTCTTCGTGTACCGCGGGGCGGATGCCAGATACATTTGGTATGCGGACACGACAATTGACAATTGATGCCCAACGGCGGCCCCACGGCGGTCGGCCGACTGAGAAGATATGGGTGGTCCGTAGACAACCTGAAGTGCTGGTATGTCCCGATGTCGATAATCGACGCTCTATCTGGCTCTTTCAGGAAACAACCCCGGCATCCAGCGCGAGGCCAGGGTGGCGGGGAAGGCGAGGCGCAGTGGCGCTCGCGAGCTGTTGGCGGTGAGGACTCCGTGGTCGATCAGGGCGGAGGCGATGCGCCGGGCCTGGCGGTTGCCGGTGGCGACGATGTTGGCGACCTCGCCGCGGGGTAGGGCGCCGCGGTAGAGCACCGCTTCGAGGACGGCGCCCGATTTGGGTGGGAGATGGCCGAGCCGGGTTTCTTCTTCGGCCCACAGCAGGATGCGGGTGCGCAGGCGGTCGGGCTGCATCAGGGCTTCCATGAAGTCGACCTGGTCGATGCAGACTTCCAGGAAGAACGCGGTGAACGCCGCTAGCGCTTCCTCGCTGAGATGGCCGCGGCCGTCGAGGTCGTTGCGGCGCGGCGGGTCGCAGGCGGCCAGGTGGGACTTGTAGGCCTGGACGTTGCGGGCGAGGCCGCGGGAGACCGACCAGACGGCGCCGGTGTTCAGCGTCTGCGCCAGCGTCGCATGTGACAGCAGCCGGGCGACGCGGCCGTTGCCGTCGAGGAACGGGTGAATCCACAGCAGACGGTGATGTGCGGCGGCGGCGGCGAGGATGGTGTCGGTGCGACCGAGGCGGCCATAGGCCTCCTGGTAGCGTTGCAGGAAGCGCGGCACGGCGCCGGGGCTGACGGCGACATGGGTGCCGACCACGACATCGCGGGTCCGTAGCGCGCCGGCGTCCAGTCGGACGCGTTCGGATGACGCGGGATCTTCGACCCAGAGCAGGTCGTCGGGGAGCTGTTCGCAGAACCGTCGGTGAACTTCGAGGATGTTATCGGCGGTCACGGGCGCGCCGGCCAGGTTGCCGTCGTCGATCCAGCGCTGCACGGCCATATGCGCCCTGGCTTCGAGCTGCAGTTCGCGTTTGCGGGCATCTGCGCTGTAGTCGTCGTTCAGCGCGCGTTCGATATCGACCGGGTGCGTGTCGTGGCCTTCGATCAGGTTGCTGTAGTAGCAGTTCATCGCCCGGACCAGGCCGGCCAGGGAGACCAGCAGGCTTTCCGGCAGGCTGCGGCGGAACCCGGCTGCCTTCTGGGCCAGGTCGAGCGCCAGATCGGTCAGGGGGCCGCGACGGGCCGAGGACTCGCCGATCAGCAGAGGCTCCATGAGGGCGATCCGTTCGCCCCGGTCCTCCGCTTCCATGTCCGTTTCTCTGTCCGGGTCTTCAGTGTTCATATTTTATATATATCATAATGTTATGCGTATTGAAAGTTGGTCCTGGTCCGCGCAGAAGTCCGCTTTGATGTCCGCTTCTCAGGCCCTGGTGGAAAGCGCCGGGGTTCAGGGTTCCGGCTCAAGTCCCTGATCCCGGTCGGGGCCATCTCGCCCTTGATGCCGGTCTGACTCGCGGAACTGTTCCT
>JANQIT010000358.1 GCA_028282025.1 Hwanghaeella sp. | reverse complement strand
CGCGAGCGGCGCGCCGCGGCGCGCCGCCTGCGCCAAAAATCCAAGACGCCGGGCCGCGACCATCGGGTGCAGGATCGCCTCAAGCCGCTTCAGGGCCTGCGCATCCTTGAACACCACTGCACCCAGGCTTGCCCGGTCCACCGCCCCATCTTTCACCACATTGGGGAAAGCGTCCGCAATGATCGGAACGGCTGCGCCGCCACGGGCCATCAGCCGGTGCACCTCCCGGTCGGCATCCTGAACCGGAACGCCTTGCGCACGAAACATGTCCGCGGTGGTGGTCTTGCCCATACCCACCGACCCGGTCAGGCCGATCACGAACATGGTGCGCCGCCGCCGGACATCATACGGACAGAACCGCCGCGCGCAGGGCGCCGTCCACGTTGGGGCGAATGCCGAACCAGGCTTCGAACCCCGGCACGGCCTGATGCAGAAGCATCCCCAACCCGTCTACCGTCGGGTTGCCGCGCTGCGCCGCATCCTCCAGCAACGGGGTGCGCAGCGGCGCATAGACGATATCCGTCACCAGGGCGGTGCGCGGCAACGCATCCAGCCGCAGGTTCAGGGGTGGTTGACCCGTCATTCCCATAGAACTTGTATTGACCAGCAGGGCGCAGCCGTCCATGGCGGCTTCCGCCGCCGTCATAGGCAGTGGATCGATAATGGGAGAGAACTCGGCGGCCAGACCCTCTGCGCGCTGAACGGTTCTGTTCGCCAGCCGTATTTCCGGTACGCCCGCATCGAGCAACGCTTGCAGTACCGCCCGCGCCGCACCGCCCGCGCCGATCACCAAGGCCGGACCCATGCCCGGCCGCCAGCCGGTATCCGCCGCCTTCAGGTTTTGCAGAAACCCTATGCCGTCGGTGTTCCGGCCGGTCAGCGATCCATCATTCTCCACAACCAGTGTATTAACGGCTCCGATACGCTTGGCGTCCTCTTCCACCTTATCGCAACAGGCCATTACAGCCTGTTTATGCGGAACCGTCACATTGCATCCCCGGAATCCCAGCGCGCGCAATCCATGCACGGCCCGGGGCAGGTTATCGGGCGCGACCGCCATCGGTATATAGGCCCCGTCGATCCCATGCCGCGACAGCCAGTGGCCATGCAACACAGGTGATTTGGAATGACTGACCGGCCAGCCGATAACGCCGGCCAGTTTCGCCGCGCCCGTGATCATGTCTGCAGCACTCCCCTTTGCCGCAGAAAGTCCAGCAAGGACAGAAGCGGCAAGCCCAGAATGGTAAAATAATCGCCGTCGATGCGGGAGAAAAGCTGCGCGCCGCGCCCCTCCAAACGATAGCCGCCGACCGATTCCAGTACCGCGTCATCCGCGGCGTCGACATAGTCGCGCAGAAACCCGTCGCTGAAGGATCGCATGGTCAGAGCCGCGGTCTCGACCGTTCCCCACAGGCGCTCGCCGCCCTGATAGAGACAGACGGCGGAATGGAGGCGATGGGTCTTGCCGCGCAGGCTCATCAACTGTCCGACCAGATGATCCCGGTCTGGCGGTTTGTCGAACCAGACGCCGTTACAGTCCAGCATCTGATCGGCGCCGATGACCAAGGCGACCGGCTGCTGCATGGAAATCTTCCGCGCTTTCAGGTCCGCCAGACCGGCGGCCGCATCGGCGGTGGAGACCCCATCGGCCTGAAAGGATTCCTTCACCGTCGCCTCGTCGACTCTGGCTGGTGTCACGGCGAAGGATAGGCCCGCACCTTTCAACAACGCGGCGCGCGCCGAACTGGCCGACGCCAGAACGATGTCGGCGGATGCCGCCGGCCCGGTCACGTTCCGCCGTCCCGGCTTTCGTACACTTGCAGGATGGACGCGGCGGTTTCCTCAATCGACCGGCGTGTGACATCGATGATCGGCCAGCCCTGGTCCATGAATACGCGCCGGGCGGAATTCACCTCGCTGCGCACGGTTTCAAGATCGACATAGTCGGTGTCGCGGTCTTCCGAAATCATCCGCAGCCGGTTCCGCCGGACCTGAACCAGCCGGGCCGGGTCCTTGGTCAGGCCGATAACCAGCGGTTCGCCGGGCTGATTGGTGAAAGCCAGAAGTTCGTCCGGAAGCGGTACGCCCGGCACGATAGGAACATTCGCCGCTTTCAAACCGCGGTTGGCGAGATAAAGGCAGGTCGGCGACTTCGACGTCCGGGACACGCCGGTCAGGATCACATCCGACGCAGCCAGATTCCACAGCCCCTGGCCGTCATCGTGATTGAGGGCGAACTGCATCGCATCGATGCGCTGAAAATATTCATCGTCCAGAATATGCTGCCGGCCCGGCAGGTCGCGGCTTTCCACCCCAAGATACTTGGAGAAAGCGGCGATGATCGGATCCATGACGGATATGGTCGGTACGCCCAACTCGCGGCAGCCGTCTTCCAGGCGGGTGCGCACATCCTTGTTCACCAAGGTGTACAGAATGGGACCGGGGGCCTGGGCGATACCTTCCAGAATCTTCTCAACCTGCGCGGCGGTGCGGATCAGGGGCCAGGAATGTTCCTGAACATGCGTATCCTCGAACTGAACGAAACAGGCGCGCGCCAGACTGTGAACCGTCTCGCCGGTGGAATCCGAGATCAAGTGTACGTGGACCTGAGACACGCGCCGCTCCCGAAGTCTGTGGATAGGTTCAGGGATAAGTACTGCACTGTCAGCGGATACGCGTTCGTCCCAAAAAGTGCAACCGGTTGAGGCGCTTTACCGGACCGGATTTGCCACTGTGAACAAAGTTTTACGAAGCGGTGAATTCTGTTCGCAACAGCTCTCCGACGCTTCATCCTTCCCCGTTGTTCACATAATTCCGAACGCCGGTTCAATAAGTGTCGAACGGTGTTTTCCATAACTTGTTCGCAAGGTCCCGCAATCGCCGTTCGACAGTTCTGAACAAGCTGTTGATAGGTAATAATCCCCAGGATTCACTGTTCCAAACAAATCTACATCAACCTTCTTCTTATTAATTAAAGATATGGAATCTCACGGCATTGAATTGTCGGTTTTGTCCTGACAGGGTGACCGGCGCATTATCAGTTCGCTTTAGCCCATGGGGGACTCCGTGAAACCGTTTTTGAAGGTGCTAGCTGGTGAGAAAACCGAACGGCCGCCAATCTGGCTGATGCGCCAGGCGGGGCGGTATCTGCCGGAGTACCGGGCGATCCGTTCCCAGGCCAATGGGTTCCTTGATCTGTGCTACACGCCGAAATGGGCCGCTGAGGTGACGTTGCAGCCGATCCGGCGCTACGGTTTCGATGCGGCGATCCTGTTCTCCGATATCCTGGTGGTGCCCGATGCGCTGGGTCAGGAAGTAACCTTCGTCGAGGGGGAGGGGCCGCGGCTGGATCCAGTCACCTGTTCGGCGGACGTTTCCTCTCTGTCCACGACCTGGGTCCGCCAACGCCTTGAGCCGGTGTTCGAAACGATCCAACTGATCAAATCGGATCTGTCCGACGACGTCGCCCTGATCGGGTTTTCCGGCGCGCCCTGGACGGTGGCGACCTATATGGTTGAAGGAAGGGGCAGCCGCGATTTCGCCGCGATCAAAGGATGGGCCTATCGCGATCCGGAGGGTTTCGGCAGCCTGATCGATATTCTTGTCGAAGGTACGGCGGACTATCTCTGCGCCCAGGTAGAGGCCGGTGTGGACGCCTTGCAGATTTTCGACACCTGGGCCGGCGTTCTGCCTGAACCGGCATTCCAGGCCTTCGTAACCGATCCTACGCGGCGTATTGTGGAGAAGGTCCGGGCCCAGCATCCCGATATCCCGATCATCGGGTTTCCGCGCGGGGCCGGGCCCGCCTATCCAGACTATCTGAAACAGACCGGCGTTACGGCCCTTGGCCTCGACACGGCGGTGCCCATCGGATGGGCGGCGGATACGTTGCAGACCCTCGCCCCTGTCCAAGGCAATCTGGATCCGATTCATCTGCTGGCGGCGGGCGATGGTCTGAAAGCGGAGGTCGACCGTATTGTATCCGGGTTCGCGAACGGTCCGCATATCTTCAATCTGGGCCATGGGATTATCAAGGAAACGGACCCGGAGACGGTTGCGGATCTGGTCAGTTGGGTCAGATATCCTTAGATCGTCTCTGTACTTTCGCCTAAGCCGAACCGGAGACCCTTAAACAATGGCGCTGCCGCCCGATCATCCGTCTGTCTCCCCGCCCAAGGTCGGCGTGTTGCTGGTCAATCTGGGAACCCCGGACGGGTATGACACATCGTCGATGCGGCGCTACCTGAAGCAGTTTCTTTCCGACCCCAGAGTGATAGAAGCGCCTGCCTGGCTGTGGCAGCCGATCTTGCATGGGATCATTCTCAACACCCGGCCCCGAAAATCGGGAGAGGCCTATGAGAAGATCTGGCGTAAGGAGACCGATGAAAGTCCGTTGCGGTTTTATACGCGCGAACAGACCGAAGCGGTCGCCGCCCGGTTCCCGGAGGAGGAACTGACGATCGATTGGGCCATGCGCTACGGCAGCCCGTCGATTCCGGATCGGCTTCAGGCCCTCCAGGATCGGGGCTGTCAGAAGCTGGTGGTGCTGCCGCTTTATCCGCAATATTCGGCGGCGACGACTGCATCGGTCGTGGATGAGACGATGCGGTATCTGATGTCCAAACGCTGGCAGCCGGCGCTGCGGACGCTGGATACGTTCCATGACGATCCCGACTACATTGAGGCTCTAGCCGCCAGCGTGCGCAGCCACCTGGACGGGAAACCCGGGCCGGAGAAGATCCTGTGCAGCTTTCATGGTCTGCCGCGGGAGAATCTGGACAAAGGCGATCCCTACCATTGTTTCTGTCAGAAGACCGGCCGTTTGCTGGCCGAGGCGTTGGGCATGGGGCCGGACCGGTTTCAGGTGGTGTTCCAGTCGCGTTTCGGCCCGAAGGAATGGCTGCAGCCTTATGCGGACAAAACGGTCGAAACCTTGGCGCAGGATGGGGTGAGGAGCATCGCCATGATTTCCCCCGGTTTCGTCGCAGACTGTGTCGAGACCCTTGAGGAATTGTCGATTGGCCTGCGGGAGACCTTTCTGGAACATGGCGGCGAGTCGTTCGATTATATTCCCTGTCTGAACGCGACCGAGCCGATGATCGACCTGCTGGAGAAACTGATCCGGCGCGAACTTTCCGGTTGGGTCGCGGAAACCGGAGGGGACATCGAGCGGCATGTACGAATGGCTTAAGGCGCTCCACGTCATTTCGATCATCGCCTGGATGGCCGGGCTGCTCTATCTGCCCCGCCTCTATGTGTATCATTGCCAGGCGACGGTTGGGTCCGAACATTCCGAAACCCTGAAGGTCATGGAACGGCGTCTGCTGCATGCCATTATGAACCCGGCAATGCTCTCAAGCTGGATTTTCGGCCTGTGGACCGCGTTCGAACTGGATGCCTGGGACCAGGGCTGGTTCCATGCGAAACTGGCGATGGTGGCGGCGCTGACGGTGCTGCACATGATGATGGGGTCTTACCGGAAAGCCTTTGAGGCGGATGCGAACACCCGTTCCGAACGGTTTTACCGGATGTTCAACGAAGCGCCGACCCTGCTGATGATCGCCATCGTGATTTTCGTGATTGTGAAGCCGTTCTGACAAAGCCCCGGTCCAAGCCGGCTTTGGCTTTAAGCGTGACAGATACCTGCCGCGTCACTGGACGGCGCCCGGTGGATCAGCGGGCAAACCGTTGAGACAAATTCGTCATTTGACTTCGCGCGGGGGATTGACTAACTAACGCCTATCCCTTTCGGGATCCTTCTAATTCCGAATTCCGGAACACGCGCGACGCCGGTCAGGCCGGCCAACGCGCCCAACGCCCCATCTTTCTAATCTGACCCACTATTTCCGTCATCGGGCTTCGAAAAATGCACCTCAAGGAACTTAAAAAGAAATCCCCCCCGGAACTTCTGGCGTTTGCCGAGGAACTGGAAATCGAAAACGCGTCGACGATGCGTAAACAGGAACTGATGTTCGCCTGCCTCAAACAGTTGGCGAACAACGATGTGGCGATTTTCGGGGAAGGCGTGCTGGAAGTCCTCCAGGACGGGTTCGGCTTTCTGCGCTCGCCGGAAGCGAACTATCTGGCCGGCCCGGACGATATCTATGTCAGCCCCAGTCAGATCCGGCGTTTCGGTCTTCGGACCGGGGATACGGTCGAAGGACAGATCCGCGCGCCGAAGGACGGCGAGCGGTATTTCGCGCTTCTGAAGGTGAATAATGTCAATTTCGACGAGCCGGACAAAGTTCGTCACCGGATCAATTTCGACAATCTGACGCCGCTTTATCCCGACGAGAAGCTGCAGCTTGAAATCGAAGGCAATGACGGAAAATCGAAAGACGTCTCCACGCGGGTCATCGATCTGATTTCTCCCCTGGGCAAGGGACAGCGTGCCCTGATCGTCGCGCCGCCGCGGACCGGTAAGACGATGATGATGCAGCATATTGCGCATGCCATCTCGACCAACCAGCCGGAAGTGTATCTGCTGGTGCTGCTGATCGACGAGCGGCCGGAGGAAGTGACCGATATGCAGCGGTCGGTGAATGGGGAGGTGGTAAGCTCCACCTTCGACGAACCCGCCAACCGCCACGTACAGGTCGCTGAGATGGTGATCGAAAAGGCGATACGCCTGGTCGAACACAAGCGCGATGTC
>JANQIT010000341.1 GCA_028282025.1 Hwanghaeella sp. | reverse complement strand
CCGCATCGAGCGTTCTGGCGACGGCCTCCGGCTGTTCGAAGATCTCTTTGTGCATGAAGTGCCGGTGGCCGGCCTTATGCACCGTTACGGAAGAGCCCGTAGCTTCCCCCCAGGCGCGGTCGACAGGCTGCCCTTTGGCATTCAGGAGCTGAACTCCGTCGCGCCGGATGCGGGCAACTTCGTCGCTTTCAAGCGTCAGCGTCTGTTCCGCGCGCCCTGCATAAGCCAGCATGTCGGAGGCCAGCATCACCGAATTCGAGGCCGCTCCAATCGCTAAGGGGCTTTCCCGGCGCGCCGCATATAATGTACGCGGTTCGTCCTGAAACAGAATGCCCAAGGCGAACTGCCCCTCAAGGAGGCGCGTCGCTTCGCGGATGGAGTCGAGCGCGGAAAGCCCTGTTCTTCGGAAATGGGCGAGCAGATGCGGGACGACCTCGCTGTCCGTTTCACTGTCGAACGAAACCCCGCCTTCTTCCAACCGCGCCCGCAAGGCCGCGTGATTTTCTATGATACCGTTGTGAACCACGGCGACCCCATCGGCGAGATGGGGATGCGCGTTCCGTTCGGTGGGGGCGCCATGGGTGGCCCAACGGGTATGACCGATGCCGGACGGTCCGTCGATCGGGCTGCTCTCGTGCGCTGACGCCAAACTATCCAAGGGTCCACTCGCCCGCAGACGCGACAGGGCCGACTGGCCCGCAATCGCGATACCGGCGGAATCGTAACCACGATATTCAAGATTTCGAAGTCCATCGATCAGACCGTGAGCGACCGACCGCCCATTCACCATACCTACGATGCCACACATGCGGATGCTCCTCTCCGACCAGCTCAGTGTTCGGGGGGCATGACAGCAAAAGCCGGTCCGGCGAGCCGTTGACGCGTAACCTATTGAAAATATTACATCCCGCCCATTGGAGTAAAGGGCGGCCCGTCATTTTGATACAACTGGCTCAAGCAAGCCTGTTGCAAATTGACGTAACCCAAACACTTACGACCCCGGCGAAAGCCGCGTTGCGGCTTCAGGGGATGCCGAAAACCCGAAGCGGTTTAACGGCAACACGCGTACGGCTATCTCGCAGTGGTGCTAAATTATGGAAAAATCATATAATATGGTCGCCACAACCGGCCCAAGGACAGTATGGACGATCAAAAGGACAATCGCCGTAAAGGCGGTATGCGCATCACGGTTTGCGATCCATTCCTTGTAGTTGATGGACGGCAAGTCGCGGTTCATGACTTCAGCCGCACGGGGTTCGAGGCGGATTTGCCCCGCGACTATGCTATTGTCGGTGCCACCGGCACGGCGGAACTGCACTTCCAAACGACCAGACTGGACAATGTCCAGGATGTTTCCTTCGAAGTCGTCCGCTGCGCCCCGTCCGGCCGCATCGCGGCAACCTATACGGTCAGCGACAACCGGTCGACCGACCGGGAAGACTAGGCCAGGATTGGATCGGCGGCGGATCGCTTGTAACGGCATCCCCTTTCAGGGGGTGGCGCTGTTCCATGAACGCAACCGGGATCGTCTAAGGGTCAGGCCGCGCGCTTCACCAATTCAGGTTCGAGCAACCGGACCACACCAGCCATTGCTTCCATATCTTCCTTCGCCCGCAAGCGCAGACGTTTCAGGCGCTGCAACAGCAGCGTGTCGGGCGCGGGCTTCGCGGTTTCCCGCTTCACCTCTTCATCCAACTGACGATGGCGCATCCGCAAGGTTTTAAAGCGCGCGATCAACCCCTTAGCCCTGTTCATTCGTCTTCTCCCAATTATCGTTCGCAAACACTTGTTTTTGCGCCAGCATCCTAAGCCGCGACGATGGACAGCCGCCGGCCATGGCCGGATTGGCTGTCGCGTCCGATTTCTACGAAGGCGTCCATTTCCTCGATAACCGCCTCGCTAAAAGCCCGGCAGCCAACGCCGCCCCCGGATCTCGCCATGTCGAACGGCAAGGTGCGGCCCTTTCGGAATACGCGCCAAAGCGCCTCTTCCACACGGGCGGCCTCGCTGGCGTGATTCAGGTGCCGGAGCATGGCGACACCTGCTAGGAGCATGGCCATTGGACTGACGACATCGCGGCCGGCGAGCCTTTCCAGGGGTCCGTGAGCGGGCTCGAAAACCGCCGTCTCCGGCCCAATCCGCATGACAGCCATCATGGACGTCCCGCCAACCAATCTGGCGGTAACCGCCTTCAGCGCACCGGCAAATGCCGCCCGCGTGAGGAGCACATCATAACGATGCGGCTGCGACACAAGCTTTTCGAAGAAACCGGAGGTCGAAGCGGCCCGCAGTTTCACATCCGGAAAGGCGCTGCGCAGAGCCGCGATGGGCCGGTGATAACCGTCCATCAAGCCGCTGACATTATCCTCGTCCATCACACAATGGATTTGCTTCCAGCACGGGCTGTCCGCCAGTTCGAAAGCCAGTTTCGCCGTGTCGTTCAAAGCGGCTTCCTGCGCCTCGACGCCTATGCTCGGCGCATCGTCCTCGTCCATGATGCCGATATCCGACACGACGGCCAGATCGGTTCCCAAGCTGGAATGCGGCCATCCTATTCCCGGATACTCTTTCGCGAAGTAAACGGCGCTGTGCAGAGCGAAGCCCCGTGACAGCGTCTCATCGCCGCGATAGCGGGCTCCCTGCACCGGGCCCTTGAGTGGGCCTTTCAGGACGACGCCGCTGCGGTCTATGGCGTCCAACGCCCGATCCGCAATACCGTTGGCCGCGCCATTCACCATGGCTGCGTCGCCACCTTCCACATAGGTAAAATCGAGTGCGCCACAGGCGGCATCCAGCACCCGGATACAGGCATCGACGACTTCGGGACCAACACCGTCACCCGGAATCACGACGATTGGATTGCGCTCGACGGCCACTTCAGCGGCGAGACTGGACCCGGTGGGGAAGTCCCTGCCGGTATCTTCATATTCGTTTACCAACGCCTGCTCGTACATTGGAATTCCTCCTACCCAACTACGCTCCCGCAATGAAGATGGGCACTATCAAGAAAGGAAAAAGCCGCCGCGAATGGAAAACCCAATAGGATAATCCTATATACCTCCGATACCGTGAAAACAGGCTGAGACCGTGGCCAGACCGAAGATCACCCTAAAGCAGTTGGAAATGCTGGTCGCCCTTGGCGAGGAGCTTCACTTTCGCCGCGCCGCCGAGCGCTGCGGCGTCAGCCAACCGTCCTTGAGCGCCCAGATACAGGGATTGGAAGAAGAGCTTACCCTGACCCTGGTGGAACGCGCCCGAAAGGGCGCGTTGCTGACGCCCGCCGGCCGGGAAGTGGTCGCGCGCGGCCGTGTCGTGCTAGATGCCGTGCAAGGCATTGCGGATTTTGCAGCCGAGGCGCGGCGCGGCCCTTCCGGGACCATCCGGCTGGGTGCGAAGCCGACCCTGGGCCCCTATATCCTGCCGCATGTCGTCGCCCGCCTGCACCGCGACCATCCGGATTTGCGTTTGTATATCCGGGAAAGCACACCCCGTGCACTGGAACAGGAACTTTCCCAAGGCGTGCACGACATCATTCTGGCGCAACTTCCGATCAGCAGCAGCGAGTTGAACGTTCAGCGCCTGTTCCGCGAACCTCTGTATCTGGCGTTGGCGGCGGATCATCCGCTTGCCCGCTTCGAAAAGGTTCAGCCGAGAATGCTGGAGGGGCTGGAGGTCCTGTCGCTCAGCCCGACCTTCCACCTGCACGACCAGATTGTTTCCCTGTGCCAGGACTTCGGCGCCACGCTGTTGCGCGACTACGAAGGCACCAGTCTGGATGCCGTTCGGCAGATGGTGGGTATGGGGATGGGTGCGACATTCCTGCCGGCGCTCTACATTTGGTCGGAGATTACCGACCGTAGCGAGATTGTTGTGCGTCCGCTTGAAGGGAAGACAATCTACCGGTCCATCGGTCTGGTATGGCGGAAAAGCGCCGGACGGGTGGATACCTTTCACCAGATCGCCCGGCTCATCCGAACGGTCGCGAAGGAAGAATTTTCCAATCTAATCGTCGAAACTTAAGAATACTCGCCGAAAACCTTAATCTGAAACGCGGGCGGCCCAGCCTCCTTACCGCGGAGGCGCGTCACCCAGTCTATCGGTTCGGGTGTTTTTTCTCCGCGGATATGATACCCCATCTTACGGAGTGGACTACCGCGCGTGTCATGGTCAGCAATATGAAAATTATACGCGAGCATTTCGGACAGACGCTCGCCGAAATCGCCAAGGCAACCGGCATGAATCCGGCGGCGCTCGCCGCATGGGAAAACGGCGACGGTTCGCCGGGAATGCATTCATTGTTGAAATTGGCTGCGTACTACCGGATGCCCGCGGACGTTCTGCTGTTGACCGATGGCGAGGGGCTGGACGGTTCGGCCTACCTTGCGGAGAAATCCGAAGCGCCATCGAATGCCGCGGACATAGATGCAGCGATCATTTTGTTCCAATCGCAACTGACGGCCATGAAGGACGGCGATATGCTGCCGCTTGACGATGATACGATTGAGTTTTGCCTTCGCTCCATGCGCGGACAGCTTGAGGAGGACGCTCAGTTCCTCGATCCACTCCCCTCACCAGCGGGTGCGGGAACCGTTGCCGAATTCAGATCCGCAGACAGAAACGGCAAGCCGCGTTGACGATGCCGGAAGCAAGCGACGATAACCGACCGGCAGAACCTTGCGCGGGGCGCCGACTGTGACGCAGGACCGACCGAAGGGAAACCGAGGAGACGACACGGCCAACAGCCGCCAGGTCCGGCTGGACGCAGCCCAAAAATCGATTGTCAAAGCGCTTATTTTTCGCGCCATGCGGGACGGAGAGAGCCTTCAGGACTGTCTGCGGGAAGCGTTCGAGGGAAATGGCGGCCGCCCACCGGAGAAGCTGATCAGCAACGGCGGCATTTTCGATGCGGCGCGCGCGGCGGCGCGCAGGAAGGCCAGGGGCCGCTGATGCACAGCACACCCATCGCCGCCAGCGCCGGCCCCGGGGCCTGGCTGATCAACGGGGACGAAGTCTACCGTTTCGGCGAAAGGGACGACCCGAGAGACGCGCTGATGCAGCATCTGCACCGGCTCGGCGCGGCGATTCTGCTGTGGAACGGCCGTGTCGCGACCTTGCGCTACATGGCCGAGTGGTGTAGCGCCGAAAGCCTGGAGACCGCGATACGGCACGGGCTGTATCCAATTCGTTTCAACGACCTGTCCAAGAGCACACCGAACCGGCAGGCGCCTGACATGCGGCATGCCACGGCAATCTGCGAGGATATTCTGATGTACCGGCGTCTCGCGCTGCCGGACCATACGGTGATCGTCGACCGCCCGCCGGAGCAGATCGAAGTTGCCGGCACATTGCTGAAATCCACTCTGCAAGCCTGGCACGGCAACAATGAGCCGCGGCGGTCCGAACTGGTTGAAATCGTGCAAACGGATACCGGCTTTGAATTGGGGAATGTGGGGCTGGACTCTCCCGCGGCGCGCTTTCACGGCAGCGACTGGGCCCTTGCCTGCAAAGGATCCCCCTGCCTGCCGGATGACGCCAACGAGTTCGAGCGCGCCCTGCCTTCCGGCTACAAACGGGCGATCCATCGGATGGAGCCGGTTCTTCAAGACGTCCACGCCCGCGTTTGGGAAAACGGAGAGATCCGGCGTGAAAGCTACCGTCGGCTGCTCACACCGGTACGGTTGGAAACCGGCGGCGTTGTGGTGCTTGTCGCCTCAGAGGTGCTGCGGGATGTTCCGGTCCCGCGCGAACTCGCCGAATAGGTCGCCGTAATCCAAAGCATCCGTGAATGTCAGCCACAGATCGTCGACCGTCCCGTCCGGACGGACCCAGATGCCGCCGTGCGGGTAGGTCTGGAAATGGCCGTAGCGCAAGGTATAGCCACGCTTCGCAACCTGTTCCTCGGCAAACCCATACATGAACGAAGGGCGAAAGCTGAGATACGCCAATCCCATTGCCAGGCGAAGGACGCGCGACGTCAATCCAAGCTTCCGGTAACCCGGCGCCTTTGAATTTTCGGGCCGGAACCAGGTTTCCCCGAAGTAACAGCCGCGCCCCGTCAGGCGGTATGCCGCACCGGTCCGGACAACCGGATTCGGATCTACCGCCGGGATGCCATCCACAAGATAGATCTCTCCATAGCGGGTCAGGTGTTCTGCGAGCGATCCAGTGCCGAAGTCCAGGCCGCAGAATGCTTGAATAAGGCCGACACCGTGTGCGTCGACACCGAAAAGCCAGAAGCCCTGCGTGACATCGGGGCAAGCATCGTTCGATCCCGCACGGAAAATCAGCTGCGGTATATCTCGATTCCGATCCGCGCTGCGAAAGAGGGTGTCGGCTTCCGGGCCCGCTGACAGGAAACGCACCTCAAGGCCCAGATCTTCCAATTCCTGGAAAAGCGAGCCGACAACACGCACGACCGTCGCCAAATTGTACCGATCCATCGGGCCCCCCAGGCATGCCCCCATGCCCGCCTCTGTACACCCGCATTATTCACCGAAGAGGCGGCAAGCACAATTTCCTTGGGTTATCTTTGAACCAATGGACCTTTCATCGCCTTTCTAGGTCTAGGATACCGCGTCCGCCCGTGCGGCAGCCGCATGGCCGTCCAACTGGCTGCGCAGGTTGCCGGAGAGATGCAGAGCATCGCCGAGGCGATCCAGATATCTCTGTTCCTCCGGCGTATCGGGATCGATCGCCAAGGCGGACGCCAGATAGATTTCCGCGGCCTGCGGCTCGTCCTTGGCCAATTTCGCAATCGCAATCGGATCGCTGTCGCGCTGCATATGGTCGAATAGAAAGGCTTTCTCCTCCGCACCGAGCGAAAGACTTTCCATCTGTTTGAAGACATGCGCACTTTCCTGCGCGTCCATATGACCGTCCGCCTTGGCCGCACTGATCATCGCCTGCACAAGTGCAAGACGCATGTCGGAACCGTCTTGGGCATGCTCCACCGCCGGATCGAAGCCGCTATCCACAGGCGGTGGCGACAGGGACGCCAGGGACACGGCCGGTGTTGCGTCCGCCCGCGCCATAGTGGCGTCGTAACCCGGCTGCGCCGGACCGGTCGACAGCGCAGCCGTCTGCCCGGACTTGTGGTTCTTCCACGCGCTATAGGCGAGCGCGCCTACGGCCGCCATGCCGCCATAGGTCAAAGCCTTGCCGCCGATCTTGCGCGCCTTCTTGCTGCCCAACAGCAGTGCGACGGCCCCGCCCGCCGCCGCCCCCCCAGCCAGTCCACCGGGAATG
>JANQIT010000321.1 GCA_028282025.1 Hwanghaeella sp. | reverse complement strand
GTCAAGGAACTTCGCGACAAGTCCGGCGCGGGCATGATGGATTGCAAAAAGGCCCTGGCCGAAACCGACGGCGACATGGAAGCCGCGGTCGATTGGCTGCGCACCAAAGGTCTGGCGGCTGCGCAGAAAAAATCCGGCCGCGTCGCCGCCGACGGTCTGGTCGCCGTCAGCGCCACGGGCAGCCGGGGCGCGGTGGTCGAGATCAACGCGGAAACCGACTTCGTCGCGCGGAACGAAAGCTTCCAGGACTTCGTTGCAACAATCGGTTCGATTGCGCTGGAAGCGGGCGATGACGCGGACACCATCCTGGCCGCGGCCTATCCCGAAACGGGCCGCACGGTCGCCGAGCAATTGACCCACAACATCGCGACCATCGGCGAGAATATGAGCTTCCGCCGTGCCTCGGTTCTGGAAGTTTCCTCCGGGATCGTCGCGACCTACATGCACGGCGCCTTGAAGCCGGGCCTGGGCAAGATCGGCGTTCTGGTGGCGCTGGAGTCCGATGCCTCGACAGAGACGCTGGAAGCCCTGGGCAAGCAGCTTGCGATGCACATCGCCGCCGCCCGCCCGGAATTCCTCTCCGTCTCGGACGTCGATGCGGAAGCGCTGGAGCGTGAGAAAGCGGTTTTGACCGAACAGGCGCGCGAATCCGGCAAGCCTGAGAACATCATCGAGAAGATGGTGGAGGGACGCCTTCGCAAGTACTATGAAGAGGTGGTCCTGACGGAGCAGGTCTTTGTGATCGACAACGAGACCAAGATCTCCAAGGTTGTCGAGAACGCGGCCAAGGATGCCGGCACCGCCATTGCGCTGAAGGGATTCGCGCGCTTCGAGCTGGGCCAGGGTATCGAGAAGGAAGAAACCGATTTCGCCGCGGAAGTGGCCCAGGCCGTTCAAGGCTAGAGACCGGTCGACGCTTTCAAAAGACGGGCTTTGGCCGCCGGGTGGTCCGGCGGCCCGGCCTCGCGAAAGACTGAGAGGGGATAGAGCATGACCTCATCAAGCGATGCGCTTGAGAGTTCTACTCAGTTGGAACCGGCGTCCACCGAGACGCCGGTTCCTTTATTTAAGCGGGTCTTGCTCAAGATTTCGGGCGAGGCGCTGATGGGGGAACAGGACTACGGCCTGGACCCCGATATGGTGGCGCGGGTCGCGGCGGAAGTTAAGGATGCTGTCGATACCGGCGTTCAGGTCTGCCTTGTGATCGGCGGGGGAAACATCTTTCGGGGCGTGTCGGCCGCGGCCAGCGGCATGGAACGCACCACTGCCGACTATATGGGCATGCTGGCCACGGTCATGAACGCGCTTGGCATGCAAAGCGCGCTGGAGCGGGTCGGTGTGCAGACACGCGTGCTTTCGGCCATTCCGATGCAATCGGTCTGCGAACCCTATATCCGGCGGCGCGCGGTGCGCCACATGGAAAAAGGGCGCGTGGTCATCTTCGCCGCCGGTACGGGGAACCCGTTCTTCACGACCGACACGGCGGCCGCCCTGCGGGCGTCCGAAATGGACTGTAACGCCATGATGAAGGGAACGAAGGTAGACGGCGTCTACGATTCGGACCCGATGAAGAACCCGGACGCGAAGCGCTATGACCGGCTGGGTTATATGGACGTGCTGTCCCGCGATCTGAAGGTGATGGATGCGTCTGCCATCGCGCTCAGCCGGGACAACGGCATCCCCATCGTGGTGTTCTCCATTCAGGAAGCCGGGAGTTTCGCCAAAGTGTTGCGTGGGGATGGTCGGTATACGATAGTTGCCGCCTAATCCGAGGGGTGAAAGCGCCTTGGAAAACAGGAATATTCGGGAGTTGTGAGGGGTCGAAAGATGTCCGGTTTTGACATGAAGGATCTGAAACGGCGCATGGATGGCGCATTGGACGCCCTCTCGCGCGAGTTCGGCGGTCTTCGGACCGGCCGTGCATCTCCGAGTTTGCTCGAAGATGTCGTCGTAAATGCCTATGGCGGAACGGTTCCATTGAAGCAGGTTGCCGGGGTCAGTGTTCCTGAACCGCGGATGCTGAGCGTCCAGGTTTGGGACCAAAGCGTGACCAAGGCGGTGGAAAAAGGGATTCTGGAATCGGGTCTCGGCCTGAACCCGCAGAGCGAAGGAACGGTTATCCGGGTGCCGATTCCCGAGTTGAACGAAGAACGGCGCGCTGAGCTGAGCAAAGTCGCCGGCAAATACGCCGAACAGGCCCGCATTGCCGTTCGGAATGTGCGGCGGGACGGCCTGGAAGCACTGAAAAAGGCCGAGAAGGACGGGGATATCGGGCAGGACGAGATGCACCGGCAATCCGATCAGGTCCAGAAAATGACCGACGAGCACGTGTCGAAGATCGACGAAGCGCTGGCGCAAAAAGAAGAAGAGATCATGCAGGTCTAGGGCTGCGCCCCTTTCTGCATCCGCGAGAGACCTTACCATGTCCGGTGTGACCGAAAGCGCGAAACTGCCCCGCCACGTCGCCATCATCATGGACGGCAACGGCCGCTGGGCCGGTGCGCGCGGACTGTTGCGCATCGAAGGGCACCGGCGCGGCGTTAACGCCGTTCGTGAAGCCGTTGAAGGGGCGGCCGAACTTGGGGTCGAGTATCTGACCCTTTTCGGCTTCTCGTCGGAAAACTGGCGTCGTCCGATGGAAGAAGTCGGCGAGTTGATGAACCTTCTGCGGCGGTATCTGAAGTCGGAACTGGCCGACTTGCATGCGAAGGGTTTGCGGTTTCGAATCGTCGGCGACCGAACCCGCCTGGATG
>JANQIT010000251.1 GCA_028282025.1 Hwanghaeella sp. | reverse complement strand
GCCGTTCACGAACTCGCCCTTGCCGCGCACGATGGCGTCGTAGTATTTCGGCAGTTCTTCCGGCGGCATGGTCAGGTCCGCGTCCAGGATCATCAGGATTTCGCCGCGCGCCTCTGCGAAGCCCTTGCGGACCGCATCGCCCTTGCCCTTGCCGGGCTGCTTGAAGACCTTGATGTCCCAGGCATCCTTGTAGATGTCGCGGACGCGTTCGCATTCCTCGAAAGTGCCGTCGGAGGAATTCCCCTCGACATAGATGATTTCCATGTCCTTGGCGAAGCGGGGCAGGCGGGTCACCGCATTTTCGATATTGCCGCGCTCGTTGCGGCACGGGACAAGGACGGTAACGCTCATATCCTTGCGTTTGGCATGGCGGGTGGAGCGCGCCACAAGGTAATGCCGCAGACACAGCCGCCTGATCCCCGGGAGGGTGCCGATATAGCGGTTCAGGATGGCGCCGATGCCGAACAGAGTATGGGGCAGAAGCTGCCGCCACTCGTACCGGATCACTTCGAAATCCGCCAGGGTCAGGATATTGCCGATATCCTGGTGACCGAGATAGTTGACCTCCGGCTGCGGCATGCGCAGACCCAGGAATTCCAGCACACGCAGGACCGGCTCCCATAGGTGAGAGTAATAGGAGACGACGATCCGCGTGTTGGCGTCGCAGAAGCGGTGCAGCGCCTTGAAGGTTTCCTCGCAATCATCCAGGAAGCCGATTGTATCCGACATCAGGATATAGTCGAAGGTTCCAGACAGTTTGCGCGTATTGCCCAGCCCTTCGACATCCAGACAGATGAATTCCAGGTCCGGATACTTGTCCTTGGCGATATCGATCATCTCTTCGGAAAAGTCGACGCCGACGCCGTGCGAAGGCTCCAACCGGGCCAGGTTTCTGCCGGTGCCGCAACCCAGGTCGAGGACCCGCGCACCCTTCGGGATGACGAACTTCAGATAGGCCAAATCCTGTTCGTGAAAGGACTTGCTGCGATCGATCCAGTCGTCGCGTGCCTCTGCGATCTTGTCGGCATATTCGCGGATCGCCCGCTTGCGTAGGGAGAGTTTCATGCGGTTCGTCCGTTTATTCTTTCGCTGAGGCCGCCGCCTGTATTGGATCGGCGGCCGGGCGATGGCGCGACAACAGCCAGATTACGCCACCGGGCAGGCCGGCCGCCAGCAAGGCAAGGCCGTACATCAGGGACAGCGCCAGGGCCTCGGCCTCCGGCACCGCCGCATAGGAAAGGGCCAGGACCATTACGCCTTCACGGAGCCCCCATCCGGCAATGGTGATCGGAACCGTGGAGATGAGTGCGGCGATGGGCAGCACCGCCATGGTCATGGCGTAGGAAACTTCCACCTCCAACGCCAGGGCCAGTACATAGAGAGCCGACAAGGCAACCATCTGGCCGACAACCGTCGTGATGCCGATCCGCATCATCTGGAGCGGTTCCATGAAAACGCGGCGTGCCTGACGCGACATGTTCAGCAATTCCGCGATTACCTTCCAACGCCGCAGCGACGGCGGCATCAGGTCGAGCGCCAGGAACAGGGCGAACCCGATGGTCCCGGCGGCGATCAGCAGGACCGCGCCATTCTTCAGGGCGGGGTCGGTCACCAACCCGATGAATGGGATGAGGAATGCACTGGCAATAATGATAATACCGAGCAGCCCGAACCCCCGGTCCAGCAGGACGCTGGAAATCGCCCGCGTGGTGCCGATGCCGGGACAGCGCGCCAGCCGGTACATCCGCACCGCATCGCCGCCGACCGAGGAGGGCAACGCCTGATTGAAGAACATGCCTTCGATGGTGAAACGCGCGAAAGACGGATAGTTCGGCGCTGTCCCCGTCATCCGGGCCAGATAGCGCCAGCGCAATGCGATGATGAAAAGCTGCGCCACGATCATGCCGACCGCCAGTGCCGACCATCCCGGATGGGCGCCCGGAATCAGACGCAGCGCCTCGCCAAAGTCGATCTTACCGGAAATGTACCACAACAGCCCGCCGGTCACGCCCAGGCGGATAAGCGTCCACAGATAACGTTTTGCCTGGTCGCGCGATACGGTCATGGAGGGCTGCTGAGGGCGGTGTCGGAGTTGTTGGGCCGAGAGCCGCGTAGTTAGCTCTTTCGCCCCGGTTGGGCAAGGAATCGATCCGCGGCCGGTTGGCCGGCGCGCGGGTCAGTCGGCAAACGGATCGTCTTCCTGTTCTATGCCTGTATCGTCGTCGATGGACGCGGTGAGGGCCCCGCTTTCCTGTTCCGCCAGCGCAACCGCCACGGCGGCGAGACCGGCCGCTCGGGCGGGCGGGTGTTCCATCTCCTGGGCCGCGCGGATCGCCAGATCCACTTCGTCTTCCCTGGTCGCCGCTACGGCGACGGCGGTCAGGGACCTGAAGCGGGGCGCGGTGAAGTTTCCGGACGGTGTTCTGGCGTTCAATTCCTTTCCCGGCGGCAACGGAATCCGCGCCGCTGTATCGAAGGCGGCCAGGATATCGCCGATGGCGATCTGACCTTCCACGATATCGGCGAGTACGACCGGAAACTGGGGATCTCTGCGGTTCAGCCAGGCATTTCGCCAGGCGCTGCTGAGGGTGCGGTTCGCCTGGTCGGGGTCGCCGCGGCGTGCCTCCGCGGTGGCAAGATGCGACATGGCGGCCACCCGCGTCACATCGTCGTCGATCAGGTCGGCGAATTTACGGACTTCGGAAAAGATGAAGGGGTCGGTTTCCGGATTGCCGATTTCCAGATGCGCGTCGAGGACAAGTTCGATGGCTTCGGGAATATACTCAATCTGGGTCTCGAAGCCCGTCGGTTCCAACGCCCGGGCAATCAGTTCCGCGCCCGTTCTCACGTCGCCTTGCCGTCCGTGCAGCAGTGCGACCTTGGCGAAGATCTGCGAGCGCATGCTGACATAGGGCACGTATTCGACCAGAACCAACGCCGCGTCGGGATTGTTTTGTTTTATCAGTTCTTCGGCCATGCCCAGCAGGGCCCGTGCCTGTTCCCGCCGGTCCAGAATGGCCCCCGCCGTGGTGAACGCGTCCGCAAGCCGTCCGACCCGGGTCTGTTCGCGCACCATGAAGGCGAGCGCCCGGTGCTTGACCACGACATCTTCGATGGTGTTCGCCGCTTCCATAGCCAATGTGAATAAGGGCACGGCCGCATCGACATTACCTTCATCCGCCAGCGCACGGGCGACGGAGCTGACGCCGCGCACCTGCTGCGGCCCTTCTTCCACTTGCCGCACCACTTCCATCGCCTCTTCCAACTGTTGCGATGCGATCATGGAAGCGGCGAGGCGCGCATAGGCCCGGTCGCGTCCTTCCCGGCCGCCGTTTTCGATAAGCTGGCGGGCCCGGCGGAATGTCCGCTGCGCGCCCGGCAGGTCGCCGACGTCGGCCTGCGCCTCGCCAATATCGATAAACAGATGCGGGCTTTGGTTCTCCCTGTCCTCTATCTTTTCCGCTTGTTCGAAAGCCGCGGAGAGCACCTGGCGCGCCATCGCCAAGGCTTCCGGGTCGTCTCCGGCATCCTCGAAGGAAGCGGAGGCCGCCTGTTGCAGGGTGTTTACCCGGTCCAAAGGGCGCGGAATGAGTTCGGCGGTCCTGATCGCGGAATCCAGATGGCCGAGTTTCGCCTGTTTCTTTGCGATCACCCGAAGAAGGTCGGCGCCGCCGACACCCACGTCGCGCCCGCTGGTTACTTTCGTGACCGCCTGGCTCAGATAGTCGAGGGCGTTTTCCGGGTCCTTAAGGGCCTCGTAATAGTCTCCGACCGCCGCGAGCGAGCGGGCTTGCCACAACGGATCCTCAATGCGCTTCAACTCGTTCAGCGCGCCTTCGGTATCCTGCCGCGCCAGTTGCGCCCGGACGATGCCGTTCAGGGCCTGTCCCTGTTCGTCGGGGGTCTCCAGGGAAAGCGCCACGAAACGCAGCCGGATGAAGGGGTCCTTGAGGACCCGGCGGGTCACCTCATCGACCTGGGTGGCGAGGTCTTCCTGCGCCGCCGAGTGGCGTGCGGGCAGACCTGCGCCGGCGGCAAATGCGACGCCGAACAGGCTTGCGATCAGGGCGTAACGAAGAACGTCAGCCGAATACGCGTTTGAAAATCGTATCCACATGCTTGGTGTGATACCCGATATCGAACAGCCCGCGTAGATCATTCTCGCCTAAATATGTGCGAATTTCCTGATCTTCCAGAAGCAAGTCCTGGACCGGAACGCCCCGATGCCAGCTATCCATGGCGTTTTTCTGCACCATCCGGTACGCGTCTTCGCGGCTGGCGCCGGCCTGGGTCAACGCCAGCAAGACACGCTGGGAGTTGTGCAGGCCGCCTAACGAGTTGAGATTCTCCTCCATCCTGTCGGGATAGACGACCATCTTCTCCAGCATTCCGGCCAGCCGGTTCAGGGCGAAATCCAAGGTGACCGTCGCATCCGGCCCGATCATCCGTTCAACCGAGGAATGCGAGATATCGCGTTCGTGCCACAGGGCGACATTTTCCAGCGCCGGCGTCACGGCGGACCGCACGATGCGCGCCAAGCCCGTCAGATTTTCGGACAGCACCGGGTTCCGCTTGTGGGGCATGGCGCTGGAGCCTTTCTGCCCCTTGGAGAAAAACTCTTCTCCCTCCCGCAGTTCAGTGCGCTGCATGTGCCGGACTTCGACCGACACATTTTCAATGGAACTTGCGATCACGGCCAGCGCGGAGAAATAAGCCGCGTGCCGGTCGCGCGGGATGACCTGGGTGGAGATCGGTTCCGGGGCCAGGCCCAGCTTTTCGGCGACATGCGCCTCCACTGACGGGTCGATATTCGCGAAGGTTCCGACCGCGCCGGAAATAGCGCAGATGGCGATTTCCGCGCGGGCTGCTTCCAGGCGCTGCTTGCCCCGGGCGAATTCCGCATAATGTTTGGCGAGCTTCAGACCGAAGGTTACGGGTTCCGCGTGAATGCCGTGGCTGCGGCCGATGGTCAGGGAGTATTTGTGCTCTTCCGCCCGGGATTTCAGGGCGGCGAGGACCCGGTCCATATCCGCCAGCAGGATATCCGTGGCCTGCGTCAGTTGCAGGTTGAAACAGGTATCCAGAACGTCGGAAGAGGTCATGCCCTGATGGACGAAGCGGGCCATTTCCCCGACCTGCTCCGCAAGCTCCGTCGTGAATGCGATCACGTCGTGCTTGGTTTCCATTTCAATCGCGTCGATACGGGCGATCCGTTCCGGTGTGTAGGGCTTGTCTCCCTGTTTCCATACGGCCTCTGCCGCCTCCCGCGGAATAACGCCCAGGTCGGCCTGCGCGTCGCAGGCATGGGCTTCGATCAGGAACCAAAGCCGGAACTTGTTGGCAGGGTCCCAGATCGCGGTCATCTCGGGGCGGGAATAGCGAGGAATCATGAGGCAAAATCTCGAAACTGGTGATCGTTCGTGTCGCGGCGGTTATGCCACCGCCGCTCCCGAATGGCAAAATACTCCGGGAGATGTTTTGCACCCGATGATCGGTCCGCGTATTGTCCGGCTCTGTTTTTGTGAGGGAGGACGACGTGCAGTTTTTGGAGGAACGCAGGGATCTCGCGGCAGCCCTACGCTGGGCCGCGCGCTACGACCTGCATGAGGGGATCTGCAATCATTTCAGCGTGGATGTGGGCGGCGACAAATATCTGATCAATCCCTGGGAAGTGCACTGGTCGCAGATGCGGGCCAGCGACATTCTTCTGATCAATGGGGAGGGCGAGGTTCTGGAAGGCGAAAGAACGGTGGAAGATACCGCCTTTTTCATCCACCGGGCCATTCACCGCACCGCGCCGCATGCCAAGGCGGTATTGCATACGCACATGCCCTACATGACCGCGCTTGCCTGCGTTGAGAACGGCCGGCTGGATATGGTGAGCCAGAATGCAGTGCGCTTTCACGACCGGATCGCCTATGACGACGAGTATAACGGCCTGGGCAACGACGACGCCGAGGGTATGCGCATGGCCTCGAAGCTTGGCAACAAAACGACGATGGTGATGGCGAACCACGGCGTGGTCTGCGCCGGACCGACGGTCGGCGTTGCGTTCGACGATCTGTATTACCTGGAAAAGGCGGCCAAGGTGCAGGTGCTGGCCGAGTCTCTCGGGCGGCCGATGCGGGTGATCCCCGAGAGCATCGTCGAGGAAACGGCCCGCGCCATCGGACAGCAGCAGCACGAATTCGCGGCCAGTCATTGGCGTACCCTGCGGGGCATCCTGGACCGGGAAGAACCGGAATATCTCGACTGACCGCTCTCTGCATCGGGGGCGGTTCGACAGGTCCCGGGACCGGGACGCCGTCCAGCCGGGCGCTTTCCGGTTCCAAGCACGCTTGAATTTGGAGTTTGCCGGCCTTTGCGACGTTATCTTCAGCTCGGTATCAGTTTCGCGATCACGCTTGCGGCCCTGACGGTCGCACTTCGCGAAATCGATGCCGACGCCTTGATCGCAGGGGCCGCGCGGGTCGATCCTGTCTGGATGTTGGCCGGCTTGGGGTGTCTGGCCTTGAACCTGTTGGCGGTCTCTTTCCGCCTCAGCCGCCTTATGGCCGGCCTCAATGCGGCGTGCCGCCTGACGGTTGCGCTGCGCGCCAACATAGCCGGGGCTTTGGCCGGGTTCTTCATGTTCCAGATTTTGGGAACGCTGGTCGGACGGCATCATGTCTTGAGGCAGTCCGGCGCACCGGCGGGTGTGACGACAAGCGTCACCTATTACGAAAAACTCGGCGTCTTCCTGATCGCCGAGTT
>JANQIT010000223.1 GCA_028282025.1 Hwanghaeella sp. | reverse complement strand
AACAGTAGCCAAGCCGCGAACCCGCCGCGCTTCGTGCCCGACTTGAACAGCGCCGATACCCGCCCGGGCTTGCAGAATTCAGCCACGCAGTCCTGTGCTTCGACAAGCTGACCCAGCCTGTCACCTTGCGCGCCAATCCACGCGCCGACCGGAACGGTGAAGCCGCGCTTCTGACTGAAGGCTTCTGCTTCCGGCATGACGCTGTGCAGCCACTGCCGCAGCACCCATTTGCCAAGGCGCTTTTTGATCTTCAGCCCGTCCGGTAGTCGGAAAGCCATGTCCGCGACGACCGGGTCCAGGAAGGGTGTTCTTCCTTCCAAGCCATGCGCCATCAGACAGCGGTCCAGTTTCGTCAGCAGATCGTTTGAGAGCCAGTCCGTGGCGTCTATCGCTTGGGCGGCCTGCAGGGGCGTGCGCCCCTGTGCCTGGGACAGGGCCTCGGTTGTGGCAATGCCGTCGCGCCAATCGTTTCCGGATTCCCGCAGGACATCCAGACCGTGAAAATGTCCGCGGTGCCGGATCGTGCGCCCGCCCAGATACCAGGGGCGAAGCACGCTGCGATACCGTCCGTAGCCGCCGAAGATTTCGTCCCCGCCCTCTCCCGAAAGGATCACCTTCAATCCCTGAGCAGCGGTCTGCGCCAGTTTCCAGGTTGGGAGGATTGCATAATCCGCCGCCGGATCGTCGACATGGGCGGCGACACTCGGCAGGGTGGTCCAGAAGTCCTCTTCGCCGAAATCGATCTCGTGATGATCCGCTCCGACCTTCTTTGCCAGCATTCGGGCATGATCACGCTCGTCATGGACGGACCCGCCGCTGAACCCTGCTGTGAAGGCGACGACGGGTTGGTCGTTCAAGCGCGACATCAAGGTCAGTATGGCCGTCGAATCGATACCGCCGGACAGGAACATGCCATAGGGCACGTCGGCCCGTTGATGCACCATGACACTGTCTTCAAGGACGCGATCCAATCGCTCGACCGCCGCGTCCACGCCGACATCGACCGGCCCGCCTTCGGGCAGGGCCGCCCGTCGACGCCGTTCGACAATGCGGCCGCCGCGCACCACCAGCGTCTCGCCGGGCAGCACGCGCGAGATTCCTTCGAAGATCGTTTGCTGCCCTGTGGTGAATTGCAACTGCATCAATTCATCGCGCACCCTTGGCGTCACCCGTGCTGCGACAAGTCCGGCTGCGCGCAACGCCTGCGGTTCGGAGGCGAAGGCGAAGAACTGATCCGTCTCAAGATAGTATAAGGGCTTTATGCCGAATGGGTCCCGCGCCAACAGCAGCTTGGCGTCCACCGGATCGTGTATGGCGATGGCGTACATGCCGCGCAGATCGTCCGCGAAGGTCGCTCCATGGGTGCGGTAGCGGCGCAGGGGAACTTCGCAGTCGGAGTTGGTCCGGAATTCCACATCGGGCATCGCCTGGCGAAGTTCTATATAGTTATAGATCTCGCCATTCGCGACCAGCGCGGCCCCGCCCGGTTCGTACATCGGCTGATCGCCGGTTTGGAGGTCGATGATCGCCAGACGCGTCTGCACCAGACCGACATCGCCCGCCGTGTGCCGGCCCGCGCCGTCGGGGCCGCGGTGTTGAAGCGCGGATACGAAACTGTCCAGCACCGCCGCGTCGGGCGAGGCCCCGTGGCGCATCATGATGCCCGCGATTCCGCACATCAGGCCGTCCCCGTGTTGGCTATAGTTTGCAGATAGTCCTGATATTGCCGGACCACATGCGCCTCGGCGAAAGCGTTGCGGAACCTTTCCGCGCCCGCTTGCGCCAATCCCTGACCCAGGGCGGGGTCCTGCATCAACTGCTTGATGGAACCTGCCAGGGCGTCGGCGTCGTCTACCGGCGTAAGCAGGCCGGTTTCGCCATGTTCGATCAATTGTGACGGGCCTTGCGACGCGCACGCGGCGACCGGCGTACCGTGCGCCCAGGCTTCGATCACCATGTTGCCCAGCGGTTCGTGGCGGGACGAACAGACGAAGATGTCGGCCGCGCTGAGCAGCGCCGGGACGTCATTGCGCCAGCCCAGGAAGCGCACCCGGTCCGAGACCCCCATTTCCTCCGCCAAAGCGCTCAACGCCACGCGTTCCGGGCCTTCGCCGGCGATCCACAGGAATACGCCTGGCAGATTGCGCAGCGCCCCAATCGCGACGTCGAACGCCTTGTTCCTGTGCAACCGCCCCAGACCCAGGCAGAGCATGGCGTCGTCCGGCGTGTCGAGAGCGGCGCGGTCCTGCGGCGGCATGGCCTCGTCATTCACGAAGTTCGGCAGATACTGAACCTTCTTCGCGGGCCAGCCTTCGCGGATCAGGTAGTCGCAGATGTCCGGCGTGTTGCCGATAAGATATTCGCAGCGCCGGAAATACTTCAGATCGTAATAGCCGCCCAAGCGGGCCGCCTTTACGAACCGGCCGTCCGGCATGCGCGAGGCGCCCCGGCTCATCCAGGCCAAGGCGATGTCTGGCGCGAAATCGGCCGCAAGCCCCGTCAGGTCGCGCCGGGTCTTGAAGTCCAGCATCCCGCCGAAGGCCAATTCCGTTACCGCCAATCCGGCGTCGCGAAGACGTCCCGCGCGCT
>JANQIT010000188.1 GCA_028282025.1 Hwanghaeella sp. | reverse complement strand
TGTCCAGCCAGACCTGGACTTCGTCGAACGGCACGCCGGCCTTTCGCAAGGCGAGCCAGGGGCGCAGGGACCAGGAGGAGTAGTTCTTGTTACCGATGACCAGTAAGCGGCTCATGCAGGGGCCCCCGTTGACGGTTTTGGGGCGCTGTCCAAGGCATAGTAGCTGGTTGGTTCCGACCGGCCCCGTAGCTCAAGGGCATGGAGTGTTTCGTCCAGCAGCGCAAGACCGGCGAGTTGAGCGGTCTTCTGCGAGATCACCAGGGGCTTGCCATGCTCTTTGCACAAGGCCTCCAGCCGCGCGGCCGTGTTCACGCTGTCGCCGATTGCGGTCACGGTCAGGGCGTTCGGCGGGCCCATCGCGCCGACGATGGCTTCGCCGCTGTTGATGCCGATCCCGATGGATAAGGGAAAGGGAAGCTCGCTCTCCAGCGTTTGGTTCAATTCCTCGATCCGGCGTAGCATCGCCGCGGCCCCCACCAGGGCGTCGCGCGCACCGGCTTCGGGGCTGCTGCTGTTCATGCCGAAAATTGCCATCAGCCCGTCGCCGTTGAACTGCGCGTAATGGCCGTTCCCTTCCTGAAGAGCCTTTGTCATTTCGGCGAAGAACTGATTCAGGATGAACAGCACATCGTAGGGAAGCTTGGTTTCGCCCAGCTTGGTGGAGCCGCGCAGATCGATAAACAGGAAGGTCACGTCCAATTCCTGACCTTCCAGCCCGCCAGGTTGTCTGCCTTGCGCCGCGGTCGCGCGCGGCGGCAGGAGGGGGACGATGGCCGTGTCCTCGACCGGACAGATCTGACAGGCAAGACGCATTCCGGGCGGCGCATCGATCCTGGAGAGGGCCTTGGCTTCCACGCCGTCCGGCTCGCCAAGGGACGCTGCGCCCTGCAGGACGCGGACGCGGCAGGTCGTGCAGCGGCCGCGCCCGCCGCAGACCGACGCATGGGGCACGCCGGCTGCGCGCAGGGTCTCCAGGACCGTGGCGCCTTTCTGCACCGGCAGTTTCTGTCCGTCCGGCAGGCTCAGCATCGGGCGGCTGCGCGCCCGGTCGGCCAGCGCGCGCACGCCGCGCAATGCAAAGGGCACGGCGATCATCCCGGCCGCCGTTACTGTCGACCAGCGCACCATTTGCGTCACGGCCTCTGCATCGCTGCCGTGCAAACCGATCCCGGCGGTGGCGAGCGTGATGAAGGCGGGGTCCGCGGCCAGACGCATAGCCTCGAATCCGGCTGAAACGAAGCCCCCCATGGCCGCGACGGGCAAGGCGATTGCGAAGACCAGAAGATATGGCGCCCAGGCGGCATAGCCGTGCTTGAGACGGAGCCAGTAGTGAACTCCGATGCAGCCGTGGATCCAACAGGCGAACAAGCCCACCGACTGCACCGCGCCGTCCCAAGGCGCAATGACCCACATATGGGCGATCACCCATTCATAGGTCGGGTTGAATCCGAAAATCCACTGGCCGGCCAGCACGCTGGCCAGATGCGGCCCCAGCAGTATCGGAATGGCCAAACCCAGGCCGAGTTGGCTGGCTTCCCAACTGCTCATCCTCAGGGATGTGCGGCGGTAAACGGCGTAGAAGGCCAGCAGGATATGCGCGACGAACGCCAGGATCAGCAGCGGCCCGCCGACGATGTTGGTCCATGGTGCGTTCAGAATGAACCGGGCCTTGTCCATGGCGTTGATGGACAGCAGACCCACGGAATGGTTCAGAAGGTGCGTTATCACAAACACCATCAGTACCAAGCCGCTGCTCAGGCGTATCGCGTTCCGCACAAAGACCCCCGTGCCGTGAATGCATCTATCATTCTGCACGGAGTCCCGGCGGTAGCACAGCGCCGAACGTTAAAAATAGCGCGAGCGGGGCGCGGAAGCCGGAAATCGCGGCGCTGCCGCCGTCAGGCGTCTTCCAGTTCCGGGGCCTTGTGGCTTTGATTGTCGAAGATCGAATCGTCCTCCGCCGCCCGCGGCAGGGGCAACCGTACCGGAAGGGCGACCTGGCGCGGGCTGAAGGTCGCCTCGCCGGTGAGTATGCGGCTGTTGAAAGCCTCCAGATCTTCTTCCGGCACCAGGGGCCAGGCGTCGACAGCCGCATAGCTGAACAGCAGCAGCCGCCGGTCCTGTTTGCCGGTATTCGGCGCGGACCCATGCACCGTGCGCACATGGTGAATAGTGACCGACCCGGCGCGGCCGGTCAGCGCCACCGCCTTCTCCGCGAGTGCATCGGCGGGCGTGTCCGTGATCGCGCCGCAGAACAGGCCGCCGGAATGATGGTTGTGCGTTTTCCCCAAATGGCTGCCGGGGATGACCTGCAAGGGGCCGCTGTCCGGCCCCACGTCGCCCAACATCACGCCGACGGCCAGAATGTCGTCATTGGTATGGGGATAGAAGGCCCAGTCCTGGTGCCAGTCGATGTCGGCCCCGCCGCTGACGGGCTTGATGTTCAGTTTGGAGTGGTCGAACCGGATGCCGTCGCCCAGTAACTGCTTCAGAAGCTCGACCAGCCGGGGGGTGCGCATGGCCCGGTCGTATACCGGGTCCTGCCGGATCGGGTCCTTAATTCGCCTTAGTTGCGGGACGTCCGCGCTGTGCCCGGGGCCGATATCGAAGACGGCGTCGCTTTTCGATACCGACCGGCTGGCCTCGCAAAAACCGTCCGTGACCGCATTCAACGCCGCCACTTCTTCCGGTGTGAAAACATCCGGGACCAGCAAGTAACCGTTTTCCCGGTAAAACCCGACCTGTTCCGCAGTAAGCATGCCGCCATTCCCGCCCTGGGATTTCCGTATAGAGGCAAGCTTAATCGCCTGCCGCAGCGGGTCTGCCTGAAAGTCCGTCACGGTCCGGCGACAAATTCTAACGTCAGTGGATGCAGGGGGCGGGGGCGTCCCAACGGCGGTTTGCCGGCCCTCAGCTAGAAGACCGTCGCCAAGGCGTAAACCCGGCATTCCGAGGTGCCGTCCAGTTCGAACAGAAAGGCGAAGTCGCGGCCGCGCAGATTGTCCGGGTCCCGCAGGTTGAAGCCTTCCGCATTGGCGAAGCCGAATCGCCGGACACGACCGTTCTGCGTTTGGATCTCGACGTAATACCGGCCGACGCTTTTGGCGTTGAACCGGCCATGGGCGCAGGCATTGGACAGGTTCCTGGACAGGCTCTGCGGCAGCGAGGCCTCGTCCACGAAGAACTTTATCGGTCGCGCCCCGCGCCGGAATTTGGGGGGCGCAAGCCCGCCGGGCTGCAGCAACTGCGGAATTCTGCCCAGCGGAATGAAGCGGTTGCCTTCACCGGACTGCGCCGCCGCGATACCGGCATCCGCCGTGATCGTGGCGGCGGCGAGCAGGATTGCAAGAATGGTGCGGGGTAAGAACATGGACGCGGACACCGTTCAATAATTTTCCGTTCGTGTGGACTATATCAAAGCGGTTTCGGTTCCGCATACTCTTCCGCGGCCCGGTCCGCGTCGCCGGTCTCCAGAAGGTCCAGAATGCGCGTAACGTCTTCTTTTGTCTGCGCGCCCAGAATGAAGGGGCCGCCGGGGATCAGTTTCATCGTCGGGCCGATATGGCATTTCCCCATGCAATGAACTGTTTCCAAATCGAAGGGCAGATTGCGTTCCGGCCATTGTCGCTGGAGTTCCTCCGCGACTTCCTTCGCGCCGCGCGCGCCGCAGGACGGCAGCGTGTAGCCGGCGCGATAGTTCGTGCACAGCCGCAAGGCGCGATAGACCGGCTTTCCCGTGGCCTCGACCCGATCGTCGCCGGTATCGGACAGTCTGGAATCGCTGTTCTCTGTCATGCGGAATCCTATGCACGCGGTTTCGCCGGAAGAAAGAGTGCGTTCACCGACGCGTGATTGTTAAATCGGGGACCATGTACGATATGGGAGACCAATAGGGTCTTTTCCAATATGTTTCCTGGAAAGCAATAGCCAACACGGCGGCGGCGATGCCGGCCAACGGCCCCTACCTGTGCGAAGGGGCGCATGGAGGATATCATGAGTCAGTACGACTTCGATCTGTTCGTAATAGGCGCGGGCTCGGGCGGCGTGCGTGCGGCGCGGATGTCCGCGACCATGGGCGCCCGCGTAGGGATCGCGGAGGATTGGAATCTCGGCGGAACCTGCGTGAATGTCGGCTGTGTTCCGAAGAAGCTGTTCGTCTACGCCTCGCATTTCCGGGAAGAATTCCACGAAGCGGCCGGGTTCGGCTGGTCTGTGGGCGACAGTCAGTTCGACTGGAAAACCCTGATTGCGAACAAGAATACGGAAATCAGCCGTCTGAACGGCGTATACGAAAGGCTGCTGGACGGCGCGGGGGTGGAACTGTTCCGGGCGCGGGCGTCCATCGTGGACCCGCATACGGTCGATGTCGGCGGCAAGCAGGTCACGGCGGAGCGCATCCTGATCGCGACCGGCGGATGGCCCAACATGGACGATATCCCGGGCAAGGAACACATCACGACTTCCAACGAAGTCTTTTTCCTGGAGGACCTGCCGAAGCGGGCCATCGTGGTGGGCGGCGGCTATATCGCCGTGGAATTTGCCGGAATCCTGAATGGGTTGGGCGTGGAGACGGTTCAAGCCTATCGCGGGTCCTTGTTCCTGCGCGGGTTCGACGACGATGTCCGGCCTTTCCTGCGCGATGAAATGATCAAGAAGGGCGTGGACCTCCGTTTCAACACCACGATCACGTCTATTGAGAAGACGGAAAGCGGTTTGAAGGTCGCTTTGAACGACGGCGGCGTGATCGAAACCGATCTGGTTCTGTACGCCATCGGGAGGAGCCCGAAAACGGCGAATCTCGGCCTGGAAGAGGTCGGTGTGGAACTGTCCGGGAAGGGCGCGATCAAGGTGAACGAGGATTTCCAGACCAGCGTGCCGTCGATCTACGCTTTGGGCGATGTGATCGACAGGGTCGCCTTGACCCCGGTCGCGATTGCGGAAGGGATGGTGTTTTCCCACAACACCTATAAGGGCGAGAGCCGGAAGATGGACTACCGCGACATCCCGACAGCGGTGTTTTCGCAGCCCTCCATCGGGACGGTCGGCCTGACCGAAGCGCAGGCGCGCGAGGAATATGGCGAGGTCGATATCTACCGGTCGGAATTCCGGCCCATGAAGCACACCTTGTCCGGCGGCGAGGAACGGACCTTGATCAAGATGATCGTCGACCGGGCGTCTGACCGGGTGGTCGGGTTCCACATGGTCGGGCCGGATGCCGGGGAAATCACGCAGGGGATCGGCGTTGCCTTCAAGGCCGGCGCCACCAAGGCGGATTTCGACGCCACCATCGGAATCCATCCGACAAGTGCGGAAGAATTTGTCACCATGCGCGAACCGGCGCCGCAACCCGAGGCGCAGGCCGCCGAGTAAAGCGGCACCGTCCGCCGGATTGCCTTAGTCGGCGTCCGGCCGGCGGCCGCAGCCGCCTTAAAGATCGGCGATTACTCCGCAAGAACGGTGATGCGCCTTGCAAGGCTGAAATCCCGCTTGCTCTTGGCGGCGTGACCCGACGCCGTTAGCCGCAGGATATGCCCCCCTTTGGTCCTGGGTGTGAAACTGCAGGTGCACGGACCTTCGCTATGCTGCACGCCTAGTGGCGTGTGGTCGTATGGCAGGAGCGGTTTTCCCGGTCCAAGCTTGTATTGCAGCGCCAGCATACGGACATTGTCGCTCGCCTCTTCCGGGATATCGGGCGGCTCAAGGCAATCCAGAGCACTGCGATGCGCGGCAACCGCTGCCTCAGGGTCCAATGCCGGCGACTCCACATGCGCCTGGAAATGCAACTGGTCGACCGGGGTCCCGTCCTCTTCTGTGACTTGGGCGGATACCTGAACCGGCTTGCCGACTTCGACTGCCTGCGGCGCATCGACACGAAGCGATAGGTTGAGATCGGGATCGAAGAAACCGCCGCTCGACCCCAACGTGCCAGGGGCGGAAGACCAAAAGGCGACCTGATATTGCCCCGGTTTCGGCGAAGACAGCCGGAAGGCGGCGAAGCCGTTGCCGGTGGCGCTGGGTGTAAGTCCCATGGATCGCCCGTTTGGATCCAAGAGTGAGACGTTCACCTGGTTGCCCGACGGTGTTCCCGATGTGTATTTGACCGCCCAGTTGGTCCAGGAGGCTCCTATGGTTGCCTGCGTTGCGCCGGCGGAGACCGTTGCGGGCATGGTCCAGAACTTGTTTTGCTGAATGTTCTGCTTGTTGTTGGCAAGCACGGTTGCGACGCTGGTTTGGCCGATGATCTCGTTATAGATGTCCGCCAGATCGAAGGGCGTCGGCGCAAGATGGAATGTCCCGTTGGTATTCGCCGCGATTGTTTTCAACGTGTTGACCTGCCCATTATTGCCAAGGGCGATGGTGTAAATGGGGATCGAAGGCAGGTTCTTCGTCGGGTTCGACCCTTTGTTCCAGTCTCCATCCGATAGAAGTACGATGGCCTGCGGGTCGCCCGCCCCACTCAACATGCCGGCGCTTTTGCTGATGCCCGCCGCCATATTGGTCATGTTCATCGTATGCAGACCCATTACCGCATTCGCGGCATTGTTCAGGTCCGGCTGACCGCTGATCGCGCCAACCTGACCGCCGGAGGAGGGGTAATTGATGTAGGCGTTGTCGCTGAACGAGGTCACGCCCAAAGAATCGCCGGTGTTCATGATGTTGATGAAGGTCGCAGCGTCCGTTTTTGCCGGGTCGATATAATGTCTCCACGACATTGAACCGGAGATATCCATACAGACCACAATGCTGGGATTGGTCATCAGCCTTTCCTTTCACCTGAGTCTTTCGGTATTGCGCAAAGCGGATCAGGCTAAAACCAGAGCGGGCGCGGCCAGGGCCACACTGCCCAGCGCGCTTTCCCAAAGCTGGTTTCCAGTGGTTGTGTCGTAAGCGATCAGTTTCTTGGTCACGGTCGTGAGGTAGAGATAGTCGCCAACGATCTGTGGGGGGCGGGACGCTCCGAGGCTGACGGAAGTTTTCCACATCTGGCTGATCGAACGCCCCGCGCCGGCAATATTCAATCTGTATCCGTAGAGGTATCCGGAAACTTCATTGCCGACGAAGTATAGTTCGTCGCCATCTGCCGCGATCGCTTGGACCTGTTCATTTTTAAACTGCTCGGAGAACTGCACCGCGCCTGTATCGAAGTCGATTCCAATCAAATCGCCGTGCTGATTGCCGACAATGACGCTGCCCAAAATCCAGGCCGGCGTTGAGGCGACCGGCGCGCCGGTATTGACGGACCATTTGTCGTCGCCGCTTCTGGCGGCAATTGCATAGATTTTACCGTCGTCCGCGCCTGCATAGACGGTATCCGATGCCAACAGAGGCGGCGCCTTGCAAACAATGTCCTTGCTCCACCCGACGGTTTGGGTCTGCGTGTTCACGGCATACAGCCCTGCTTCCGTCGCCACATAAACCCATTGGTTCATCACCTGGTTTGAGTAGCTGTTGACGCCGCTGCCGACCTTGGGCGCCGGAATCACCTGAAGAGACCAGTCCTGCACACCGGTGCTTGCATCGATTGCGTAGAGCTTGCCATCGGAAGCCGCGCTGAAAAGCTGGCTCTTACCGTCGTAGGGAGAATTCAAGATGTCCGGGGTCGCGTTGACGGATCCTTGTACCGCCGCTTCCCATTCAGGTCCGGCCGACAAGTTGCCGCTGTCGAACTTGGCGATCTTGAAAGGTTGCTCGTATGCGCAATAAGCGCTCGTATCCTCGATCAAGGGCGCTGCGGTTATCTGACCGCCGGCCATGCTATAACTGCCAGTCTTTGCACCGGTTTGGGGATTGTATGCGGCCAGAACACCGCCGAGGTCTCCGGACAGGACGAGGTCGGCATGATCGTGAATGGTAAGATCGGTTCGGAACATGCTGCGCCCATGGGTAGCGCATGCAAGCGTGTTACCGGCCCAGAACAACTGATACACGGCGCAGTTTGTCGGCCCTTCATTCGATGGCGACCAATTGCTGCCGGAGTCCTCGCTTGCAAAGACACCGACCTCCGTGCCGACATAGATCCAGTCCGAATTTTGCGGATGAATCGTAACACAGCGGATCGGTGCGTCGGGCAAGGCCGCGCCGATATTGCTCCAACTGTTTCCGCCGTCTGCGGATCGCCAGATGTTGTTCGCCTGATATCCGCCGAACGTGGCGTAGAAGACGTCGTTGTCGTGCGCATCGATGGCGAGCCAGGTGCACATGCGTGCGGCATTGACGCCATTCGTGTCGATCCGCGCCCAGGCCGGTGCAGCCGCGGTCGCGTTGACCGATTTGTAGATCCGGCCGTTGTTATGCCCGACCAGCGCCAGATCGCTATTGCCCGGTGCGACGCATACGGCTGAGATGTATCCGGCTCTGCCGGCTCCGGTGGAAGGTTTGATGGCACTCCAACTCGGACCTGTCGTATTTGTGTTCGCCGCCAGCGGGTCGGTGCTGCGCCACAGTGAATCGCCGCCGGCCAACAGCGTGTTCGGATCGTTCGGATCCAATGCGAAGGGGGCTATGAAGTTGGCGCGGCCCGCCTGTGCATCGCTGATCGTATAGGGGGCGGGTTTCCAATCCCACTGCGCCCCGGTCCAATACCTGCCGCAGATATACTGGGATTGATTGGACGCGCCCCCCGCTGTGTTCCGGAAAATCTGCAGGGTCACATATTCGCCGTACATATTGTTGGCGTTGTTGGTGTCGATGGCCGAATATCCGCCATCCCCGCCATACACGCTGTTCCAACCTTCGGCTCCCTGCGCCGGGGTGTAGCGCAGCGTCCCGTTGTCTTGGGCTCCGCCGATGACGGTGCCGGTCGCGGAAGACCCGGCGCCGGCGTAGAATTGGGTGATGCCGAGCTTGTTGTTCAGGGCGGACCAGCCATTGGTATGGGATCCGTTGGTGCCGGCGGTCTTCACGTCTGCGGTCATATAGACCCCGCCATCGTTCCCAAAATACACCGTATTGTTGGTGGTTCCGTCATAGGCGGGGGATGCGGTAATGACGTGATGGTCCGCATGCGGCGAGGACGGCGCACGCCACCATAGGCTGATTTGAGAGATGCTGTCCCCGCCGTCAGTGCTCTTGTACAGGTCGATGCCGCCCACAAGGACGAAGTTCTCGTCGCTGGGGTCTCCGGCCCAGATGATATTGTCATACCACCCTTGCTGACCGAGATAGTTGTTTGTCGAGGCGCGTTTCGAGAATGTTTTACCGCCGTCGCTGGACCGCCAGATCTGCGATGGGGAAGCTTCGACCGATGCATAGACAATCGAGGTATCGCGGACGGCGTAACATATCTGGGCCCGACCGATGTTACCGGCGCCCGCCGGTTCCGTTGCCTTGGTCCAGGTTTGACCGTGATTGGTGCTATAGTAGATCCCTTGGCCGCGGAGCAGTCCGCATACGGCATTGCTGTCATTGTTGGGGTCGATGGCCACATTGCCTACGTCCGCGGCCAGCGCCTGACTCCATGTCGCCCCGGAATCGGTTGAGCGCCAGATACCGGTTCGCGTTCCGGCGAGCAATGTCGTTCCCGTGCTGCTGATCGCCAGGGAATTCACCCAGTAAAAATCCGCGGTATCCGTCGACGGCAGCTTTTGCCAGACATAACCGTCTGTGGTTTTGAAGATTCCGTCGCCGCGGATGGCGTCCAAATTGAAGAAACCTTCCCCGGTGCCGGCGTAAAGGGTCGATGCGTCCGTCGGGTCCATAGCGAGCGAGCAAACCGCTAGGTTTGCCATAAGGTCGTTGGCCGGCTTCCAGGTGGCGCCTGCATCCAGACTGTGCCAAACCCCACCGCCGACGCTGCCGATCCAAAGTTCCGAAACATTGTTCGGATTGATCAAAAGCGATCTTATGCGCCCGCCGATATTGCCCGGGCCGATGGCGGTCCAACCCATATTGTTGACTTGCAGTCCGGCCGTCGTTTCCTCTGCCAGTAATGGCATGGGCATCGTACTCGGCCCGGTGAACAACCCGCCGGTGCGGCCCCGATTTGCCGGCGCCGCGCCGCGCGCCCGGGCCTCCATGGACTGAATGCGGGCGCGCTCGAAAGACCCGGGTGGGATTTCCCCCGCATCGTTCACCTGCGCTGCTAGGCCGTGCCGGGCCCTTTCGGTATGCACATCGGGGACTTCCAAGCGCTGCAGTATTCGGGCTTGCAGTCCTTCGTCGAGGTCGCGGAATTGGCCTGGGCTTAGGCCGTGGCGCGCTTTAATCGCTTCAGCTTGTTCCGGAGTGAGGTTGAACTCCTCTGGGCCGCCGGTGGTCTCAGGCATTGTTTCCCCCTATGCCGGAAGTACTCCAAGACGCATTACAGACGATGAAACTTGTACCGAGATCGATGAGCAGCGGTATGGTGCTGTCAATCTAAACAGCATCATAAGGTAGAAAAAGTAAATTATCAACTATTTTAGTTTGTATTTCGTGACGCCAAAGAGGATCGCCCGCCGGCAATGAAACGGCAACGAGGGTGCGCGCGATCTGTGTTGCACCGCCACCGTCCTGGGGGGCGGTATGTTCCTCGAGCCAAAGCGCCCGGTCGCCGATGACCTGTAGCTGCCGAGGCGTCGTTTCGGGGAAGATGACGCCCGCCTCAATGCCGGTATCGACAGCCACGACGCTCCACTCATCGCCCTCCCGGTTTGCCGGGGCGGCGATGAACCTTCCGTCCAGGGAGAGTTCCGGGGGGGTATTGG
>JANQIT010000012.1 GCA_028282025.1 Hwanghaeella sp. | reverse complement strand
GACGGCGACGCCCAACTGCTTCAGGACCTCGACCGCGTGGCGCATGGTCTCCCAGTCCGACTGACTGCCCATGATGACGCCGACCTGCGGCGCCGGATCGTTTTCGATTGTCGAGGACGGGGTGGACATCTCTGGTCTCTGCTTTCCTGAACCGGGCCTGACCGGGGGCGATGCGCCGCCCGGGGCCGTGCTTAAACGGGAAAGCGCGCCATTATATGGTTCGCGCCGGCCAGGGCAAGGGGTCAAAATCTATTTGAAACGAAAGGGTTTATTAACCACATATGGTTAATCTACGACCAGATCGGTCCGACCGGACCCCCGTTTCCCGATGACCGGGGCGGCGCCGGCGGCAGGTTCGGAAGGGAGTATCGGCCATGGATGTCAATCAGGCCGCGCCCGTCCAGCCGGTAGGACCAGGCGGCGGGCATGGCGGTGGCGGTGGTGCCACCGGCGACAAGCAAGACAAAGAAGAAAAGAACCAGGAACGGCCGACGGGGCATACGGACCCGGCGATCAACGTGTCCGGCCTTCTGGGCATGGACGGACTGACGCCGGAAGCCCAGCATGCTCTTGAACGCATGGCAGCCGAGCTCGAACCGTTGCGCCATCAGGTCGAGCAGCTTCAGGCGGCTTTGGAGGCGGCGCGCGACCTGACTCATCGACACGCCGTGGTGCCGGGCCTAAACCGGCGCGGTTTTCTGGCGGAACTGGAAAAGATCATCCATCGCCTGGGTACGACCGAGGCCCGGCCCGCGCTGATCCTCCTGCATCTGGAGAACGGCGATGACATCCGCCGCACGCAAGGCCTTCAAGCCCATGACGGGGCGTTGCGCCAAGTCTATGAGATCATATCCGCCGACAGTCACCAGGCGCTGATGTCCGGCATCCTGAGTGGCAATGATTTTGCCCTTGTGGTGCTCGAAAGCGGCCTCGACGGCGCCCGGCAGAAGGCGGGGCAGATCGCCGATCAATTGCGTCAGGCCCATACCCCGGACGGTCTGTTCCTCCAGGCGCGGATCGGTGTCGCCTTGTTGGAACCCGGGATGACGCCGGAAGCGGCGATCGACCACGCGGATCGCGATTTTCGCTGAACCGGATCTTGCCCGACCTTGATCCGGTCGTGGCGGTGCGTTTTCGACAAATTCCCAACCGCGGCCGGCCGACCATTTGTCGGCCCGGCGGCCCGCGGCTATAGATCCTTCGGTCGGACATAGCGGTCCAGGATGCCGCGCGCGGTTGCCAGTTCGGCCCAATCCTCGATTTCGAAGTTTATAACCGCCAGCCCGGCGGTGACGTATTTCTTGGCCAGGCGCTTGCGGTCCTTCTTGGAACCGCTCGCGACCAGCATTTCGGCCAGTATCTCCATGCCCGGGTTATGGCCGATCAGCATCAGTGTCTGGGCATTCCGGGGGGCTCGCTGAAGGGTTTCCAGCAGGCTCACCGGCCCGGCCAGATAGAGGTCGTCTCGCGTCTCCACCTGCGGCTTGCCTGCAATCTTGGGGGCGATCAAGTCCCAGGTTTCCATGGCCCGCCGCGCGGTCGAACAAAGCACGTGATCCGGCACCAGACCGTGGTCGTGCAGATAGGCGGCCATGCGCGGCGCGGCCATCCGCCCGCGCGGCGCCAGCGGCCGGTCGAAATCGCCCAGGGCCGGATCCGTCCAATCGGATTTGGCATGGCGCAACAGGCACAATGTCTTCATTAGGCGATGATGTCCGGCACCAGTTGGCTTTCCAGCTTGGCGATTTCATCCTTGAGGACCAGCTTGCGTTTCTTCAGGCGCTGCAATTTGATCTGATCGAAAGGTAGCGTGACCGCCAGATGCCCGATGGCGTCGTCAAGATCGCGGTGTTCGACGCGCAATTCTTCCAGTCGAAGGCGCAAGGCCTTTTGTTCGTTCATGATGTCCCGTCGTTGGCCCGCCGCCGGCGGTTCGTTCTTTCCCCTGTCATCATAGCAGATTACGCTTGCCGGAAGTAGCCGAGGCAGACAGGGGGCCTATCATGAAGCGGATCGGAATTCTCACCTCCGGGGGCGATTGCGCCGGTTTGAACGCGGCGATCCGAGCGGTCTTCAAGCACGCCATCATCCACCACGAGGCGGAAGTCATCGGCATTGAGCGCGGCACCCAGGGGTTGATGGAACGCCCGGTGGCGAGCCGCCCGCTGGAACGATCGCTGTATACAGGTGAGTTGCTGCGCCAAGGCGGAACCATGCTCGGCACGGTCAATTCGGGCAACCCTTTCGCCTATCCCGACGGCCGGGGCGGAACCAGCGACCGTTCGGCGGAGGTGTTGGAGGGCTTCAAGGAATTGGCGCTGGACGCCTTGATCGCCATCGGCGGCGACGGCAGCCTGCGGATTCTAAGGCGTTTCATGGACCTGGGCGGACCGCCTTTGATCGCCATCCCGAAAACCATCGACAACGACGTGCCGGGCACCGACCTTTGCATCGGTTTCCATACGGCGGTCGCCACGGCGGTCGAGGCGCTCGACCGGTTGATGCCGACGGCGGCCAGCCATCGCCGGGTCATGGTGCTGGAAGTCATGGGCCGCGATGCCGGGCATATCGCCTTGGCCGCCGGGATCGCCGGCGGCGCCGACGTCATCCTCATCCCGGAACTCCCCTATGACCCGGACGCCGTCGCCGCTAAGGTCGACGCGGTGTCGAAACGGGGCCGCGACCATGTCCTGGTGATCTGCGCCGAGGCCGCGCGGCCGGTCGGCGGCGGCCCGCCGGAGGGCGGCGCTGGGCGCTGGGTGCGTCACTTGCTGGAGGAACGGACCGGCGCGGACGTGCGGGTCACCGTCCTGGGTCATGTGCAGCGCGGTGGCATGCCGACCAGCGTCGATCGGTTG
>JANQIT010000166.1 GCA_028282025.1 Hwanghaeella sp. | reverse complement strand
CCGCCACCATATAGGCGATGATATATTCGTTCAGGCTCAAGACGAATGCGAAGGCGAAGCCGGACACAATATACGGGCGCACCAGGGGCAGGATCACGGTCCGGACGATATCCCGCCGGTTCGCCCCCATGGTGCGCGCCGCTTCCACCAATTGCCGGTCAACGGACTCCAGCCCCAGAGAGATCGTCACCAGCGGCAGCGTAACCAGGAAAACGCCGTGCGAGACGATCGTTGCCATGATGTTGCCGTACAGCCCCGCCGACACCCAGAAAACCATGAAGCCAAGGGCGGAAATGACCGGCGGCAGCATGAAGGGCGCGACGCCCAGGCCAAAGAGAATACGGGCGATCACGTTGCCGCGGGACCAGATATAGAGGGCGAGCGGCAGAGCGACCAGCACCGCCAGCGCGCTTGCGGACACGGCGATGATTAGAGAATTGGAGAGCGCGTTGAACCAGTCGGATTTCTGGAAAAGCTCCGCATACCATTTCAGAGAGAACCCGTCCGGCGGAAACAGCAGGCGTTTGGGTTCGTTCACGGAAACGCCGACGATCACGACCAACGGCGCCGCCAGGAACATCAGGACCGCGGCGATGAAGCCGGTTCGGAGCAGCCGGGCCATTATCTGCGCCCCTTTTCACTGCTGACCAGCATGGAGAGCCCGACCAGGGCGAGAGAGACCAGCAGCAGGAAAATCGCCATTGCTGCGGCAAAAGGCAGATTGGATTGGAAAATGGCCTGATCGGTAATGTGCACCGATAGCGTCCAGTGGTTCGGCCTGCCGAGCACCTGGGGCAGGAGATAGGCGCCGAGCGTGAAAACGAAAACAAGGATGAACGCGCCAACAAGCGTGCGGCGCATGATCGGCACAACCACGTTGAAGAAGGACCGCAGCGGCGACGCGCCCAGCATCCGGGCCGCCTCCGGAAGTTCGGGGTCCAGTCTGGAAACAGCCGGATAGATGATCAGGACCGCATAGGGGAAGCCCAGATAGCACAGGCCGAACAGCAGCGACATCAGGCTTGGCGTGTAGGCCCGCGCCTTCTCGGTCAGGCCGATGGCCGCGAACAGATTCCCGATCCCCGCAGTTTGCGACAGAATGGTGGACCAGGCGAACCCGATGATGACTTCCGAGAGGGAAAGCACCGACAGCAGAAACACAAGAATATAGGTTTGTTGCCGCCGGGGCATACCGTTCAGGATGAAGGCGAAAGGAAAGGCCACCAGAACCGATATGATCGCGGCCGCCGCCGACAGACCGATGGATGTCGCCAGTATCTTGCCGAAGAATGGCGACAGAAAGCGAAGATAGTGTGTGAATTCGAAGCCCGGTTCGAAAAAGGCTCCGTCGACCCGGTGGAAAAAACTGACTGCCAACATGATGGCGAAGGGCAGGAAGAAGAAGACCAGCAGAAAACACGCGGGGTAGAACCCCATCCACCGGCTTCCGATCGCGTTTTGGGCCGTCGTCATGATGTCAGCGCCGTCGCTCGGTCCGCGTGAATGGAAATGGATACGCTTTGCCCGACATCGACGTCGGGGCGA